>NZ_JACHVC010000013.1:0-352333 GCF_014230145.1 Pelagicoccus albus
AACGTGAAAGCCATACGCGTAGGTCAGCGCGGAGCGCTGGCCGGAGTTGTATGGGCTGACTGGTTGGACAGTCTTTCTTTTCTTTTACTCATTTATAGTGGTCTCATTGTCATGGACTTCTTGGGTTTCCTGCTGTGGTCCTTTTCGAGAGTCCATGAAGTCCTTGATCAACAGAGTGACGAATACTGTGATGGCGACTGTGATAGCATGTGAAATGAAGAATCCGACTTTCTTCATGGACGCTTTAGCAACGGTCTTTGATACACCTGAGACGGAGTTCTCCGCTCTTTTCTTTCGTTCGTTTCCGAGTGCTTCTCGACCGTGTGAAGTGATCGCCAGATTAACTAGGAGGTATCTTATTTTTCCTCGTTCTGGAATCTTCGTTTTTCCGGTGTACGATGCCCATCCTCTTTCACAAATCTCGTATGCAAGGACGCTCTCGTCTTCTGGCTTTCTTCCGAATATAGAGAGCATCCCTTCAGTTTCCAGTTTGGAGAGGAGATTGAATTCAGGGTCAGTCATTTCTTTTTGGTCCAACGTGAAAGCCATACGCGGAAGTCAGCGCGGAGCGCTGGCTGGAGTTGTATGGGCTGACTGGTTGGATATCATTTTGTTATTCCCAAAAGTCTTTTAGCCTCAGGGATATTTTCTTTGATTGCTTTCATTTTTAAGGGGAGTAGATACGTTCGAATCCCTCTCTTTAGGGTGAACCAATTCCTGTCGATTCCACTGTCGTGTCTAGCTGGGTTGAAGAGATTGATGTATCTTACATCAAATTCGAAGTCGTCGAATGACAGAGTTTGAATGCTGGTTAGTCCGAGGATGGAGGATTCGATTACTACAGTCTTATTCCATTTGTTCCATTTGAGCGATTTGCGTCTACTTGTGAGGACTAGACAATATATAGCGGTTGGAATTAAGTAGGGCGCCAACTCTTTGAACGATTCTGGGCGAGAAGAAAAGGGAAGTGCTAGAAGTGCAAACAAGCATAATGACGCACAGAACAACCAAAAGTAAGGATGTCTTGTGCGAAACACGACCTCTTGGCGACTAATGTCTCCTTCGGTGAATAACTCTCTTACAATTCTTATCATCCAACGTCAAGTGGAGGCGATGGCTGTGGAGCGGAGCGTAACAGGCATTGCCTCACACGCCTTGTTCGACCTAGTTTTGTATCTCAATTTCAATGTCAGTGATGGTGAGTTTGGTGCTTACATCCGGAGATTTCTCAAAAATGTAAGACTTGAAATCTTGGGTCGGGAACATCGATGCTATCGTCTCTTTCTTTGATTCGTAGAACTCTTCAATTCTTTGAATAATTCTTTCCTTCAAGATCGGGAAGTCGGCTCCGCCTACGTAACGATGAAGGTTAACTTTGTGTGAGACCGTGATCGTCAATATCCATGATCTCTTCCCTGTAGAAGATAGCTCCATATCGAAACTATCGTGGATACTCGACTTTGCTTTTTCTATCGCTAGTGAAAGACTGTCATCGGTGTTCATCGTCGCTAGATCGATCGCGCACGCTCGATCCCACTCGAGCTCAATCCCGTTTCTTTTTGCATCAATAAGCTCGTCAACTAATCCGAACGGGTCTCCGCCACATAGATGGTGAGCTTCTAGTTGGGTCAGGCTCACGCCCATTCCGTGAGTTTCGGACTTCTTGAAAAGACGTATGAGCTTCGAAGCTGGACAACCTCGAATGCTCATCGCGAATCGTTCCTTTAGGAATAGGCTCATTTATTTTCTTCGTCGAACGCTAAGCTGATACGCGAGGGCTCGGAAACCGTCGTGAAAGAGTAGGGTAAGATACGTCCTTGCTGCGTCCACAACTCGGGCGCTTGGCCCGAGTTGTATCGAGCGACTTGTTCGACCTTACTTTCATTCTTTCCCTAGTATTCATAATTCGGTGTAGGATCTAATTCTTTCATTCTTCGATAGGAGAAATAAAAGGCTCCATAGATGTTCATCGCTAGTAGCCAAAATAGTGGCATAATTCTATCTCCTAAATCTTTTCCTTCTTTCCATCTCCAAACAAACTCATTGATCCACAGAAAGGCGGTTATGAATAGGAAGCCGTATGCAAAGGTCATGGCTGGAATTTGTAGGTGGACCAATTCTTCTTCGGTTTTTCCGATCTCAAATTGTTCGGCCAACAGGGACAGGAAGACGAATCCCATGACCAGGGAGATCGCGGCTAGGATTAGTGCTCTTTTTATTCCTTTGGATCTGATCATTTCTTTCGTCGAACGTGAAGTCCATATGCGTAGGTCAGCGCGGAGCGCTGGCCGGAGTTGTATGGGACGACTGGTTGGACCTATTTTTCAATTCGTTCACGAGCTCCATGTTGGCCCAGTACAATGAGCCAACCGAAAGGAATCTGAACTTCTTTCCATCACTGGTTCTTATTCTTATTGGCTGGCAATTCACAAATCGTTCGATCTCGACCTCTTGGATTTCAGGATACGTGTACTCGAACTCTTTCTTTGATTTTTTGAAGCGTAGTCCGTCCTCAAATTGGTAGACAGTAGCCAGGTTGTGATAGAACATGAAATTGATCAGAACAATCAGCGACCCAAAACTGAGGATGAGTAATCTGGTTTCTTTTGCCTCTTCGTTGAACGCCATCACCGCGAGCACTCCGATACACAGAACGTAACCGTACTTCAGGGGGTATGTCCAAAGACTGGATACTCGCTTGTTCATTCTTTTTCGTCCAACAGTACTATTCTGTGCGCTTTTTGTCGGACGAACAGAAATGTGGTTATATACGTGATTTTAGGGGTTTTTGTCGGACGAACACGTCGTGGGCGGTGGTTATTGCTGTTTTTTTGTCATAACGCATTTGTCGGGCGGGGTGTTCGTCGGAATTGGGTGGATTACGTAAAAATAGCTACGTCACACCTTGACTCAAGTGCGAATTACGTAGAATCTGCAGTTGTCTGCGGCAGGTTCATTTTTGAGCCAGCTGAACCTTACCCCAACCTTGTCTATTGTTACCCTATGGCTGAATCTTCTGTTAAGGAACCGGAGTGGCTTTTGCGTGGCCGTTCAGAGTGGAAAAAATCTAAATTCAGAGGAAGGGACGGGAGTTCTTTTGCTTATTGGATCAAGAAGTTTTTAGTCTATGTGGAGCGGCGCAATCACGGGCGTCTGCCTAGCAGGGTTCCGAGGGTGGGAATTATCAATACATTTGCTCGTTTTATCGAAAGAGAATGGGAGTGTAGCGAGGACCAGATCGAGGAAGCTCGCCGTAGCTTGGAGTGGATGGCTGAGGCGTGTGGTTTTGAGGGCGTTAAGGATGGGGTGGATACGCGTTCTCAAGTGGAGTATGTTAAGCCGGATTTGCCGTATCCTTGGAAATTGAATGATCGGTTGAAAGCTAGGTTCAGCGCTTGGCCGGATTTGGTAATTGGCGAATGCCGGAAGCGTGGGCTAGCGCTGAGGACGGAGAGAACCTACGAGCAGTGGACGCGTCGATTTTCGAAGTGGTGGGAGGAATGCGCTTGCGATTCGGTGGATGTGCCGGAGTTGGGTGAATTGGCTCCTGCGATGGAAAAGGCTGTGGTGGGGTTTATGGATTTTTTGGCGGTGGAGCGTTGCTCGGCGGCGGCCACGCAGCGTCAGGCTTTGAACTCGGTGGCTTTTTTGGTAACGAAGGCTCTTGGTCTAGAGACACTGGATTTCTCTGGATTTGTTCGAGGACGATCGAAGCGTAACCTTCCGGTGGTGCTTTCGATATCCGAGGTGGAGCGGCTCTTGGGAGCGATGTCTGGGGATTGCCGTCTAGCAGCGGAGGTGATGTATGGAGGCGGACTTCGGTTGATGGAGGTACTACGCTTGCGTCTAAAGGATTTGGATTTCGAATACGGCACGATTCTAATACGGGATGGGAAGGGCGCAAAGGATCGTGTAGTTCCGTTGGCGACCTCGCTTAACGTGGCTTTGAAGCGACAGATCGAATTCGTGAAGGCCAGGCACGCTCGCGACTTGGAGGATGGCTTTGGCAGCGTGTACATGCCTCCGGGACTAGAAAGAAAATGGCCTAAAGCAGGGAAGGACGTGGCTTGGCAGTATTTGTTTCCTTCGGTCAAAATACAGACGGATCCAGTTTCCTCTAAGCGGAGGAGGCATCACCTGTCCGACAGGAAATTGCGGGACTCGGTGAAAAAGGCGGCTCGCGATGTGGGGATACTAAAACGGGTAACGCCTCATACTCTCCGACATAGTTTTGCGACTCATCTTTTGGAGAAGCACTACGATATTCGGACGGTGCAGGAACTGTTGGGCCATGCGTCGGTGGAGACGACGATGATCTACACGCATGTTATGAACAGGCCGGGGTTGCACGTACGCAGCCCCATGGACGAACTCAATCTAGGCGGCGATTCGCGGGATGGTGACGCAGCTTTTTGATGTTTCGCTCGGGGGATAGCGCGAGATCCTGCGCTACTTGATGCGCTTGACGGGGCAGCTTTGGCGGTAGCCGTCGATGACGAGGCGGTAGCCGCCGAAGGCTTTTTTGACGGTGACTTCCGGGGATTCGGAGGGGGTGTACTTTTGTACGTCTTCGATGCGTTGCTGCCAGATTTGGCCGTTTTCGAGCTGGAATTTGGTTTCGCCGTACCAGCCGTTGAAGGTGCCGACGAGGCGGGATCTGATTTCCTTGGGGGCTTTGCTGACGTCGGGGGTGATTTGCTCCTTGCCGAGGAGGTCTTCGGGATTGGGGGCTGGAGTGGCGGAAGTGGCTGGGGAAGGAGTGGCCGCAAGGGCGGGAACTGGGGCGGGTGGAGTCGGGGCAGTTGGCGATTCTGGGAGGGTGTCGGTTTTGGGTTCGATGGTGCCTACTTGGGCGGCCTGCCACAGCTGGTCGAGCGTTCGTAGCTCTTGGGGGCTGAGCTTGCCGAGGCCTGCTTGTTCGAATTGCTCGGGCGTGAGGCTTTCGCTGAATGGTTTAGCGAAAATTGGCAAGGCGAGGGTGAAAGCGATTGTGGCGGCGAGGCTGATCTTGGTCATGTGTGGATAGTGAAGTCTGGTTTCTGGTCGGTGTGAAGGCTGAAAAACGCGGTGCGGCGGGTGTTTTTTGACCGTCGGTCGGGCTCGAAGTTTTGCGCGGTTTGTGGATCGGGAGATTTTTTCGACAAAAATTAGACGAGTTTTTGCTGGGGTGGCGTTTTGGGGGTAGAACTGCTCGGATACTAGAGACCTTGAACGATACAACACTACAGGACTGGGAAACTTTCTACGACGAGCGTGCTGGAAAGATGCTGCTTTTTGCGAAACAGTTTGTTGGTTGCGTGGCGACTGCGGAGGACGTGGTGCAGGATGGTTTTTTGCGTTTCTGGAAGGGCCGCAAATCGCATCCGGCGGATCGTTTGGAGTCGTACTTGTACGGGTGTATCCGCTGGGCGGCTTTGGACTTGTTGAGGCGAAGCAAGCGATCGAAGATTCGGGAGGAAACGTATTCGGCTGATGAGCAGCCAGAGGGCACAGTGGAGGCTTTCGAATGTCCGGTGGAGTCGAAGGAGACGGCGGCCTTGGTATCGTCGGCCTTGGAGCAGTTGAACGCGGAACAGCGAGAGGTGGTGGTGCTGAAAGTTTGGGC
This sequence comes from Pelagicoccus albus, assembly GCF_014230145.1. NCBI lineage: Bacteria > Pseudomonadati > Verrucomicrobiota > Opitutia > Puniceicoccales > Pelagicoccaceae > Pelagicoccus > Pelagicoccus albus. Next base: position 5,606 of record NZ_JACHVC010000013.1, read on the forward strand.
TGGACTGACCCTGAAGGAAATCGGGGAGGCGCTGGAGATTTCGCCCAACACGGTTTCGTCGCGGTACCGCTATGCTCTGGAGGCGCTGCGTAAGGAGATGGGAGCTTTGGAAAGATGAAGGAAGATTGGGAAGAATTTGAAGATAGCTTGCGAGGCATGACTCCTGCGCGTCCGAGCGCGGCGTTGAAGGCGAGAATCGCAGAGAGAATAGAGGCAGACGAGACGGCCTCGCCGGAGGTGGTGGCGTTTCTACCGCAGGAGGGCCCGAAGCGAGGCAGGCTGATCTGGGGAACGACTTTTACGGCTTTGGTCTCAGCAGTGGCGGCGGTCTGGGCGGTACTTTTAGTGCTTGATCCACAACCCAGACCGTCGCTCACGGGAGAAACGACTTTGGCGAGCTCTGGCTCGGATCCGGCGGCGAGCGTTGTTGAAGGGGCAAGCGAGGCTCGCTTCGAAGTGGGCGCTCGACCGATCGAGCAGTATTCGACTCTGGTGGGGGCGGCTCCGAGCCCCGTTTTCTACAGGGAAGACGGAGAGGCGATGCAGCGGGTGGCGCTCCGCTATCTGGAGACGGAAGTCTGGGAATTGGAAGAAGGAGGAGAGACCTTTACGGTGCAGAAGGTTCGAGACGAGATTCGGGTGATCCCGGCTGTCTCGTTCTGAATGAGAAATTTTTGACGTAGCAAAGGCCCGGCGGAATGTGCCGCCAGCAGGCTTAGGTTTTGTCCGAAAATGAAGGAAGGAAACTGATATTTATGAATATGAAAGGAAACGGATACGGAGGGGCGATCCGGTCGCTCGTGATTTTACTCGGATTGGCGCTGACCGGCTTTTTGAGAGCTGGAGAGGAATTGCCCGAGCCCAGCGGCAAATATGGGTATCTCGGCGTCTATATCGAAGCGGTGCCGGAAATCGTCAGCAAGCAGTTGGGGCTCGATGCGGGGGTTGGCTTGGTAATCGTCGGTGTCGCCGAGGATGGTCCTGCCGCCCAAGCCGGGCTGGAAAAGCACGACATCTTGCTGAAATACGACGACCAGATTTTGATGGCTGTTAAGCAAGGGGTGATGCTGGTTCGCAATGGCGAGATCGGCAGCGAGCATGTGATTACCTACTTGAGAGGCGGTAAGGAGGCCCAAGCGACGGTGGTTATCGGCGAAGGCAAAGCGAAAAAGAAGAGTAGCGATGAGCACGGCTTTTTCATGCCTGCGGTTCCAGCACCGCCAATGCCTCCTATTCCGGCAAGCCTACCAGAGGAGGAGAAGGCGCGCTTGAAGGAGGAGTTCGCACACGTGCAAAAGGAAATCGCGAAGGCCCAAAAGGAAATTGCCCGAGCTCGGGTGGAGATACGCAAGGCAGGCCTGGATGGGGCTATCGAAAGCGCGTTTGTCTACGAGATGGATGACGAGATGGATATGATTCGAAGCGAAGAGCTGCAGACCTTGATCGAGCGAGTTACTCAGGCGGTGGAAAGTGTAGATGGTATGAACGAGCCGACGATCGTCTTCGAGAGCGACGAACAGGTTTTCGAATTCAAGGATGAGGAGGGGAACCGCTATGTCATCGCAGGGGTGGGCGAACAGCGTCAGCTCAGCGTGGTCGATTCGGAAGGCGAAGTTTCCTACTCAGGAGAGCTTGACGAAAAGGCTAAGGAATTGCTGCCCGATCTGGTGAAAAAGCAGCTGCCCCATATCGAAAAGATCGTGGCCACTAAGGCGGTCGATTGGGTAGAGGCTCCAGTGGCTCCGAGCCGCGGGGTAGAGTCTTTTTAGAAGAAAGGAGGGCGGTGGCGCGAGATAGGCGCATCGGCATAGACTACTGATATTTCGATAAGCGAAAAAACCGGACTCGCGAGGAGTCCGGCTTTCTTTTAGATTTGGATTTGGGGCTTGTTGCGGGGGGGTATTGCTTCTGCTCGTTTACTTCATGCGGCGACGCGCTATGAAGAGTCCGAGGAATGAAATTCCGGCTAGAATTGCAGTGGAGCTGTGGTCGGGGATTTTAATGGTTTCCGGCGTGGCTGTACCGAACTTAACCATGTCCACCAGTTCCGCTTGATCGTCGTAGGAATCGAGGTTGATGGAACCGATCAGGTCAGTTCCATTGGCGATAAGTCCGAGGAAGGTGGAGTCGCCGGTGTTGTTGACCGGTCCCGTATCGAACATGCTCAGCAGGTTGTTGCTGGTATCGAATACGGAAACCTTGAAAATGCTTTGGTCTAGCAGGCTGAGAAGGCCGAGGCCGACCGCTGTTTGGCCGCTGTCGAAAGTGATGAATAGGCTCTCTACGAAGGTATTGGCGCCAACCGCTCGGCTTTTGGTTCCGAAAAAGCCAGGGTGGGTCACGACAAGGCCATTGCCGCCGCTAACGGAGAACTCGAGACCAGGAATAACGGGACCTGTGACAGCGGTTGCGTTGGCAGTGTTTAGGGTGTCGCCGATGCCGTCTACATCCGTGCCCGAACCAGCGGAAAAATCTTGGTAAGAAAGGCTGGACGTTTGGGAGTCGAAAATCGACTCATCGGTCAGGGTGATAATGGCGGCATGGGAAGCTGCAGCGAGGGCAAGAGCAGAGGCTAGGGAGGCGATTTTGAGCAGTTTCATGTATGTGGATGTCGGGGAGTTTTGGATTTCTTCAAGCATTGGCCAACAAGTCAGCGAAATGCGCGCCGGAATCTTTTACGAGTGTTTTAACAATGTGTAAGTCTCACATAAACAGACAATAATAAAAATGTGAGTAATCGCCTCTAGCATTTGCCTGTGTAATTTACCTGTAAAGCAGGCCGACAGTTTGTCGGAATTTCTTACTGAAGGCACTGGTTCTTAGGCCTGCAGAGAACGAAAAAAGCCGGACCCTCAAGGAGTCCGGCTTTCTTTGTTTGGGGATGGGAAACAGATGGGGAGCTGTTTGAGGCGGCTCTTGTTTAGGCTTCAGCGGCGAGTAGGGAGCGGCCTTGGGCCTTCACGTCTTCGATGCTGATTTCTCCCTTGTTCACTTTGGCGAGGAGGGCCTTTTGGGCTTCGTAGTCGGAATTCACGATACCGGCGTGGCTTTGCAGCATACGCCAAGCTTTGCGGCGCTCGATGTTGAAGAGGACCATTTGGCGGCTCATCTTCATTGGCACGTGCTTGCCGTTGCCCGCATCGTAGAGGATGTAGACTCCGAAGTCGGGGATGTAGGAGAGGTTTCTCGGATTGTTGAAGCGACGATGCACGACGTCCTGTTGCGTGACGCGGAGGAGGACGTCCTCGAGGTGTTCCATACGCTCCACTTCTTCAGGCGTCGCCTTCTTGATGTGCTGGCGGAAGCGGGCTTCCGTGCACGCCCAGTGAGCGATGGTGAAGGAGTATGGCTCCTTGGTTTCGCTGTACTTGGCCTGCCACCAGTCGCGGTCCGGGTTTTTGTTGCCCTTCAAGCTGAGAGCTTCGGGGTAGGACTCGCCGAGTTGCGGATTGAAGACGAACTCGGGCAAGCAACGGCTTTCGCGAGCCATGCCGGCTTGGATGGTCGCCATGTTGTCCGCCACGCCGTGTTCTGGCTGACAAGTGGTGTAACACTGGAAGAAGGCGGTGCCGCGGTACTGCAAACCTTCGAGCAAGCTAGTATAGAGCTTGGCGGCGTCGGCCATAGAGACTTGAGCGAGGTAAGGGGAGCCGTGTCCGTTGAGGAAACACTCGGCGATGTTTTTCATCTCGTTGAGCTTACCTTGGGACGCTGCGCCGGCCTGGTTCATGTCGAAGCCGCCAGTCATCGGGCTGTGGTCAGAATTTTGACCGCCGGTGTTCGAGTAAACCTGAGTATCGAGCATGAGCAGCTTCACGTTTGGACGGTTCTGAAGGAGAACCTTAGAAACGTTTTGGAAGCCGATATCGCCCATCGCTCCGTCACCGCCAACACACCAAACCTTGGGGAGCTCTTTGATTTCCTCATCGGTCATGAGGGCGTCGGTGAAGTGGGTGTAGTCGAAGTAGCTCACGTCGTCTAGCACGTCGCCATCGAGCAAGTGGTCGATCATACGCTCTGGTATGACGGAGCGGCGAGCGTTCTCAGTCATGAAGCTCTCGCCCATCATCCACGAGATGGTCGCTCCGTCCTGGAAGAGGGAGTTCATCCATGGGTATGGGTGAGGATTGTTCGGAGGCGTGGAACCGTAGACCGTGTTACATCCGGTGTGAGCACCCATGGCCATGACGGACATGCCGTTGGCGAGGCGACCGTCGATGGTCTGTAGCTTCTTGTGGTTGAAGGCTTCGGTTTCCAACACGGCCGCGATGGCGTCGATGCAATCGGCATCGGAGATTTCGCCGTGGGCCGCGAGGCGTGCGTCGGTATCGGAATCGGAGTCGCCACCTAGTCCCATGATGATATGAGCCACCATGCGCTTCCAAGTCGCGTAAGACTTGGCGTCCTCCTTGGCTAGCTTGTCGAGGGCTGTAGGGCCTTCGGCTTTGAGCTTGGCAACCTTTTCCAGGAAGCGATCCGCCTTCTTGTGGTAGATCGGGCGCATGTAGGCTTCGGTCACCGAAGCGAGGGCGTGAAGCACTGGCTTTTCGCCACAGCCTGCGCAAGCTCCGTCACCCGATACGAGGGCGTCGTAGTTGCGGTTAACCATCATGTGGTTTCTCCAAGCCGCTGGACGGGATTCTTCAGGAGCCTCGTCTTTATAGAGGCCGAGGAACTTCTGGTCCGTGTTGGGCAGGAGCTTGAGGAACTCGGTGGCAGAGAGAATCTCGGCGTTGTACTCCTCGGTGTCTTCCACCATGCGAAGGGCGTCGTGGTCGCCACAAACTTCCACGCAAAGTCCACAGCCTTTACAAAGGTCGGAAACGAAGATGGAGAAGATGCCGCCGGCACCCGCTTGCTTGCGCTCGAGGGAGAAGAAGACGGCCGGAACCTTGAGATATGCGAGCGGAAGGATCTTCAAGACTGCGTCCAGCTCGTCGGCCGCTTCAGCAGAGATCTTTTGCTCGGCCCGGACGATTTCCATGACCAATTCGCGCACGGATTCGCCTGCCTTTTTCTTGGCGTTGTCCTTCATGCGCTCGCGGATGGCGGAGTCGACATCTGGAATGGCCGCCGCGATGAGGGCGCGTTGCTCGGGCTCGCGGACGTAGTTTTCAACCGCGGTGCGAAGGATGGTTTGCAGGTCTTGAGCAGTGTTCGGCAAGGCCGTATCCGGACAAGACGTGATACACTCCATACACTGGGTACAGTTTTCCGCGTAGTAGCGAGGTGTCTCTCGACGGGCTCCGTACTTCGAAGTCGTCGCTCCGGTGGCGGAAGCCATCACGCCCACTGCGGCCAGCGGAGTGGCGGGCTGATCGTATCCAAGACCGGCACGGAACTCCTTGTCGAAAGTCTCGGTGCGGTACATCGGAGTGCCTGCTGGCTGAGCTGCGTCCGGCGTGCAACCGCAAGCTCCTCCGCAGTCGCTGTTAGGCATCAGCATTTCGCCACGCATGGCGGAGAGGTCCGGAGCGTCGACAGGTCCGTAAGGAACTTCTACGATCTGGGTTCCGCCTTGGGTCATGACTTCCATGTTGGAGTCCACAACCGCGGCACCGAACTTGCCGAACTTCTTCTCGTACTGGGCACGAACGACTTCCTTGAAGTGGTCTTCGGTGATGCCGAAGGTGTTCAGGAAGGGAGATACCTTGAAGAATGCACCGAGGAAGGAATTACCCTGCATGCGGAGCTGCAGCTCCGGACGGTTGGTTGCCTTCTTAGCGATGTTGAAGCCTGGGAGGATGAAGACGCGGATCTTCTTATCGATGATCTCTTGGCGGTACTTGGATGGGATGCGCTGCCATGCCTTTTCGGGAGCTTCGGCAGATTCCCAGATGAAGGCACCGCCTTCAACTAGACCCTTGATCGGGTTGATATGGGTGAAGGCCTTCGGGTCGCAGCAGAGCACCACATTTACGTGTTTGAGGTCGCAGTTTACGCGGACGCGCTCAGGGGCGGCGGTGAGGAAGTATTCGGTTGGCGAGCCCTTCTTCTCCGATCCGTATTTTGGGTTGGCCGATACGTGGACGACTTCCTTGGGGTTGCCGTTTTCGTCCAATTCGTTGTCGCGTTGGGCAACGTAGGTACCCAAGTCGCCAATGATCTCGGCCAAGTTCTTACCCGTGGTGATCATACCCCAGCCGCCGATGGAGTGGAGGCGAACGGCGACCGCGTCCTTTGGCAAGAGCGATGGCGTATCTTCCGAGACCACGGAGTAAGGGTGGTTGACACCGAGGTTCATGAAGGTGACGCCGTCGTCGGCTTTCTTGCCGTCTTGGCGAGCACGGCCTTCTGCTACGAATTCGTAGGCTCCGATGATATGCTCTGGACGGAAGTCGCGCGATCCGAGTCCGTAGACGCCGGAGTAGTTGCGTGGAACTTCGCTCTGCTCGATGGTTGGCAATCCGTCGCGGTGGGCGAAGCCCGGATGGATGTAGCTCTTGGTCAGGGCGGCGCGAACTTCGCGAGCCAAGGGGTTGTCGCCTGCGAGTGGTTCGTCGGTACGTTCGAGGATTATGCAGGCCTTTTTGCCGCGCAGAGCGTTAACGATGGCTGCTTGTGGGAAAGGACGGATGACGTTGACGTGGACGGATCCGACCTTGGCACCGCGCGTTTCGCGGAGGTAGTCGACGGCCGCTTCGATGTTTTCAGCTGCGGAACCGAGAGTCACGAAGGTGACCTCCGCGTCGTCGTTGCGGTACTCGGTGACAAGGCTGTAGTGGCGTCCGGTCAGGTTTCCGAATTCGTTGTAAGCTTCTTCGATGAAGCCGAGGATCGGTTCGATGAAATTGTTACGTCGAGCGACGACGCCGTTCATGTAGTGCTCCTGATTCTGAACAGGGCCGATGAGGGCAGGATCGGCGAGGTCGATTACCTTCGGGATGCGGCGGCGGGTTGGTCCGAAGAGTTCCTTTTGGGCTTCTGTTGGACATTCGATGATGTCGTCCGGCGAGCCAAGGAATTCGCGGAGCAGGCCGGACTCGTGCTTGAGGAAGGTACGCTCCAAGTGGGAAGTCAGGAAGCCGTCCTGGATGTTCATGCCCGGAGTGAGGGCCTTCTCGGTTACCTTGCGAAGGATGACGGCTTGGTCGGCGGCTTGCTGAGCGTCCTTGGCGAACATCATGATCCAGCCCGTATCGAGAGCGGCGTAGATGTCGTCGTGGCCACAATGCACGTTAAGGGCATGCTTGGTCAAGGCGCGGGCCGCGACTTCCAGAACCATAGTGGAGAGCTTCCCTGGGGCGTGGTAGTATTGCTCGACGCCGTAGACGATACCCTGACCGGAGGTGAAATTGACGGTACGTTTGCCGGTGACTGATTGGGCGATGGCGCCGCCCTGAGCAGCGTGTTCGCCTTCCGCCTCGATGGCGAGGGTCGGCTGGCCAAAGACATTTAGCTGACCTTTAGCTCGGGCGAACTCAAACATTTCGCCCATTTCGGTGGAGGGGGTGATGGGGTAGAATACGCCGGCTTCCGCGATGCGGGCCTCTGTGTAGAGGGCAACCAGTTGGTTACCGTTAGTCGTGATACGTATCCCAGGATATTTCGGTTTCGAAGCGATCATTTTGTCGTTAGTAACTGTTCGGAAAGGAAGAGAGAGCTGTCGGGTTCGTCATTTTAGGACCATACCATCGAGCTCTCGAATTAGCCAACCGCCTGCGGCTATCCCGAGAGAATCACCCACTATGAGCTGAATTAAAAGATAAAAATGTCTTTAATAGCTAAATGTGAGTAGAAGGGGAGGGTTTTGAGGGCTTGCGAGTCTCATTTGCAGGTCCAAGAAAGGCTTCGAAACTCGGACTTATGGCTTGAACCGAAGCTCTTAGCTTGTCCTGTTACACGCTTTTCCAAGGTAATGAGCGAAACGACAAAGGACGAACTCGGGCAAGTGCTCGAAGGCAACGAGGAGGATTTAGCCAAGGCATTGGCTGCGTTTAATTCGCTAGCGGTCGACCAGGACTGGAGCGGCGACGCGCCAGCTCCAAGACTTGATCGTCCTCGCACCATAGCCAATGCCATGGAAGTGAGCGCTCCGGGCACGTTTTCCAAGAACGCGATTCGCACGCTCAGACTGGAGCCTACGGAGTTGAGTGGCTGGTGGTTACAGCGAACGGATTTGCCTGATTCGCGGCCCATCAAGGTCTCGATCCGCAACGTTTGGACGACTGGAGAGATCGTGAGCAACATCGTGTTGCGTTCCGGTTCTTCGCACAATTACGTCCGCCTCGTGGAGCATATCATCGCCCTGAAGGCCGGCATGGATGTGGACAATCTCCTGATCAAGCTCGATTCCGGAGATCCGCCCCTTTTCAACGAAGGCAGCAAGGAGCTGGTGGAAGCCATCAATGCGGCCGGCCGTAGGGAGTTGGATGGCAAGGTGCGTTATTTCACTGTCAAAGAGCGGGTTTCGCTCCTCACGCCACACGGTGGCATATTGAGAATCGATCCAATCGATGACGGAGATTTCGCCCTTCGAATCGACTGCGCTCGCGATTTCCCCAATGCGATCGGCCAACAGAGAATTCGCTTCGTCAATAATGACCGATCCTTCCTGCACGGTTCCACCGCTCGCACCAATACCACGGCTCGCCAGAAGCTTTTGGTGAGCACCATCGGCAAGCTTTTTGCGGAATCCCGAAATCTCGGCTACAACGCGAACAACGTGCTCATCGCGGGCAAGAACAAGTACTCGAATGTGGCGACTCACCTAGAGAACGGAAAGTCGCTGGAAGCCGCCTGGCACCGCGCTGTGCTAGACTTGCTGGCGGCCTTGGCCCTAATCGACGAAGGCCGTTTTGTGGGCAAAATCGTGGACTATAAGGGCGGGCACTATCCGGATGTGGAGATGGTGAAGCTGCTCTACGCTTACGATGTCCTGAAGGAAGTCTAGGGGATCTTTCTTGGACCGCCTCTGTTTTTGTAAAATCGGACTGAAGATTTCCCAGGGGCGACCAGAATCTTCGGCGCTGCTGTACTGGGCTTTCAAAGAGTCGATTAAATGAAGCAACTCAACGTTTCTAATCGTTGTGTATTTCGTTTGTTCAACTCTGAGTCGCCTCCAGGTGTGGTAGTCTGGAGGCGCTTCTTTTTTCAGGAGCGAGGGAAGCGATAGCCGGAGCTTCGTTACCGGGAAAAATTATTAGAGGCGCTCCGAGGGGCGAATTGGTTCAGCGAGCAAGAGCCGTTGACATTGCTCGCCGCTTTCATTGGTTCGGCCAACTTCCCGCATGAAAGTTGTCCTCGCCGAAAAACCCTCCGTCGCTCGCGACATCGCCAAACACCTTAAGGCGACTCAACGAAACGACGGCTATCTGTCTGGAGCGGATTGGGCGGTGACTTGGGCGTTTGGTCATCTGGTGGAACTCAAGGAGCCGGAGGAGTATCGACCAGAGTGGAAATCCTGGAAACTGAGCTTGCTGCCGATCATTCCTGATCGATTTGAATTGCGAGCTCGTGGGGACGATGGAGCCCGCAAACAACTCGAGACGGTGAAGAAGCTCTTTACGGATGCCGACGAAATCATCTGCGCCACGGACGCCGGTCGAGAGGGAGAATTGATTTTCCGCTACATTTTGGAGTGGGCGGGTTGCGTGGGTAAGCCGGTGAAGCGACTCTGGATTAGCTCCCTTACCGCTTCCGCCATCAGCAAAGGTTTTGCCGGTCTGAAGGAAGGTAAGGAGTTCGATACTTTGCATGCTGCGGCCCGCTGCCGAAGCGAAGCGGACTGGATCGTCGGTCTCAATGCGACACGGTATTTCACAGTTGAATACGGCAAGCGGAACCTACTGCTCAGCCTCGGTCGTGTACAGACGCCGATTCTTGCGATGATCGTAGGGCGCGATACGGAAATCGAGTCCTTCAAATCGGAAGATTTCTGGGAGGTGCACAGTATCTGCCGCGAGACGAAATTTCGCCACACTGGCGGAAAAATCGTCAAGGAGGAGGAGGCCAAGGCCTTGCTGGCCAAAGTGGAAGGCCAGCCGATGGAAGTGGTCGACGTGCAGCAGAAGGAAGAACGCACCAATCCGCCGCTCTTGTTCGACTTGACGGAACTGCAGCGCGAGATGAACCGCCGCTACGGCTTCACCGCAGACCAGACGCTGCGCATCGCCCAGAATCTTTACGAGCAAAAGCACATCACCTATCCGCGTACGGATAGTCGCTACCTTTCGACTGATTTGCAGCCGACGATTGCTCCGCTACTCAAGAGATTGGCAGCTTTGAAGCCGAAGGAAGTGGAAGCCTTGGATTTGGAGAAGCTAGACTTCAGCAAGCGGATTATCGACGACAGCAAGGTATCCGATCACCACGCCATCATTCCGACCGATGACTTGCCCGGCAACTTGAACGAGGATGAGAGCCGGGTCTACGAAGCGGTGCTGTTGCGTCTGATATCAGTTTTTTACCCCCCATGTATCAAAGCGGTCACTACGGTGGAAGCAAAGGCGGCGGAAGAGCTGTTTCGGGCTCGGGGAACCGTTTTGATCGATGCTGGTTGGCAGTCGCTTTACCCGCAGATCTTTTCTGCCAAACCCGCGAAGAAAGCAGCCAAGAAGCGGGCCAAGGGAAGTTCGTCTGAGGAGAGTGCGGCCATGCCAAATTTCCAGATTGGCGAAAGCAATCCGCACCAGCCGAGTATCGAAAAATTCAAGACGAATCCTCCCAAGCGTTTTACGGAAGCGACCCTGCTTTCACTTATGGAGACGGCCGGTAAGATCGTGGACGACGAGGAGCTTAAGGAAGCCCTGAAGGACAAAGGCGTTGGAACTCCTGCTACGCGGGCATCCATCATCGAGGTGCTGATTCAGAGGAAATACGTGGAGCGAAAAAAGAAGAACCTGATCAGCACCGACAGTGGGCGACATCTTATTTCGCTAATCCAGGATGAGCGGCTCAAGTCGCCGGAGCTGACGGGAGATTGGGAGTTCCGTCTCAAGAAGGTAGAGCGCGGCGAGCAGGATGCGTCCAAGTTCATGGAGGACGTAATCGAGTACACTCGGGAGATTCTCGCCAACGATGCGGGCAAGACGGTGGACCTGAAAAATCTCGGCCCCTGTCCGAAATGCAGGGCTCCGGTGATGCGCGGAAAAACCGGATACGGTTGCTCGAGCTGGCGGGACGGCTGCAAGTTCGTCATCAAGGACGGAACGCTGGGAATGCAATTTCAGCCATCCCTCATGCGGGAGCTGTTGTACAATGGGCGAACTCTGGAGGCGCATCCGATCGATGACGGAGGGAAGAAGTTCATGGGCTTTTTGACCTTGGGTAAAGGGGGAGCGTTGAAGTACGAACGGATCGAAAGCAGCCAGGACACCGGAGGGCATGAGAAGTTTGGAGACTGCCCGCTTTGCGGTAGCGCCGTGGTGGAAGGGACCAAAGGCTGGGGCTGCTGCAATTGGAAAAATGGCTGTAAATTTGTTATCTGGAAGCAGATCGCCCAGCGTGAACTTTCAGAGGAGGAAGCCACGCTTCTGCTTGAAAAAAGAGAAACCCCGCAGTTGGACGGATTCAAGAGCAAGGCTGGCAAGGAATTCAGCGCGAAGCTGAAAATCAAGGGCGGCAAAGTGCAGTTCGACTTCAGCTGAAACACTAGGCTCAGCTAGGGTCGCTATTTTATTGCTGTAAGGGCACTTACGTACTACCGACTTTTCACACTGGAAACTCGGCTCCCACCTCTCAACCGTTTCCGGTTACCCTGAGAATTTAAGTTCGTCGGATATTCACTTATCAGCCGGCGGATTCACTACCAACGAGGGGGCAGCGGCCTTTTTCGACGGCTCTGCCCCTTCCTTGTGCGGAGAGGCGTGAAGCCTCAGGACTCTCTTTCCGTCTGACTTTCGTCTTCACGGCGATGACGGAAGACAAACAGCTTTTGCCCGGCGAAATTCCAAATGGCCCAAACGAACGTGGCTGCAAGGAATGCGGGATCGGAGGCGCCTGGCTGAGAGGCCGAAACGTCATGGACCACGCTGTTGAGCGCCCAGCCTGTCAGGTAGAGAAGGGTGAAGCGGATGGGTTCGCTTGCATTGAAGCCTCGGTTTTGGAAAGTGAAATGCTTGTGAGCGAAGTATCCCCAGATGAAAATGCAGGCGAAACTGACTCGCTTAGCCCAGGAGCTACTAAGGCCGCTGTATTGGCTCAGCAAAGAGTAGACTCCGTAGTCAATCGCGAGTGAAACTCCACTCACGAGGAGGAAGCGGCTGGCCTGGGCTAGTGTTTTACGAGTTTGGTCCATCACAAGGTCCGAGGGATTCGGAATGGGCGGGTACTAATTGAGACTGCCGCGGAGATGCAAATGATTTCTCTATCTACGAACGCTTGTAACGCAGCGAGGGCTGCGTCGTAGTTTGACAAACGCCAGAGAGCCTCCATCTAGTCGCAGGCCAAGCGATATGAAGACATTTAAGGAATTAGGAGTAGCTGCGGACCTGATAAAAGGGATCGAAGAAAAGGGAATCTACGAGCCGACGGAAGTGCAGGAACGGGCCATTCCCTACCTCCTGCAAACCAAGGGGGACTTCGTTTGCCAGGCCCAGACAGGTACCGGCAAGACGGCTGCATTCGGTTTGCCCTTGCTGCAAAATATCGACCCCAAAAAGAAGGAGGTGCAGGCTCTCATCCTCAGTCCGACCCGCGAGTTGGCCAAGCAGATCGCCAAGCAACTTTTTCACTACACCAAATATACCGCCAAGATTTTCACAGAGGCCGTGGCAGGTGGGGAAAAGATCGAAGGGCAGATCGCCGCGCTTTCGCGTCCCACTCACATTGTGGTGGCCACTCCCGGCCGCTTGATCGATTTGCTCAAGGCGAATGCGGTCGACCTTTCCAAGATCGATACGCTCATCCTCGATGAAGCGGACGAGATGCTAAGCCTCGGCTTTCAGGACGACCTGACCAAGATCCTTGGTTTTACCCGGGGAGCGAACCGTACTTGGCTTTTCTCCGCCACCATGCCGAAAGGCGTAAAGCAGATGGTGGAGCGTTACCTTTCTCCTGACGCGGAACGTATGACCATCGACCGCAAGAATCCGGTCAACCCGAACATCGAGCACTGGTACACGGTTTGCACTATCGAGGAAAAGCCGGACGAAATTGCCCGCTTCATCAAAGCCCAAAAGGGACGCCGCGGCGTGGTATTCTGTCGCTCCAAAGCGGGGGCGCAGAATCTATCGAAGGAGCTGGAAGAACGCGGCTTCGAAGTGGCCACCCTGCAGGGCGATCTCTCGCAAAAGGAGCGAGACAAAGTGATGCGCGGCTTCCGCAAGGAACGCTCCGAGATTCTTGTGTCCACCGACGTTTCTGCTCGCGGGATCGATGTGGAAGGACTCGCCTTCGTAGTGCATCACCAACTACCGGATCAAATCGAGTACTACACGCATCGCAGCGGCAGAACTGCTCGAGCTGGCCGGAAGGGAGTTTCCATGAGCTTCATTACCAAGGGTGACTTCAAGCGGATCAAAGAGATCGAGGAGGAGCTACACATCAAGTTCCGCCAGATCAGGCAGGACTAGGGAAGGGAGCTCTATTGCTCTCACATAAGTCTCCGCTTGGCAGGAGAGCGTGGATGCTAGAGTATGGGTAATGTTTTTCGGAATCGGAATAAGCCGATTCCTGAACCCCTGACCCAGCGTATCCATGATCAAACGACTTGCCCATGTCTGCTTCTTTTCCGACCAGCCGCTAGAGTTGGTTGCCTTTTACCAAAAAGCCTTCGGTTTCCCGATCGCCTTCGAAATGAACTCCGACGAAGGCTCGCCGATTGGCTGGTACTTGGACTGCGGAGATGATACCTTTATAGAAATCTTCGACCAAAGTGGAGCGGTCAAAAAATGGGGAGGCGAGGTCGTGGCTATGAAGCAAGGCGGACCGACCTTTTATCGTCATTTTTGCCTCGAGGTGACTGATCTCGAAGCCTTGCGTGCGAGCCTACTGGAAAAGGACATTTCGGCCACCGATATTATTATGGGCATCGACAACTCCTATCAGTGCTGGATCAAAGATCCGGACGGAAATGATGTGGAACTGATGCAGTACACGGAGAATAGCCTGCAATTTTCCCGCCGCTAAGCCCGCGGTACCCGTTTCGGGACTCTTGTTACATTCGAATCGTTTAAGATCGGACTGAAGACGACGCCCAGGTTTTTAGTAGAAAATGACTTTTCTCGAGGTGAGAGCATGGGGTCTTGCCTTAGCCTCCACGAGCGAACACTTTTGAGGTTACCCCCTTTATGGATACCTCGCCCCTAATACCATTTCGCCTCTCCGCGTTAATCATCGCCCTTTTGGCGATCCTGCCGTCGGCATTTGCTGAATACAAAACGGAATACACCGTAGCCAGCGATGGCAGCGGCGATTTCTTTCGCATCCAGGACGCCATCGACGACTGCAAGTCATTCCCTGACTTGCCTATCACAATCCGGATCAAAGAAGGGCGTTATCGCGAGAAGGTTACTGTGCCAGCTTGGAATACCAAGTTGAGTTTGGTTGGGGAAGGCGAGGTCGTGATCGCTTACAACTCGAATTTCAAGGCGGTCGACCGTGGGCGTAACAGTACCTTTTTCACCGCGACTCTAGAAGTTTTGGCCAATGACTTTACGGCTCGAAACATCACGGTGGCGAACACCTCTGGTCCTGTTGGTCAGGCCATCGCTCTGCGAGTGGAAGGTGATCGCTGCGCCTTCTACGAATGCAAGCTGCTGGGCAATCAGGACACGGTTTACTTGGCGGGTGAGGGAAACCGGCAGTACTTCGAAAAGTGCCATATCGAGGGAACCGTCGATTATATCTTCGGGGAAGCGACTGCGTTTTTCGAGGATTGTGTCCTGCTGTGCAAATCGGGCTCCTACATTACGGCGGCTTCGACACCACAGTCTAGCGCTTACGGATTCGTTTTTAACCGCTGCACGGTGGAGCGAGCAGAGGGAGTGGGTGAAGTCTATCTCGGTCGCCCGTGGCGTAAGTTTGCCCGTACCGTATTCATCGACTGTGATTATGGGGACGGTATCAACTCGGAGGGCTGGAAGAACTGGGGCTGGGAAAAGCCTGAGCAGACTGTATTCTATGCTGAATACATCGCTAAAGGCTCCAAGAAAGTGGCCAAGCAGCGTGTGGAATGGAGCCACCAGCTCAGCAAATCCGATTTGAGCGATTACTCGAAGGAGTCGGTCCTGGCTGGCTGGGAATTCTAAATTCGCTCCAGTTTATTCTGCGGTCTCGACAACTGCCTTCAGCGCGGGGCGCGCTTCGTTCGCGCGGTTGAAGAGCAATGAAAAATTGGTTCGCCCGCGAACGGGGAAGTTGTTGAGCCAAGAGTCCTTATCCGTGACGCCCCAGAAGGTGACGCGGTCGATCTTCTCGGCGTTTCGTACCAAGATTTCGAATATCTCTCCGTAGCGTTCTGCAAAGCGTTCTTCTTCCTCTGCGGGCAATACGCCGCTCGGGTAGAGATTGTTCTGGGAATTCGCTACCAGCTTTTTGCGGCCTATATTCGCTCCCGCTAGGTTGTCCTTTCCTAGGAAGTCGACGTCGAGTTCAGTGATATGGATCGGCAGACCGGTGGATGCAAAGGCGTCGAGGCTCGCTTCCAGATCCTCTGTACTCGGGTAATCCATACCCCAATGACCTTGCATGCCGATCCCGTCGATACGCACACCTTTGGCCTGGAAGTCCTTCACCATGCGGACCACTGCGTCGCGACGTCCGGCGTTGGTCATCCCATAGTCGTTGTACAGGAGTTTGGCATCTGCAGGCAGCTCTTCCATGGCGATGCGGAAGCCTTGCTCGGTAAAGTCATCTCCGATGATCTTGTGGAATTTCGATTCCCGCCAGGATCCGTCGTTTTCGATGGATTCGTTGACCACGTCCCAGATCTTTACGAAGTCGCCGTAGCGGGCGGCCATCATACGGGCCCGGTCTCGCATGCGTTCCAGTAAGGTTTCTCGGTCTACTTCCTCGCCGTTCTCGTCTTCAAAAATCCAGTCCGGCGCCTGGCTGTGCCAAAAGAGCGTGTGGCCGACCATTTCAAATCCGCCTTCCTTTGCGTAGCGAACTAGAGTGTCTGCTTGGGTGAAGTCGAATTTTCCGTTTTCCGGCTGGGTCGGTTCCCACTTCATAGCGTTGGTGGCGGTGAGAATCTGGAAATGGGTTTCGACGATGTCGAAGGCCGGATTTTCCAAATTTTCCAAGAAAGTATGGTCCAAGGCAGTCCCCATTTGGAAAGTACTGGCGAATGTGTCTTTCAGCGATGCTGCGGGCTCGGCGAAGCTGAGGCTGGACGCGAATAAGAGGGATAAGGAAAGCGAAGGGATTAATCTCATGGGGTTGGGAAAGGCGGTTTGTTCGGCAGGTATTCATGAGGTAGATATTCCTCAAGGCGACCTTTGCGGAGCTCTTTCGATAGGACAACGCCTTACGCCTACCGACGATTTTGGAAAAAAGCTGTAACTTCCCTTAGGGTCGCAGTGTAATTCAGTCGGACCTTCTCTCCTCTTTGCCTATGTCTTATACCAACGTCATCGAGGCCCGTGGCTTGCTCAAACGCTACGGACCTCAAACAGTCCTCAATAAAGTGGACCTAACGCTGCCGCCCGGAGCTATTGGCTTGCTCGGCCCGAATGGTGCCGGGAAATCGACCTTTATTAAGTGCCTGTTGCAGCTCGAACAAAAGGACGCCGGTTCGGTTAGTCTGCTGGGTGCGGATATCGATCAGTTCGGTCGCGAAACGCGACGCAGGATTGGCTACGCGCCGGAACAGGATTGCCATATCCCTGGAATGGTTGGCTGCGAATACGTTACCTACTGCGGTGAGTTGAGTGGAATGCCATTTGAAGCAGCCCGGCAGCGTGCCCATGAGATGTTGGACTTCGTCGGTATGGGGCAAGAGCGCTACCGGAAAGTGGATACTTATTCCACCGGTATGAAACAGCGAATAAAGATCGCCCAAGCGTTGGTGCATGATCCGGATCTGGTGTTTTTGGATGAGCCGACCAATGGTCTGGATCCCAAGGGGCAGGCTTTGATTCTGGAGTTGATCGAACGTATTTGGAAGGAGTCTGGCATCAGTGTGGTGCTCTCATCGCACCTCTTGCATGACGTGGATCGAATCTGCGATCGGATCGTAATTATCGCCCAAGGACAAATCGTAGCCCATGATACGCTAGCAGCTTTGAAGAGCCGACGCCGTCCCGAAGCAGAAGTCGTGGTGGCAGACCAGAAAGAGCGGCTTATGAACTTGTTGGCTGAAAAAGGATGGCCTGCTCGGATGCTCAACAATGGTAATCTCAAGGTAGAGCACGGGGAGGCTTCGCTAAATCCTCTAATCTCGCTCATGCGGGAGTCGGGCATCGTTCCATTGGAAATCAAGGAGAGCCCCAATGCCTTGAACGAACTCTTTCTTCAGGCCCTTGAAACAAAGCGGGAGGTGGCACTGTGAAACACGCATGGTCTGCCCAATATCGTCGCTGGGAAGGGGAGAGTGTAGGCGTCTGGACGCGACGGCTCTCTATCGCCCGCTATGGTCTAAAGCTTTGTCTGGGAGGAAAAGTAATCCGGATCTTCTTGATCCTTTCACTAGCCCAGATGCTCGTCATGTCCGGATTCTTCTTTTTGTTCGGCCAATTGGTCGCTCCCGAGAGCGCTTTGCTTCTCTGGCTTGAGGGCATGGGAGGGAAGGAAGTGACCGACCTTTTCAGGGCTCTCACATCTTGGGCTCTTCTGTATCCAGAGATTTGTGTCGATGGGGTGTATCGAGTGATCTACTACTTCTTCAGTTTCAGTTGCCCCTTTTTAACCATGGTCATCGTGGCGCTCTTTGTGCATAAGCTAATCTCGGGAGACCTCGCCAGCAATGCCATCGTAATTTATAATAGTAAGGCTCTGACTCGCTGGGACTATCTGATCGGAAAGTTCATGGTCGTTTCTACTATACTTTCCATAATCTGGATTTTTCCTGTCGTTGGATCGTGGTTGTTGAGTAACTTGCTTTCGCCAGATTGGTCCTTTTTCTATCACTCCTTTCCATCGCTAGTGCGCGGATTGACGATCGGCATTGTGGCGGTCGTTTCGCTAAGCTGTCTTGCCATGCTGATTTCTTCTTTGGCCCGTAAGACAGGAGCGGCAGTGACCTATTGGATTCTTGGGTGGATTTCCTTGGGGATGATTTCTGGAGCGGCCCAATTCGCGCATCCAGCTCTTCAATACCTAAGTCCTGTCAACGCCTTGCGTGCCGTTTCGGGCGGTATCTATCGAATGCTTGATTTGGTAGTGGATGCCCAAGGAATGTTGCCCTTCTTCGGGGGGCTCTTCCGCAAGGTCAGCGACGGGACGGATCCAGCGGAGCTGCCGATTAGCAATGGGGAAATCGTTTTGCCGCTAATGGCTTTGGCCTGCTACTGCGCGGTTTCGATCGTAATTGTGAGCAGAAAGGTGCGTGCATCATGAATTCGATAATCAAAGCGGAAGAGCTGAGCTGCTTCTACGGAATCGTGCTGGGCCTAAACAATGTTAGCTTCGAGGTACCGGCTGGGATAACGGGATTGGTTGGTCCGAACGGAGCTGGAAAAAGTACGCTCATCAAACTCGTTACCGGACAGCTGGCTCCGTCGTCAGGCAGTCTCACCGTTTTTGGCGAACGCCCGAGAAATAACAAAGCCTTGCTCAGCCAGATCGGCTATTGCCCCGAGCGGGAGCAATTGCCAAAGGATCTGCGGCCGTTGGACTGGTTGCGGGCTCTCGCATCTGTTTCAGGTACCTCCTGGAAGGAAACCAAGTCTCTGGCCGAAAAAGCCCTTCGTCGCGCCCGTTTGCCGGAGATTCATTGGAAGAAGCGAATTGGGACCTATTCGAAAGGCATGAAGCAGCGGGTAAAACTTGCCCAAGCCATTATGCATGACCCGAAACTCGTGATCCTCGATGAGCCGATGAACGGCCTAGATCCGATGGGGCGGGCGGAGTTCGGAGATATCCTGAAGGAGCTGAACGAGGCCGGGAAAAGCATTCTGGTATCCAGCCATATCTTACACGAGCTAGAGTTTCTCTGCAGCGGATTTGTAATGCTAAACTGGGGACGCGTGCTCGCTTCCGGGAACCAGATCGATCTGCGTAAGACGGTGGTGGAATGGTCGGATGAGATTTCGATCCGCTGCTCCGACGCATCCAGTCTGGCAGCCCATCTGCAGTCTAAGGGCCTGCTGCGAGGATTTTTGGCGGACGGGATGGACCTAACTATTTGGGTCAACGAGCCAGAGGCCTTCCTCGCCAATTGGCCGGATCATTTTTCCGGCTGCGACGCAGAGGTCTACGAACTGCGAAACAAGAACCAAGCGCTTTCCAGCATATTTGAAAGGATGACTCGATGAACGGCAGCACGAATGCAAAAGCGAGCTTCGGGGCCATTCGCGGATTGGTCTTCATCAAAATACGCGAATTGACCACGCCTTTCGCCCTAGCGCGAAGCGGAGCGGTCTTTGGCATCGCTTTGGTACTCCTTGGACTGTTGGCCTGGGGCAGCGACGATTTCTCGGAGCGGTACTTGGGGCTAATTCGAGGTGTCTTCGCCTTAACCTTCCTGCCCATCTTTTGCCTGACTAAAGGAGGCGAAACGCTGCGAAGCGAAATGAAGGACGGGACAATCGAATACCTTTGGACGCGTCCAGTCGGCAAAGTGGAGCTCTTTTTCGGTTTTTATCTGAGCTCTCTTCTCGGGTGTTTTGCGATCATCTATCCAGCTCTGCTAGGGATTAGTTTGGTCGGCCTGATCCAAGGGGCGATCGGGGTATCAAGCTTGTTGCTGCTTTGGGTAACAGTGACGGCGGTAGTTGCCAGTTTTGCGGCGATTTCAGGGGCGATAAGCTCCTTCACCTCAAAGTTCGTGGTCTTTGGCATCTTTTACTATTCCTTTGTGGAACTGGGCCTCGGAGCCATCCCGAATGGGGTGCAACGCTTGGCGATTTCCTACCATGCGGAGCAATTGCTCTACGGTTTGGATGGCAGTTCCTTTCTCGATGGAACCGCGCTCGGCTACATTCTGGCCACGGGAGCTCTGGGGCTCGCAGTGGGGGCGAGTTTGTTCGCCAAATCCAAGTATGTGGTGGGCGGAGAAAAAGAATCCTAATTTTCTGAATTAATTTTGTAACCAAGCAACCGCCTCTCGTGAAACAAGGGGTAACAAACGAATTATCATGACGATAAAGAAACACTTTTGCCTACTCATCGCTTCCGCAGTCGCCTTCGCCGGCGGATTGGCGGCGAGCCCACTTGCTCAATCCGAAATCGATAAGGACGCCAAATGGCTGGCCCATGTCGACATGGAGGGCCTGATGAACTCATCTTTCAGCGAGATGGGCGTGGCCAAGCTCAAGGAACTCATCCAGGAGAACAACGAATCCAGTATCTCCATCGACGTGGACCTGTTGCTCTCCGAGATCAAGTCGATCACAGCCTACGGAGCCAGCTTTCAGGACGATGCCGCCAACGAGAGCGTGATCATTCTAAAAACCGGCGACCGGATGCAGGCCATCTTTGACGGATTCATCGCCCATCAGGAAATGGAAGGGAAGGAAACCGGGCTCGAGCTTCTCGACGATAAGCCTTACCAAAGCTACCTCCTCGGCGGAGAGCTTTTCCTCGCTTTCCCTGACAAGAACTACGCCATCGCCGGAAAGAACTACGACCGGATTGAACGCGCCTACCGCGTGGTGGAAGGCGATGGACCGAGCTTGGAATCCGCAAAAGAACCATTGATCCTCAACGAGGGAGCAGGCTTCTTCTTGATGTTCACTGCCAATGGCATCGACAGCCTTAAGAACATGCCGCCGCAGGCCCGTATGTTGCAAAAGACCAAAGGCGGGCAGCTCTCAATTGGCGAGAAGGATGGCCTGTTTCGGGCCAACGTTATCTTAACCACCTCGGGTCGGGAAGTATCCCTGCAGTTGTACCGAATCGTGCAAGGCATGGTCGCTCTGGCGTCCTTTACCCAAGTGGAGAATCAAAGTATGGTGGAAGTCATGAACGGCGTTGTGGTAGACCAAGGAGATTCTTTCGTCTCAGTCGACTTCAGCTACCCAGTAGATAAGCTCCTCAGCCTAATTGGATCCGTGATGAAGGAAGCGACTGAAAACCATAGCCACGGAGCAACTCCGCCGACCCCACCAGCTCCACCGACCACGAGCCATAGAGGCGAATCTGGAGACGCAAGCCGAACGCTTGTAGTATACACCAATGTTTAGTAGCGGTAACTTCCTTTCTCTGAAACTTCCCAAGGTGACTTCGTCCGCCACAAACGTAGACAGCATGAACACTCTTGCAGCGAGCAACGGGATCGATCGTGCGGGCTTTGCCAGGTTGGTGGAGCAACATCAGGACAAACTGCGCAACTTCCTGTATCGCTATACGCGAAATACGCAGGATGCAGAGGACTTGACGCAAGACACTTTCGTGAAGGCGTACCGGAACATTCATCGGTACGACAGCAAGTATAGCTTTTCGACTTGGCTCTACACCATAGCCCGTCGCACTGCCTACAACCACTTTCGCGACAAGAAGCCAACCGAGGCCTTGGAGTACGATATCGCCGCCGGAGCGGATACCCCCGATGTGGAGGCCGCTCAGGAGGACGAAAAGGATTGGGTCTGGGAAGCTGCTAAAAAGCTGAAACCCGATTTCCGTGAAGCCTTAACCCTAAAGTACGTGGACGATCTTTCGATCGAGGAAATCTCACGAGTTATGGGCAAGACCCAGACCAACGTGAAGATCATCCTCTTCCGCGCTCGCAACCAGCTCAAGAAGTTGCAAACCATTGAAAACCCGAGGAAAGCATAGATGAAAAAGTCACTCTACAGAATTGCGATTAATTGGTACCAAGCCTCGGACAAACCTTTGCCGGCTTGGTTGGAAAGAGCCTGCCAAAAGGACGATTCGCTCGCTGCGGAAAAACGTTTTGGCGATGACCTGACTCGTTCGCTCAAAAGAAGCCCAAACGACCGCGAGCCAATTACGGGCGATGATATGGCTTCGCGAGTACTTCGCCAAATCACAGAAGAAGACTACCTCGCCGAGCAACAACAGTCTGACTCGTCAGCTGGGTTTGCAGGTTGGGCAAGGGGAGTCGGAATGGCGGCTGCAGCATTTACGATCGCTCTTGGAGCCTACCAGTTTTTGGATACGGACAACGGCTTGCCGAATGGGGGCGAGAGCGGCGCGATTGTTATGATTGAATCCGAAAAGGCCACTGACGGACTCTTGGAAGACGTGACTGAAGATTGGAAGAACCCACTCGATCAGGAAGTCGAATACATTGTATCCGATGCCAAAAATGCGCTTAGCTTCCTCGCGACCACTTTCGTTCCCTCCAGTTACCTCGTTTCCGACGAGAACGCTTCCTAAGGGTTACACCAAGTTGGGGCAGGGCATCGCACTCGCAGTCCCTATGCCAAGCTAAGATGGGAGCGCCGATAAGCGAGCGGGCTCATTCCTTGGGACGCTTTGAACTGTCGCGTGTAGTAGTTGCTGTCGTTGAAACCGACTTCGAACGCGATATCCGAAACGGGTCGCTTAGTGCTGACCAGCAATGACATCGATTTCTGGATACGCAGCTGCAGCAAGTAGTTGATAGGCGTTTCGCCTGTTGCGGTTCGGAAGACTCGCATGAAATTAGCCCGCGACATGTGAGCCATGGCGGCGAAGTCCTCGATCTTCCAAGCTTTGGCAAAATCGTCCTCGATACAGCCAATCACTTTGGCGACTCGCAGAAGGGCTTCCGCATTGGTCGAATCGCTCTCCTGATAGAGCCGAGACAAGTAAACCACGAGCTCCACGAATTTGCCAAACATTGCTGCTTCGTAGCCTTCGCGCTTATGTTTCGTCTCCGTATCCAATTCAATGGAGATGCGTTCCGCATGGGCTAGCCGTTGCCGGTTGAGGTGCAAGTGACTGGTGAAGCGGTGTTGCTTGCGAAAGAGCGGCTCTAGCAAGAAGAGGGCTCTATATCCGGGGATCTTTCGTAGGCGGTTTTCTGGGAGGTTGAGCAGCTCCGGCTCGAACATGATGTTGGTCATCTCCAGATTCTGGAGGTCGTAGTAGTAATGACTTTGCTGCCCCTGCAGTACGAAAACATCTCCGGTGGTCACGGGGAACTCAGCTCCCTCTAGCCAATGCATGGCGCCTCCATGGGTGATGATCGACAATTCGCAGAAATCGTGGGTGTGGCGAACCTCCGTCAAATCGTGCTCATGAGTGATCTCGCTGTCTGCTCCCGCCTTGATACGACGCACGGTGAGCGGATGGTCCGGGTTGTCGAAATAGTTGGCTCCTTCCGCCACGACGCCAGTGCTTTGATCGGATTTCATGCTGTTTGTGCTCATATTGTGACGTAAATTTCCTGAAAACTTATGGCTACGTGCCTCTGTATCTATGGCGAGAAGAGCTTAAGTGGCTGTATATAAAGAGCTTAAATGGATGTTGTACTCTTGGGCGAACTGTGAGACGATAATGCTAGAGATTGAGCAAATGTTAAAGGCAGAATTCCAGGAATCGTGCGATAATGTACCCTTTACCCGAACCCCCTCCCTCAGAAACGATGGCATATTTAATTGGTATTGATGTTGGAAGCTCCTCCGTGAAGGCATCCGTTTTGGATGCAGAGACTGGCGTTTGTGCCGGAACCGCTTTCGCCCCGAAAGAAGAGCAGCGTATTAATTCTCCTCAAGCGGGATTCGCCGAGCAGGATCCGCAGATGTGGTACGACAACGCCCGCATCGCCGTACGCGAGGCGATGACTGCCGCCCGCATCAGCGGAGACGCGATTAAAGGGATTGGGATCTCGTATCAGATGCATGGCCTTGTTTGCGTGGACAAGGACCAGAAGGTTCTTCGTCCCTCCATCATCTGGTGCGATAGCCGTGCGGTCAGCTACGGTCAGGCAGCGTTTGACGCCATCGGCAGCGAGAAGTGCTTAAGCCACCTGTTGAATTCGCCGGGCAACTTCACGGCTATGAAATTGGCATGGATCAAGGAAAACGAGCCGGAACTTTTCGCCAAAATCCACAAGATCATGCTGCCTGGAGATTGGCTAGCCATGAAGCTGACCGGCGAAGCCCAGACCACTCCCTCCGGACTTTCAGAAGGAATCTTCTGGGACTTCAAACAGGATCAGGTTTGCGATTTCCTATTGGAGCACGCTGGCTTTTCGTCGGACTTGATTTCCGATGTGGTACCCACCTTTTCGGTACAGGCGACTTTGACCAAAGCGGCGGCTGACGATTTTGGCCTATCCGCAGGAACACCCGTTTCTTACCGGGCAGGTGACCAGCCCAACAACGCCCTATCGCTAAACGTGCTCAATCCGGGTGAGATCGCGGCAACCGCTGGTACTTCAGGTGTTGTTTACGGCGTGACCGACCAAGTTCGCTACGATCCTCAGTCGCGTGTAAATACTTTCGCCCACGTCAACCACACGCCCGATGCGGCTCGCTTGGGTATCTTGCTTTGCATCAACGGAACCGGTTGCTTCAACTCGTGGGTGAAGCGTACGCTCGGTATCTCCAGCTATGAGGAGATGAACGCATTGGCCGAATCGGCTCCGGTCGGAGCGGAAGGCTTATCAGCTCTACCATTTGGAAACGGGGCAGAGCGTGTGCTCTGCAACAAAAACCTGGGAGCGTCTTTTTCCGGTCTAGACTTCAATCGCCATACGTCTGCCCACATTTGCCGAGCTTTGCAGGAAGGTATTGTATTTTCTTTCCAATACGGAATTGAAATTATGAAACCCCTTGGTCTGGAAATTTCTAAAATCCGTGCCGGCAAGGCGAACATGTTCCTCAGCGAGCTTTTCTGCAAAACGCTTTCCAGCATCAGTGGAGCGGGTATCGATCTTTACGAGACAGATGGTTCGTTGGGCGCTGCTCGCGGAGCTGGTTATGGAGCGGGAGTCTACAAGTCGCTTCCAGAAGCCTTCGCCTCGCTCAAGCAGGTTAAGTCCATCGCTCCCGAAACCGGCCCATACGCAGAAGCCTATGCGGCATGGAAAACAGCCCTAGAGCAAAAACTCTCATAAACAAAACACCCCTAACCCAGAATTAATTAACAGCATACCGTATCATGAGTATCATTACAGGAGACAAAGAGTACTTCCCAGGCATTGGGGAAATTAAGTTTGAAGGTCGCGACAGCGACAATCCACTAGCGTTCAAGTGGTACAACCCAGATCAGGAAATTGGCGGACAGAAGATGAAGGACTTGTTCAAGTTCTCCATCGCGTACTGGCACACTTTCTGTGGCGTGGGCGGTGATCCATTTGGTCCTGGCACCAAGGTTTTCCCATGGAACGAAGGTGCGGACGCAGTTGCTCGCTCCAAGGCCAAGGCAGACGCCGCATTCGAATTCATCACCAAGATCGGCGCTCCGTATTACTGTTTCCATGACATCGACATGGCGGAAGAGGGTTCCACTTTCGCGGAAACCGAGGCAAATCTCCAGGCGACTGTTGAATACGTTAAGGAAAAGCAGGCCGCCTCCGGCGTTAAGCTGCTTTGGGGCACTGCCAACCTCTTCAGCAACCCTCGCTACATGAACGGCGCGGCTACCAATCCGGACTTCCCAACCGTAGCGTACGCGGGAGCCCAGATGAAGAACGCCATCGACGCGACCATCGCTCTCGGCGGCGAGAACTACGTTTTCTGGGGTGGCCGCGAAGGTTACATGTCCTTGCTCAACACCGACATGAAGCGCGAAAAGGAGCACCTTGCCCGCGTGTTGACCATGGCCCGCGACTACGCTCGCAAGAACGGCTTCAAGGGAACGTTCTTCATCGAGCCAAAGCCAGCCGAGCCATCCAAGCACCAGTACGATTTCGACGTGGAAACGGTAATTGGATTCCTTCGTCAGTACGACTTGCTCAACGACTTCAAGCTGAACATCGAAGTGAACCACGCCACGCTCGCTGGCCACACCTTCGAGCACGAGTTGCAGGCTGCAGCCGACGCTGGATTGCTCGGTAGCATCGACGCGAACCGCGGCGACTACCAAAACGGTTGGGACACTGACCAGTTCGCTATGAACATCAACGAGCTCACCGAAGCGATGTTGGTATTCTTGCGCGCTGGCGGTCTCAAGGGTGGCGGCGTTAACTTCGACGCTAAGACCCGTCGTAACAGCACCGACCTCGAAGACATCTTCATCGCCCACGTTGCCGGAATGGATGCCTTCGCCCGGGCCGCGTTGATCGCCGACAAGATCCTCACCAAGTCCAAGATCCCAGGTATGCGCGATGCGCGCTACGCAACCTTCGACGAAGGCAAGGGTGCTGCATTCGAAAAGGGAGAACTCTCCCTCGAGGATCTGTACGCTATCGGATCACAAGGCGGCGAGCCAACGATGATCAGCGGCAAGCAAGAACGCTACGAGCAGATCATCAACGACTTCCTCTACTAGTAGTAGATAGAGATTTAGATACATGTGGTAGCTCAGGCGCGACTTCGGTCGCGCCTGTTTCGTTTTGACGTACCGAGCATGAAAAGATGGCCAAGTCCTGTTTTTCGGTCCTAGCTTTGCTGCCATGCGTTACCTCAAACCCCTCTTAGCCGCTCTCACGGCCTTTCTGCTTTGCTCCTGCGAAACCACCTCGCTTCCTCAAGAGGTGGAGCCTTTGACTATCGTCTTAATCGGTGACTCCACGATGGCCAAGAAACGTGACACCGCTCGTCCCGAAATGGGATGGGGCGAGGCCTTGGAGGCCTTTTTCGACGGATCCGTGAGCGTTTC
Source organism: Pelagicoccus albus (assembly GCF_014230145.1). Classification (NCBI taxonomy): domain Bacteria; kingdom Pseudomonadati; phylum Verrucomicrobiota; class Opitutia; order Puniceicoccales; family Pelagicoccaceae; genus Pelagicoccus; species Pelagicoccus albus. The sequence continues at coordinate 32,363 of NZ_JACHVC010000013.1, forward strand.
CAATCACGCCCTGAACGGTCGAAGCAGTAAGAGCTTCATCGGCGAAGGTCATTGGGAAAAGGCGTTGGCCGAACTCCAGGAAGGAGACGTACTCGTTGTAGAATTTGGGCACAACGATCAGAAGATCAAATCGCCAGATCGCTACACGGAGCCTTATGGCGAATACTCGGACAATCTCCGCCGCTACGCTCAAGAGGCTCAGGAAAGGGGAGCGTCTGTTATCATCGCTAGCTCGATTTGCCGACGGAAGTTCAACGAGGCCGGCGTGCTCGAAGATACGCATGGGGACTATCCGGCCGCGGCAGAAGCGGTCGCGGAAGAGCTAGGACTGCCTTATGTGGACATGGAGGCTCGCTCTCGGGAGATGTTGATCGCTCTCGGACCTCAGGCATCGGAAGGCCTGTTTATGAATTTGAAGCCGGAAGAATTTGAAAACTATCCGGATGGGAAAGAGGACAACACCCATTTGCAGCCACAGGGAGCGAAAGCTCACGCTCAGCTTTTCGTGGATGGTTTGCTCGACCTCGGACATCCCCTGACTGAGCGCCTCAGGTGAGGCCCCTTATCCCCTTTGAAAGAGGCTTTCGAGGAAGGGTTTCGCCTCGAGCAGCGTATCAAAGGTGTGGTCCACGCGGGCGAGGGATTCTGGTCCGTGCGGACACATGTCCGGCACGAGGGCGGTGGTCATGCCGGCCGTTTTGGCGGAATGGATTCCATTGACCGAGTCCTCGAAGGCGATGCAGGAGCTAGGAGGAATTCCCAGTTTCTGGGCGGCTGTCAGGTATGGTTCTGGATGCGGTTTGCCATGGGTAACCTGATCGCCAGTCACAGTCTCATTGAAAAGCTCCAGCAATCCGTGCGACTCTAGTTTTCTCGATGCGTACTTGTAGGATGAGGAGGTCGCCAGAGCCTGTGGAACCCGCAAACTCGCTACCATCTGTATGCATTCTTTGGCTCCCGTTTTGAGCGGAGGCCCTTGAGCAATCAGATCGTCGTATGCTAAGCCGGCTCCGCGGCGAAGCTCCTCCACGTCCACTGCCTCGCCGAAATACTCGGTCAATTTTCTCACAATCGTGGGCGAGTTCATGCCGATCAAGGTCTGGAAAAGCGGCAAATCGATTTCGACGCCGATCGCATTTGCTCCGATTTTCCATGCCTCGAAGGAGAGTCGCTCCGTGTCGAAGATGAGGCCGTCCATATCCCAAACGACGGCTGCGATATCTTGTTTGGTCATCACCTAGTCAGAGGAAGTCTAAAAGGGTGGCTGCGACAACTCCAAACCTTGCTATATCGAAATAGAAGGGGTAACTACCCCTTTTAAAAAAATCGTAAGATCAGCAATGTCACAGAAATCCAACTCTAAGCCTAACTGGCGCAAGCGAATCTTAATAACCGGCCTCGTCCTCTTTACCCTGTATCTCTGTTTTGGGATCTGGGGCGTGCCGAAGATTATGATCTCTCAGATCGAAAAGCTCGGTAGCGAGGCCCTCGGGCGAGCAGTCACGGTCGAGAAGGCCACTTTCAATCCGTTTTCCTTCGAGGCCAAGCTATACGGTATTGCCATAGATGGCAAGGAGGGGACCGAAGGCGATATGTTGACCATTGGGAAAGTCTCAGCCAACCCGCAGCTTTCCAGCGTGTTTGGGACAATTACGGTCAAATCTGTGATCATCGAGGATGGAGATCTTTCGGTTGAAAAGCTGCCCTCCGGGGATTTCGACTTTCAGGATATTCTGGATACGCTTGCGGCTGCACCTGTTGAAGAGGAAGAAGAAGAGTCTGGCGAACTGGTCGCAGCGGTTTTGAGGACTTTGCAATTGAGCAACTTTAATCTGCATTATGCAGATTCCAGTCTGGCGACTCCTTACCATGAGACAGTCAAGATCGTGGCTATCAATGGTCAGGATATAGGCACTGTCCCGAACAAAGATGTGGGCTCGCCTGAGAGTGATGTGAAATACCATTGGGATTTCGATGTTCAGATCGAAACGGAAAGCGGGGCAAACTTTACTCTGAATGGAGGAGCGACTGCGATCGATCCATGGGCTTTTGAGGTGCAAGCGAATTTGGCTGAGTTCCCGTTGGCTTCAGCTCAGCCATACGTGGATGAATCTGCCGTTATAGAAGTAGTGGGTAGCCTTGGATTCGATATCACTGCCAAAGTCGATCTCAGCGACGAAGAACCTAAGATCGTGGCCATGGGATCGATGAGCGTCGGAACGTTTTCAGCTCGAGACGCAGAGCAAACCTTTGCTGCGTTCGAAGCCTTTAATATCGATGGCATCAGCATCGATGCGAACACCATGGCTCTCTCCGTCGATTCGATTGAGATGCTGCGTCCGGTCTTCTCCGCAATTCTCCTCGAGAACGGAGAGCCAAGACTTCCCGTCATGAAAGAAGCGCCGGTGGGCGAAGAAGTGGCAGAGTCCAACGAGGATGGGGAGGAGCCTGAAACGTCTAATTTCTCGGCCAGCATCGCCAAGGTTTCTCTCGTCGATGGCCATGTCGACTTTGAAGACCGGAGTTTGCAGAGTCCCTTCCAAACTGCTATCTCGGGGCTGCAGCTAAACTTGAGTGACCTAGAGGCTGACCAGACAGAAGAGGGATATGACGCCTCGGGAGCCCTGAGCCTAGTCATGCAAATCTTTGAAGGATCGATCGAGATGGAGTCCAAGCTGGAGTCGCTGGAGGGGCTCGGAACGACTCATCTCAAGATATCCAACCTGCAATTATCTCCGGCCCAGAACTACGTGAGCGAATTCGCCCACGCCAAGGTAATGGATGGTATCCTTTTTATGGATATTGAGGCCCAAGTTCAGGCTTTAGGCAATCCGGTCATCAAGGGTTCTCTTGGCTTAGAGAATTTGAATATCAAAGAAACACTCAACGACCGAGAAGTTTTCGCAATGCAGAGCCTTTCTCTACAAGGGATCGACATCAAAGAGGAATCGATATCCCTAGAGCTTATTGAACTGGGCACGCCGCGCTTGACGGTTTGGCAGAACGAACAAGGAGATAACCTTTCCCGGCTCATGAAGATCCAATCCGATGCGGAAGAGTCCGTCGAGGCGGTGGAAGAGAGTACCGGCATGAAGGTAGCAATCGGTAAGCTACAGCTCAATTCGGCCGGTATCGAATTCGTAGATACGACTCTGGTTTCCACCCAGCAGAGCCATTTGCAAGACTTCGACCTCACCGTAGAGAATGTATCTACCGATCCTGATAAAATAGCTGACTTTTCCTTCGAAGGTCGAGTGGACGGAGCAGCCAGTCTAACGGGGTCCGGCAAGGTCATCGTGGCCGATCCGGAGGCTTACATGGATCTCGGCATGAAGTTCAAAGGATATGACTTGGTCGGAACTAGCCCCTATTGGGAAACTTACCTCGGTCGCAGCGTTGCCAAGGGACAGTTCGAAATCGATTCGACTTACGAAATTCGAAAGAGCCAGCTCAAGGGCACCAATAGCTTCAAGATCGATCAGCTCACCCTCGGGCAAAAAGTGGAAAGCGAGCGAGCGATCAACTTGCCTCTGGGCTTTGCCATGAAATTACTCAAAGACCCAAGCGGCATGATCGCGTATCCGAACCTGCGAGTCGAAGGCGATTTGACTGATCCGCAAGTGAAACCTTGGGGCTTGATTGGCAAGGCGGTTCGCAACCTAATCCTCAACGCTGTGGCTTCGCCCTTTAAGTTCCTTGCCGGTATGGTCGGAGGTCGTGAAGATTTGGATACCATCGCATTTAGCACTGGCTCCGTGGAGCTCGACGAAGTCGCCACAGAGAAGATCGACGCCTTGCGTCAAATTATGCTGCAACGCCCCGGTCTAAGCCTTGAACTCGCTTTCAAGAGTTCTCCGGAAGAAATTGAATTCCTCGAACAGCAGTTCGACCTTCACCGCATTATATCCCCCGATTATCAACCCGTCAGCGGTGTCGACTTGATTAGCGAGATCGAAGACTCCGTTTTGAAGGAGGCAGTTGAACGCGAATACGTAGCTGGCATGGAAACAAGAGAGCCCGTCGTTTCGGAAACTGGCGTCGAGGACGAGGGAGAGCCTGTAGCAGCAGAAACTGCTAAAAAGGACTCTGATAAGTCCGGCTTGGCAGGAGGCGTATTCAAGAAAATCACCGGAGTTTTAGGTCTCGGAAAAGACGAGGACAAAAAACAGGAGTCTGCGTCAGAAGAGGTAACCGAGAACGAGGCACCAGAAGAAGCTGCGGAGCCCACCGAACCGAGTTACGAGGAGAAGTTGCAGATCGTCCATTCGGAACTTCCTGAAGTCGAATTCCAAAGCCGCTGGGTCGCAGATGTCGCAAACGAGCGGATACTTCGATTCAAGCAGGCCCTTCTTGAGGACGGTTCGGTGGAGAACAACCGCGTTTTTGCGACCGAACTAAGCTCCGAGGATGAGAAGAAACCAGCCGGCAGTTTGATTATCAAGTTGTCCGAGTAGCGACGTATATCTGACCCGCAGTAATTTGTTCGGACGGCAAGGGCCTTGACGTTCCGATTATGCCTCGTTCTTGCGAGGCATCAGGCTGCGTACCCGCTCGGCGAGAATCGTTTTTCCGATCACGCCAGAGTGGCTAAATTGCACGCGTCCTTTTTGGTCTAAGATGAAGACGGTTGGGATTGCGTCAGCTTCGCCTAAGCTCTCCTTCACAGAGGGAGTGATGCGGGCGATACGATAATTGATCCCTGCCGCCTCAGCGTACGTCTTCAGGTCCTTGTGCTCTTTATCGAAAGAGAGACCGATAATCTCCAGTTCGTTGCTGGGAAATTCTTCACGGAGGGCGACTAGGTCGGGAATTTCTTTTTTGCAGCCCCCGCACCAGGTTGCCCAATACATCACCACACTTACTTTGCCCTTCAAGTCTTGGTTGGTTATTTCTTGTCCGTTCAAATCAGTAACCGACCAGACGACTTCCTGCGATGATTCGTCCTCGGTGGATGCATCGCCAGAGCTGTCGAACATGTTAGCGATCACGCAACTTGGGCAGTCGTTGGTGCCCAGACTGATCCCGATGTAGCCGGCGGCTAGCGTAATCAGCACTATTGTTGAGAAATGTCGCTTTAGAAAATCCATGCAGAAAAAACTTCTGCTAGGTAATACGGCCTTTCTTACAAGGTGATTTCGTGGAAAATACGTGTTTTCCTAAGCTGAGGCCTCAGAAATAGCCAAATAACGTTTTTTTTTGGCGGATTAGAGAGCGTTGAGCGGTCCGTACAAGGGCATCAGCGATTCTTTGCGAACCCAACCGGATTCCCCGTTCGGTAGGTCGATCTTTACCCAGGAGAGGAAGGTCTTCGACTTTTTGGCAACTGTTCCTTCCGCCACAAGACTGCTGATTTGTTCAGCCTGCAAGTCGGTGGGGATTGAGAGTAATGCCGTTTCGCCGACCACTAGCAAGGTATCAGGATCTCCCAGCGCCTCGTACTTGGAGCTCGCCCAAGCCGAAAAGTAGGAGAGCAATCCAATCGCGACTGCGAGCAATAAAGCGATGCCACTAAAACGCTTCAACGGCTTCAAGTACATGAAGAGAATCGCCAAGGCTAGAGCGATGCCGAGTCCCCAGAGCGATTGAAGCGCTAAGGCCTGCCATCCGGCTGGAGAAAGCCAGCCTACGAAGGTGTATAGGCCGTCTTTTTCGAGCAGCGCTTGCAAAATCGGGTCGTAAGAAGAGGTGTTTTGATGGGCGATTCTGAGATTCCAGGCGAGTTCTTCGCTTTGCGGATTTAGGCAGTATGCGCTTGTCCAAAGCCCCCAAGCCTTGGCCCAGTCGCCCTTTTGGGCTAAGGCCAAACCTGCGTTGTAACGATTTTCAAATACGTATGGCTGATCGTTGACTGCCTTGAGCCATTGATCTGAGGCCGTCTGAAAGTCGCCTTGCTCGTACAGCGAGCTTGGTGCCTCTTGGGCTCGCAGGTCGCCGGAAGGTAGGCAGGCGAGCAGTGTTGCAGCGATTAGAGGAAGCCAGGCAGATCGTTTGAAGGCGAGTGCGGGCGAATACCCTTTGCTCGGCGTCCCCTCGGTAGCCTCCTTTTGCAGTTGATCCCATACTTGTGTTTCAGGGGCCTTAGCTCCGAAGAGTTCTCGATCCGAGGCGATCCACGCCTTTTTCCACTTTTCCGAAAAATCGCCGTCTCTCAATTCGCCCGCTGCTTGAGAGATTTCATCGGGAGTGGGTTCGCTGGTGGATAAATCAAAGTAGCGGCAAGCAGCATCCCGCCACTTGAGATGGACTTCTTTTCGAGCCACTTGATCGGAGGGAACAGGGGACCGCGCTATTCTCTTCAAGTCGGCCAACGCTTGTCGCTGCGGTTTGCGTGGGTCGGTGACGATGCTTCGCCCAAAGGCAAGTAAGAGCCAGAAAGCGAGCGGCGAGGCGAGAGCGACGACTGTCGCGGGAATGATCGGAATTGAACGCGCGGGACGCGTGCCGATCGTGTTTCCGTCCTTAACGTCTGCGAGTAAGGCGGGCGGCTTGTCGAATGTGCTCTGACCGTTGGGATCTAAATCGTAGCTTTGGCCGCCGTATTGAGAATCCTGAGACTCTCCAGCTCCAGTATTTGTGGATCCGGATGCATTTGGCGAATTGGCGACTGCAGGTGTGACCGTAACAGTTTTGGCCGGGATCTGAATCGTTTTATACTTTTCTTCCTTAGCGTCGAAGTAGGTGTACTGAACGGGTCCAAACTCGAAGGTTCCCTCTTCTGTAGGTATCAAGACAATGTCTTCAGTCTGCGTGCCTGTGAACAGATTGTTCTCGTCGAAATCGTTTCGTATCTCTGGTTGGATCGCTTTGAAACGGCTAGAAACAGAACGTTCCGGAACGCCAATACCTGAAGGCCAGTTGCCGGTCCCGCTCAACTCGAGCGTCCAAGTGACCGGTTCCCCAACTTGTACTTGTTCTGGGACTACACGGGATTCCAATGAGAAATTACCAACTGCTCCCTTGAAGGAAGCAGGAGCTCCTTCTGGAAGTGGATGAATCTCTAGGGCGAATGGGTCCGATTCGATGGTGAACTGATCGTAGACCGGTTCCTGAAACATGAAGTCGCGACGCCTACCGATGACAACGGTTGCCTCTTGGCTCGCTCCTGGGATCTCGATTGTTCCGGATTCGGTCGCCATCACTTTGGCTTGGTAAACCTTTACGGTGTATTTCGAGCCGTTGTAGTTTACCCCGGTTACCTGAGCGTCGACGAGTCCTCCCGTCACAAGTTTGCTCGGGTTCCAGTCTGGCGTCGAAAGGTCGGCCAGCTGGTAGTCTTGTTTGGCGCCCGCAATGTATTCGAGTTCGAATACTTCCCCTTGGTAGATCTTTTCGTCGCGATTTTGGAAAAGGGAGAGGAAGACCTCGGAGGGGCTGAGGCCTGTATTCCCGACTGTCGCTTCGATGACTTGAAATCTAGCTTCCGCTACTTCGAAAGTGCCCTGGGATGTTTTTACCTCGAAGGCGGGTATGACGAGCTCTCCTAACGTTGTTGGGATAGCCTGATAGTTGAAAATGATTTTAGAACTAACACGACCGTTGATGATGGTCCGGGAATTCGATTGGCCGCGGAAATTCAGGCTGACTCTGTCTAGGTTTGGTACGCTAGGCTCCCCGTCCGGTTCACAGGAATCGAAGAACAGGTCGATTGAATTGACTTTGCCTTTTTGCAAGGTGCCAGAGCTTGGAGACCAATAGACGGATTGAGCCCAAATGCTGGATACACCGCATAGCAGGGTGATGAGGCTGAAGATTCCTTTTAGTGAGAGAAGGCGCATAGCTACCAATCCTTGGTGTTGGGCTGGGATTTCTGCCGGCCGCCGTTTTGAGCTTCCTGCAGGATTTTGTAAAGTTTTCCAGGTTCGTCTTGTTGCTTAAGTTGTTCGAGCATCTGCATGAGGGCCGCGTTTTCCGCATCGATCGGTTCACCTGTCCCTTGTTGCCCGCCGAGCGTTTGCATCTCTTCCGGCGTAGCTGAAGGCTGAGGGGGAGGGGGCGCTTGTTCTTCCTGACCATCGAGCTCGACTTCTTGCGGCTCCTCCAAATCTCCCATTTGAGCCCCATCTTGAGCCTGTGGTAGCTGTTGGCCTTGCTCGCCCTCGGGGTCTTGCTCGCCTGCTGAATTACTATCTCCCGGTTCTTGCTGCTCGTCTGGTTGGGATTCGGAATCGCCCTCTTGTTGCTCTCCCTGTTGATCTTGGCTTTGTTCGCCTTGTTCACCCTCGGATTGTTCACCATCCTGAGATTCGGAGTCTTGGCTTTGGCCGTCTTCGCTTTGTTGCTGTTCTCCGCTTTCCCCTTGTTCACCGTCCTGCTGCTCGGAATTGTCTCCGGAGTCTTGCTGTTGTTGCTGCTGTTGATTCTCGGGGTCAACAGGCGGATTCAAAAGGTCGAGTAGACGTTGCTCTATTTGATCCCAATCGCCCGCATCTGGATCGATTTCGCGACCGGTTTCGATCGCATCCAAAGCGTCCCGCAGCGGTGGTTCAGGCATCTTGCGGCCTTGCTGCATTTCAGACATAGCGAACTGCAGCGTTTGCTCCGCCATAGATAAATAATCCGCTCCGCTCGGCTGCGACGACTCCGCCATTTGGGCTATATGCTCTCGCAAAGGCGTACCCAAATCTGGATACTCAGGCTCCGGCATTCCCTCTTGAGCTCTCAGGATAAGCGGAATGAGCAAAACAAAAATCAATGCGACCCCCTTCATGCGGCAGCCTTTGTCTTGATGGTTCTTGGTTTGGGCAAGGCTGGGAATTCCCAATAGATCGAGATCAGTAAAGCGAGCAGTCCAGGAGCGAGGAAATAGTGGTAGCGTTCGATCTCGGCCACTTCGCGTTCGCGCTCGTTGAGGGATGCTTTGCCACGTTCTACGGTTTCTTCGACAAGAGCGGGCAAGTCGACCCATACGCTCGCTTCGCGGTAAATCCCGCCTGTTATCTGAGCTAATTTCTGCAAGGTCTTTGGTTCGAGCTTACTTAAAACGACCGCTCCCTCGGGAGTCTTTTGGTAGCCGCCGTTACCATCGGGGATGAAGCTGCCTTCTCGAGTTCCGAAACCGAGACAGATCGCTTGCACATTCTCTTCCTTAAGCTTTCGAGCATTTTCCTCCCAGCCTGAATCGAGACTCTCTCCGTCGCTGATTACTATAAGGAAGCGGTCCGCCATGCCATCTGATTGTTCGAAAGAATCCAGCGCGGTGCTCAGCATCTGTTCGAAATCGGTACCGCCCTGTGGGATGTAGCTTGGGTTGATATCCTTCAGGAAGCCTCGTAGGATCTGGTAGTCTGGACTCATGGGGCTTTGCAGAAACGCAGAACCGGCAAACACGATTAAGCCCACGCTCTCGCCCTGTAGTGATTCCAGCATACCCTCGACCACGAGCTTTGCACGCTCCAAGCGGTTCGGCTTTATGTCTTCCGCCAGCATGCTTTTAGACAAGTCCATTGCGATGATAACCTCCCGGCTTCGCTCGAACGTGACCTGTTTCTCGGTGCCCCAACGCGGCCGCGCGATGGCGACAACCATGAGCGAAAGTGCGATACAGAGGAAAATTTTCGGCGGTGACACCTTGGATCTGCTGGCTGGTTTTATGCCGCCGAATCCTGCGGTCGCCCACTGGGCTTGGCTACCTTTCATCCGGGCAGAGGCCCGGCTGCGGTGAAAGAGATTCCACAACAAGAACAGGACCGGAAAGGCCAGTCCCCAGAGCCAATGTTCGTTTCCCCAGGTCACGGTCATGCCAAAGCCTCCCTCATCTTGTTCCTGCTAGAGAATACAGCCAATGCCGCGAGAAGGCCTGCGGCATAGAGCGGATAGCTAAAGAGCTCGGTGATAGTCGAGTACTGCTGCACCTCGAACTCGATGGTGCTGGTTTCGTCGATTTTCTCGAAGGCTTGGTCAATTGTATCAGAACTTTCCGCGCGGAAGAATTCGCCGTCGGTTTCTTTAGCGATCTTCATCAACGTCTCCGTATCTACTCGCAGGAATTCCTGGCTAGTGCCGATGCGCTCGCCACGTTCGTTGCGGCGTGGGAAAGGTACGTATCCATTTTTACCCGCCGCGATAGTGTAGACGCGAATGCCTGCGTCTTTCGCAAGCTTTGCCCCTTCCATGGGCTCCATGATTCCGGCGGTATTTTCGCCGTCGGTCAAAAGCACGATGAAAGCTCCTTCCCGTTCTCCGGCTCTTTCTTTAGCTCCTTCGAGGAGGCGTGAGGTCGCCACGGCAAGGGAGTCACCGATCGCCGTACCGTCTTCGATGAGGCCGATTTGCAGGCGTTCTGTCTGGCGCCCTAGCCACTTATGGTCGAATGTGAGCGGAGCAGCGGTGTAGGCACGGCCGGCGAAGGCTATTAAGCCGATGCGGTCATTTTCGCGGCGATTGATAAAGGCGCTAAGAACGGGTTTGACGGCTTGCAATCGGTTCGAGCGTTTTCGGTCTACAAAATAGTCTTCCGCTTCCATGGAGCGCGAAAGGTCGACTGCCAGAATGATATCGTAGCCGCGGCTTTTGGAATGACGTTCTGTAGCGACACTTTGGGGACGGGCCAAGGCCAGGATCGTGGCGGCGGCGGAGAGAAAAATCAATGTAGTGGATAGTTTGGTACCGCCAATTACGCTAGGACGACGCCAAGCTCCTGCGTTTGGCAGGATCATTGCGGCGACGGATCGACGACCACGGAACCAAGCCACGATAGGCAATGCCACGATAGCGAGTAGCCACCAAGGTTCGGCTAGCTGGAATTTCGTATGCAGCAGCTCTATCATACGCGGGCAAAGCGTTTCATTCGCTGATGAAAGAAGTTAGTGACTGCTCCGATCGCATCCTCTCCCGCGGTTAAGCTGAGTCGATCGCTTTCCTGTGGAAAAAGGCTTTTGAACTGGCTGTCTCGCTTGTCCTTCCAGCTTTGATGAGCAGCCCGCTGAGCAGATGAGCCGCCATCGAGCGTGTAGAGTTCGCCCGAGGCAGGGTCATAGACAGGTTGGCTACCGCGTTTGGGCAATTCGAGTTCCCACGGATCGGAAATCCTGAATCCAACCGGCTGATACTGGCGACGCAGCACGGGCCATACGTCAGGATTCGCCCGTCCTGGAAAATCGCCTAACCAGATGAAGATACTATGGCGTGGCGCTGCTTTAAGAACGTACTTCCACGGAATCTTGGCTTCTTGCTCTTCGAGTACAGGAGGGGCTGGATGACCGAGGAGATTGGCTGCGGTGTGCATGACGCGGCCTCGACCAGTGGCGGATTTCGTTAAATTGTAGCCTTGCGGGGTGGCATGAAGGAGGGAGATGCGGTCTCCATTTACCGCGCTCAAGAGCATCAGAAGGCTGGCCAACTCCAAGAGAGCTGCCCGTTTGGTAACGCCGCCGGATCCAAACTGGAGAGAAGGCGTATCCTCGAAAAGCAGCAGTAAGGTGATCTCCCGCTCTTCTACGAATTTCTTGCGGTAGGCTTCTCCAAGGCGAGCTGTTACGTTCCAGTCGATATCCCGCACGTCGTCGCCAAACTCGTATTTCACGACTTGGTCGAACTCCATGCCCTTGCCGCGGAAGGAGGATTTGTATTCGCCGCCCAAAGCGCTTTGCACCACGAGACGAGCCCGCCACTCCAGACGCCGTAGCATAGCTAAGGTGGCGGTCAAGTTGTTGAGAGCTCCTTTGGGTTCAGGCTGAGACGGCATGATTAAAATTTGCGAGCGGACGCGAGGCTACTGGAAAATGGATACGCTCCGCCTAATTTATTGAACGGTCGCTCGAGCAGGTAGGGCGGTCGTATCCAAAATTTTAAGCAAAACCTGGTCGGCGGATATTTCCTCCGCTTCCGCTTCGTAGCTTAGGCCTACGCGGTGTCTCATAGCATCGAGGAAAATGTCCTTAACTATGGCTGGAGAAACGTGATCCATGCCACGAAGCCAGGCCAAGGCGCGGCTCGCTTGATAAAGACTGATCGATGCGCGAGGAGAAGCACCGTAAGAGAGCAGGCGGTCCTCCGCATTTTCAGAACTCGCCATTTCGCGGGTGGCTCGCACCAGCTTGAGAATGTAGGCTTGGATGTCTTCGGATACGTGAACCGCGTCCACCTCCTCGCGGAGCTTGAGAAGTTCCTCACCGGTCGCTACGGGCTCGAGGACAGGTTTTTCTGTGACTTGACCCCAGCGACGCATCATCTCGAATTCGTCCTCGTGGCTTGGGTAGTCGACCAAGAGCTTGAAGAGAAAGCGGTCGCGCTGAGCCTCCGGGAGCGGGTAGGTGCCTTCTTGTTCAACCGGATTTTGCGTGGCCATCACGAAGAAGGGCTTCGGCAATTTGTGCGAGACAGGGCCGAGGGTGACCTGTTTTTCCTGCATGGCTTCCAGCAAGGCGCTTTGGACCTTGGCGGGAGCGCGGTTGATTTCGTCGGCTAAAACGAGATTGGCGAAAATCGGTCCCTTGTGCGGCTCGAATTGGCCGGACTGGGCTTGAAAGATCATGGTCCCGATCACGTCGCTTGGCAGCAGGTCGGGCGTGAACTGTACGCGCTCGAACTGCAGCCCCAAGGCGGTGCCGAGGCTTTTAATTAAGAGGGTTTTCGCCAAACCGGGCATCCCTTCCAGCAACACGTGCCCATCGGCGAGGAGGGCGACTAACATGCGTTCCACTACGACTTCTTGTCCGAGGATCGCTTTTCCAACTTCGTTTCTGACTCGTTCAGACCAGCTGCTCATTTGTTATCTATTTCTCTGTGTCGGGATTGGCGGCTAGGAGTATGCCCCTAGGAGCTGTGAAGAACACCGCCAACTGACCATCTAATCAAGACTATGTTTCATCCCATCCTCATACTGTCGGGAATAGCCGAATAGCCTGCTCCCGAGCTCTACCTAGTCCAGAAATTCCTTGAGATCGCCGAACAACCTTAACACAGCTTTTCGATGGCGAAGAAATTTTGGCTAATCAAAAGCGAGCCGGACGTTTTCGGTTTCGATGATCTTGAGAAGTGCGAAAACCAGACCGAACATTGGGACGGTATCCGCAACTACCAGGCCCGCAACTTCATGCGGGACGACATGAAGAAGGGAGACATCGCCATCTTTTACCATTCCAATGCGGGCCCAAATGTCGGAGCTGTGGGATTGGTGACCGTGGCTAGCGAATCGGCCTATCCTGACCATACGCAATTTGACGAGAGCTCCAACTACTACGACGCAAAGTCTCCCAAGGACAATCCGCGTTGGCTCATGGTGGACTTCCAATGGAAGATGCCTTTCAAGCGGCTGGTTACACTGAAGGAGCTCAAGGAAACTCCAGAGCTCGAAGACATGCTGGTGGTGAAGCGTGGACAACGCCTGTCGATCCAACCGGTCGAAAAGAAGCATTTCGAAATCGTCTGCAAACTCGGCGGACTTACCGCCAAAGAGCTGAAATCGCTTTAGACCAGACCGTATCCAAATCAGAAGGGCACCCTCGATTGCTCGGAGGTGGCCCGCTCGGTTTTTGGAATGAAGCTACGCCTTGGGCAATTTGGCTCGCACGTCGGCCAATATCTGCTCGGGAGCGAGCCCGTTTTGGGCCCGCAGGTCGGCAACTCCGTCGCCATGCCCAACGAATTGGTCCGGCCACCCGATGCGTACCATCGGAGTGGTGACTGATTCGTCGATCAAGGTCTCTGAAAGCAAGCTACCGAATCCGCCGCTGCGAACGCCGTCTTCCATGGAAACGACCAACTTGGCAGACTTCGCTTGGCTGAGGAAAAGTTCGTTATCGAAAGGTTTGATGAAGCGAGCGTTGACGATCCCTACACTCAGCCCGTCTTCCGCTTCGATCTTCTCTTTCAGGATTTGGGCGTCCTTGAGCATGGGACCAAGAGCCCAGATAACAACATCGCTCCCCTCGGAAATCACTTCCGCCTTGCCGATAGGAAGGGTCTGAGGCTCTGTCTTCATTTCCACCCCTTCGCCCGCTCCTCTTGGATAGCGGATTGTGGCGGGCAAATCTTGGTTCAGAGCGGTATGCATCATGTCGACGAGTTCGTCCTCGTCCTTTGGTTGCATGCATATGAGATTCGGCACCATGCGCAGGTAGGCGATGTCGAACAAACCGTGGTGGGTCGCTCCGTCGTTTGGAGAAAGTCCGGCCCGGTCCATGCAAAAGACGACTGGCAGCTTCTGCAGGCATACGTCGTGGATGACCTGGTCGAAAGCTCTTTGCAGGAAGGTGCTGTAGATTCCGCAAACCGGACGCATGCCCCGCGTGGCCATGCCGGCGGCAAAAAGTACGGCGTGTTCCTCGGCGATTCCTACGTCGTAGAATTGATCGGGCACCTCGTTGCTGAGGTGAATCAATCCGGTTCCCGAGGGCATAGCTCCGGTGATGCCTACTACTTTGGGATCGGCTTGGGCAAAGCGGACCATGGCCTTGCCGAAGACGTCCTGATAGTTCGGGGGAGTTGGCTTGGAGCTGCCGTTGGTTTTTCCAGATGAAATTGCGAATGGGCTTGTGCCGTGAAAACGCTCTGGGAAATCCAGAGCGGGCTTGTAGCCTTTTCCTTTTTTGGTGACTACGTGCACGATGACCGGCTCATCCGATTCGCGGGCGAATTCCAGATAGCGAGTGACTTGCGGGAGGTCGTGCCCATCGATCGGGCCCAAGTAGCGGACGCCAAACTTCTCGAAAAGCGAGGAGGGAACCATCATGCTCTTCCAGCCACGCTCCGCGGTTTTGCCGAGCTTTACGAGCTGGTCGCCGCCAGGTACCGTTTTGAGTAGAGAACCGACATCGTGATGGAGGCGGTTGTAGATTGGATTCGTGATCAGCTCGTTGAGGTACTTCGAAATAGCTCCTACGTTTTTGGCGATCGACCATTCATTGTCGTTCAAGACTATGATCAGGCGCTTGGTCGACTCCGCCACATTATTAAGAGCCTCCATGGTGATGCCACAAGTGAACGCCGCGTCGCCGCAGACTGCTACCACATGGTCATCAGACTCCAAAGCGTCGCGGGCAGCCGCCATGCCCACCGCAGCGGAGAGGGCTGTCCCAGCGTGACCAGCCCCGAACGCGTCGTGCTCGCTCTCATCCCGAGAGAGAAATCCGCTGAGTCCCGCGGAACTACGGATGCCTTCAAATTCCGGACCGTTACGGCCAGTTAAAAGCTTGTGCACGTAGCCTTGGTGGGAGGTGTCGAAAACGAATTGGTCCTGCGGCGTGTCAAATACGAGGTGCAAGGCGATGCACAGTTCCACCACGCCAAGGTTTGGCCCTAGGTGTCCGCCGTTGATAGACGTGACCTTGATCAGGCGATCTCGGATTTCTTGAGCCAAAGTTGCCAGCTCTTCCTGGCTAAGTTTTCTCAGATCCGCGGCGCCCTGGATCCGGCTGAGGATCGGATAGGCTTGGCCCGGAGCGTTTGTCTGTGTGTCGTCGTTCAAAGCTACAAAGGGAAAGAGGGCGAAGCTGAAGGGATTACGTTCAGCTTGTCCATAGTTTTGACGTTCTAGCGAATTATTGCTTTTCGTCCAGCGGCTCGAATTGGGGTCCTGACTCGGTCTTGGCCTTCAGGATCTCGATCTTTTTCTCGGCCTCTTTCAGCTTCAGATCGCATTGGGCGAGCAATTTGTTTCCCGTCTCATAGTGCGTGATCAGCTTATCGAGGGGCAGTTTCGAGTCTTCCATCTCGCTTACCAGCTTCTCCAGCTTCTCCAATCCTTCCTCGAAGGACGCTATGGTTTCCTTTTTCTTGGTGGTCACAGCCGGTGACTATGAGGCGAAGTCTTTGCAGTACAAGGAAATGAAATGCCAATTCTCGAGGGATCCGCTTATTCCTTTCCGACTAAGTCTGCGCTCGACAGGAGGTGGCCGAAGCGGGAAGTTGGCAGGGTATGTCCTCCATAGAAATGGTTTTTGTCGTGGCTTTGGCCGCTAAGTTGGTAGCGGAGCTGGTGCTTGATGCCCTGAATCGCTCTCAGGTCCTGAAAAACTCCGAGTCGCTCCCCGCGGGGTTGGAAGGGGTGATGAGCGAAGAAAAATTCCAACAGGCCAATGCCTATACCTTGGAGAAGAGCCGCTTCGGCACTCTTGGCTTACTCCTCGATGCGGTCTTGCTGCTAGCGGTGATACTAAGCGGATTCTTGCCTTATGTCTTCGGGCTCTGGACGGAAGCCATGGGCAACTCCGCCTGGAGTTCAGCCCTGTTTCTGATTGTGCTGATGTCGGCCTTGAGCATCCCGGGCTTGCCGCTAGAATACTGGGAGCAATTCAAAATCGAGGAGCGATACGGCTTTAACCGCAGCACCGTTAAGCTGTGGATAATGGATAAGATCAAGGGCACCCTCGTAAGTCTTATTATCGGTTTTCCGCTCCTCTGGCTGCTGATCAGTATCGTCGGTTGGCTGGGCACGTATTGGTGGGTCTATGGTTTCGGGATCATGTTTGGTTTCCAGTTGGTCATGATGGTCCTCTATCCGATGCTCATCATCCCAATTTTCAACAAGCTCACTCCCCTCGAAGAAGGTCCCTTGCGAACTCGCCTCATGGCAATGTCCGAGAAAGCGGGCTTTCATTGCTCGGCGATCCAGGTAATCGACGGCAGCAAACGCTCTGCCCACTCGAATGCCTACTTTACAGGTTTCGGAAAGTTCCGTCGTATCGTTCTCTACGATACACTGATCGAACAGCTGGGCGAGGAGGAGATAGAAGCTGTCCTCGCTCACGAGATTGGGCATTACAAAAAGGGCCATATTCCTAAGATGATAGCCAGTTCTGCGGTGATGATGTTTCTTGGATTCGCGATCGTTGGCTACCTCGCTACCAACGAAGCCTTTTTTGAGTCCTTTGGTTTCACCGAACCAGACACGGGCATCGCATTTTTGCTTTTCGGACTGCTGGGTGGCACCTTTACCTTTTGGTTTAGCCCTCTTTTCAACGTCTTGTCACGTAAACACGAATACGAGGCAGACGCCTTCGCTCGCGATGTAGTCGGGGACTGGCAACCGCTCAGTCGGGCCTTGCGCAGCCTGAGCGAAAAGAACTTGAGCAACCTAAAGCCTCATCCCGCCTACAGCGGTTTTCACTATTCTCATCCCACCTTGCTCGAGCGCGAGGCCGCTATGAAAGCCGCAGGCTAAGGGAACGACCATGCCGGGAATCCGAAGCTTGGCCACCTCTCGACTCTTGTTGGTCGCCCTGGTCTGGACGATTTCTCTGTCCGCTACCTACGGAGAACCGAGGCTGCGGGTAGCCACCTATAACCTACGCAACTATCTCTGTATGGACAGAGTGGTGGAGGGTGAGTTTCGGGTCGACTACCCTAAGCCGGAGGCGGAAAAGGAACGCATTAGGCAAACCATATTGTCGGTTCGTCCCGATATCCTCGTCGTTCAGGAAATTGGTGGCGACGCGATGCTGGAGGAATTGCAGCTGGATCTAGCCCGCGAAGGGCTTCGCTACCATCACCGTTATGTACTAGTGGCGGACGACTCCACTAGAATGCTGGGAGCCCTCTGGAAAGAAGAACTCCAGGTGCAGCCCGTTCCGCATGTAGATTTAGAATTTTCACTCTTTGGCGAACAACGGAAGGTGAAACGCGGTCTGCTGGAGCTACAAATCTCAGCCCCTGGCCAGGAATTGCTTTCTCTTTTCACGCTGCATCTAAAAAGCAAATACACCAGCGATAAGCGGGATTATCAATCGGAGGAGCGGCGGGCGAGGGAGGCCGAAGCCGCTCGCGACAGAATCTTGGACCGATGCCCAAATTTTTCCGAAAGTCGGCTACTCTTGATGGGAGACTTGAACGACTACCGGAGTTCCGCGCCCTTGCGTCGATTTCTGAGCAAGGGAGACGAGCAGCTCTTTTCCATCCTCGAAGCCAAAGACGAATCCGGCTTGGTTTGGACTCATTTCTACCGCAAAGACGCTGCGTATACGCTGATCGACTACATTCTCGTATCGCCGGGATTTGAGGAAACCTACGCCCCGCGAAGCGGAATACATCAGGATCCGGATTTCTTCGCAGGCAGCGACCACCGGCTGGTCTGGGTTGACCTTTCTCTAAACTAGAGCTCGGAAAGGTATTTTTCCATAACCGCCCGCAGGGATTCGAAAGCCCATTGATCGGAGGGGACCTCCCTCGGGTCGACCAAATGGATTCCCGCCACCTCAGATTCTTCTGCCGAAAGCGAATCAAACGAGTCCACAGTGGCCATAAAATAGGTATCTGTCACCTGGTAGAGGACGTCGCGGTAAGCATAGCGGTTCGGGAAGGAGGCATAGAAAGTTGCCGACTCTATATGGAGGTTTGTTTCCTCTTTGGTCTCGCGGCGAACCACTTCTTCCAGGCGCTCCCCGAAGTCTGCGAACCCTCCCGGGATGCCATACTTGCCCTTGCTCGGGTCGCGGGCCCGCTCGATTACCAGCAGTTTCCCCAACTTATCGAAGATAAGAGCTCCGGCCGAGCTGGTCGGATTGAAATACAAGCCGAAGTCGCAGTCCGAGCAAGCGATGTGGTTGCCGCCAGTGAAGGTGATATTCGAGGAACCGCAGCTCGGGCAGAAGTTGAAATGCTCAGGAACAGGTTTTAGGCTCACGCCACGACCAAGGCGATTTGCGTATCCAAGTGCAAGGCTCGAGGGGCCTTGGGATAAAAGGGCGAAGAAAATAGAGTATTTTCATTGATTTCGTAAACGCGCCTCGTAACTTGTCGCTCTTCATCTGACAGCCTCGTGGTGTAATGGTAGCACTAAGGTTTCTGGTTCCTTCTGTCGGGGTTCGAGTCCCTGCGAGGCTGCCACTTCCTAAATCACTGTAGATTAGGAAGTTGGCGTTTTAAAACGCTGTTTAGATGATCCTTTTTATGGCCATTCCGGGCTTTGGGGACGTTTTTCGTCCATTAAGGAATATTCGTTCTTCCTACAATTCCGGGATATCTTCTACGACTGCGTTTAACTCCGTGATGCGGTAGCCCTCTCTCCAATCCGATTGGATATGGCCCGTAGGGAAGGCGGCGTCGTTCAGGTAATATTGACGCTTATCCCATTCGCCTTTCTTGGGACCTTTGCCCATGGCAACAAACCACTGTCCGCCGCCGTACTCTAGGTTCTTGATGTAGTAGTTTTCCAGTTGGCGTCTGCGAATCCACTCGGTTGGGAAGGAATCTGCCAAATTCCAAACTTCTTCCCCAAATTTACTTTTGGTATTGGTCACCACAAACCAGTCTGGGCCCTCGTACACAACGTTTTGGATACGCATACCTCTAGCGGAGCTCTCATCGAGCTTGGCCTTCAACTCGTTTTTATCTGCAAAGAAATAGGTTTCGCCTCCTTGGTAGTCGAAGCTCGACATGAGCACCAACCAATGGCTCCGAGATCGTTCCACTCCGGTTATCCGGTAGCCGGTCTTCCACCCTTCTTGTATCCAATCTCTGGGAAATTTCTCCTCGTAGCTCGCGATCTGGTCCTTGTAGACACGATCTCTTGTATCCACTATTTCCCATCTATCGAAGTAGGCATCGTAGGTATAGTTTGTCACCCAGCTACCCCGATTCCAGAGCCTCTCGAAGCTCGCTAGCGGATTACCCTCAAAGTCATCGTAACCTTGATCCTGCCCCCGCATGTCAGGTGTCATAACCAAAACCCATGAGCTCCTAAGCTTGAGAAGGCGCTTTTCTTCGGATTCGCTCGCTAGCCCTTCACGGCTTAGCCAGGCAAGCCCCTCCATCTCCATAGATTTGTCATCCAAACCGCGACCAGCCGCTGCCCAAACCTGTGATGCTTCCTTTTTTCGATGGTAACTGTCTCCGCGAACGATCCGTTCGACCTCGTTGCCCGCTTCACGATAACGCTTCTGCCTCAACATTAGCCGTGCGATGGAAACCTTGGCTTCCGCATCGTCTCCATTGCGTAATATGGTACGGTAGTCCGACTCGGCGTCGTCGTAGCGATTCAACTTTTCGTAAGCGAGGGCACGCACCCAATAGAGGCCTTTGGTATTCGGCTCAATAATCGCCGCACGGTTAAAGTCCTCCAAGGCCGCCTTCGTTTCTCCCAGCTCAAGTAGAGCCGTGCCTCGCATCATAAAATAGCGAGCGTACATCGGATTCACCGGGACTTGGGCGATGGCAACCTCGAAGGCGGTCAGCGCCTGTTCCGTATCACCGAAGTACAGAGCTTTCAGGCCTTGTTCGAAAGAGGCCACTCCGGGCATATCTATGACATGCTCCGGCAAAGCGTCTGCGGCTTTGATCCCAATTTGTCGTTCGACGTATCTCAATTGCTCCCGAGCTTCCTCCGCGACCGTTTCGTCTCCCAAATCGATCGCCTGTTCAAAGGCTTTTTTAGCTTCCTCCCAACGATCCACCATCAGGTAGTTCAGGCCAGCCAAATGGTAAGTCGGCCCGTTCGGAAGTAGCTTCGCCGCCTTCTCGTAAGCGACCGCGGCTTCGAGGTAGTTCTCCTCGCTTTCCAAGCCAGCCGCTTCATCCAGAGCGGTTTGAATCTCAAGACGGCCGCTCAAATTATGACGGAGCGTCTTCAATTCCATTTGTACCTCGATATTGTCGGACGATAGTTCGATTCCTTTTTCCACGAAGGTCAGCGCCTCATCCCAAGACTCTTCGACTATTAGTGCTTTCGCCGCCAAAATAGGAGCTTCCCAGCGATCAGGCTCGATGGAATGGGCTTCCGATGCGTATGAGAATGCTTCGCTTGTATTTCCTTTTTCGAGACTTTCGTTCGCCTCAGCTAGTAGCATCGCGAAGCGTTCTTCATCAGTGACTTTAAGCGCCATCAAGCGCCCGGAGGCTTCGACTGCCTTCTCGTGGCCGGGAGCTAAATCAAGGAAACGTTGAAAATAGTCGATTGCCTCGCTTCGGTTTCCATCCGCAGAAGCGAGTAGGCCAAGATTAAAAAGAGGGTCAGCATAGTCTGGATACGCCTGTGCTAATTCACTAAAAGCACTCTTAGCCTCCGCCACATCACCGCTGGATAAATAATCTATCACTGCTCTAGCGAATTGGTTCTCGGCCTCTCGGGTGACTTTGCCGTGCAATGGAATCCCGGAAACGGCAGCCAGGAAAATAATAGTAACCACACACCAGTTGCGGATAATGTAATGTCCTCGCCCGCCCATTTTAACTTTATTCCTCCGTGTCATCGTTGGTCTCTAGAAATGTCTTTTCCCATTTTTTGAAAGTATCCGAAAATCCCTTAGTAAAACGGCTAAAGTGGGTTGGGCTGGGTATGATCAGCTTATTGTCTTCAAAAAACCGTTCGGAATCTTTTTCGTATTCGCTAAGATCATCGTACTCGTTTGAGTCAATACCATCGTACTCTGACTCTGCATTCATTTCCTCAATGGAATCGG
Source organism: Pelagicoccus albus (assembly GCF_014230145.1). Lineage (NCBI taxonomy): Bacteria > Pseudomonadati > Verrucomicrobiota > Opitutia > Puniceicoccales > Pelagicoccaceae > Pelagicoccus > Pelagicoccus albus. The sequence goes on from NZ_JACHVC010000013.1 coordinate 53,695, forward strand.
GAAGGAACGTATCCAAAATTCTTTCTACCCTCAGTTTCTTTTTCGCAGATTCGATTTTATTGCTCAGATACGAACCAGTTACTGCCATACTCTCGTCGAAAAAAGCTTCCGCTTTGTGCAGGCTTTCGTTGGTGTAGTCGCTAGCTTCTTGAGCCTTGTCTTTCGCGAATTGCCCTGCATCGATCAGAGTTTCTTTGGTACGATAGAGGGCGATATCGAAGTGGCTGATCGCTCCGATTTCCAGTAGTTCATCCTCGATGCCGTCCTCCAGCTCAACCTTTGCTCCGAAATCGATCGCTTGTCGCACCGCATCTGCCACGAGTTGTTTTGATTCCAGATATCGTTCTTTTCTAGAGGTTTCGCTATAGTCTTCTCGGACAATAACGGTATCCTCGATATCGATACTCGTATCCGATTCAAAAACCGGCTCGATGGCAGGTTCTGGAACAAGCTCTTCGAACGGCAGCGAATGTTGTATCGACTCTTCCAAGTCTGCTTTTGCTTTGGCGATATTCTTCTGCTGTTCGACACTATACGGATTTGTCGCCACCGGGGGGGGTTCGACAGGTTGGGGTACCAATGCCCGTTCCCGCTTCTTTGCTTTAGCGAGCGCTTCCTCTAATTCGCGTTTCGTTGAACGGCTCGATGAGGACGAACTACTATTTGTGTAGGCGGGCTGAAAACTAGAGTAGGGGATCCTGCGCACGGAAACCGCCTGCTTGTTTTGGGCCTTTATTCGAGCCAGCTCGGCTTCTCGAGCCACTCGTTTCGCTTCCCGTATAGCTCTCACCGCTTCCTGCTTCGCAATCTGTGTTTCACGGGCTGCCTTGCGTCTGGCAATTCCCTCGTAAAAGCGGATTTCCCATTGTGCAGCATCAGCTTCAATATCCAGCATGCGAATACGGTGGCGAAGGTTTCCTTCCGCTTTTTTCGCTCTGGCCACAGAATCCCTCAAGCGCTCGCGCTCATCGTTATAGTCTCTCAATTTGTTCTTGATCTTCCACTCTAGCGAATCGATATCCGACTTCTTCTTTCGATCGAACTCGGCCTGAGCGTTTTGCAACTTGTCTTGCAGTTCTGCCTCTTTTTCCCGGTAGTTCGTCTGCAGCTGTTTGAGCGCACTTTGCTTTTTGGAAATTTCGGTCTGCCGATACTGCTCGTAGGCTTGGGCTTTGGATTGTCGATCCAACTGAGCTTTCTCGAGGCTTTGTCGAGCGGCCGATACCTTTTTGTTGAACTCTGCAGTCTTCTTTTGAATCAACGAAGCTCCAGCTGGTATGGATCTTCCTGATACGTTTCTCAGGTGCTCTCGAAAGGTCAAATTTTCCTCGTTTTCGATCTGGCTGGCAGGCCGATTGCACTTGCTACAGTAATATCCTTCTTCCAGTTCCTTGATCGCCCGTTTCTTATAGCTCTCGGCGCTACTAAGAGCGCTTCTTGCATTTCGCTCCGCTCGTTCCGCCCGATCGAGAGCAGAGCGATCTCCTACGAATTCGGCCAATTGTTTGGAAGCCTTGGCGTAGTTTTCCTTGTACTTCTTCTCGTTCGAATAGAGGTCGTTCTGATACTGGTTATCGTTGAATCGGCGTTCCTTCGCTTGCCTCAGCTCTCTCTCCAAGGATCGAACCTCGGGACCCTGCTTCTCGTGCGCGAGCAATGCATCTCTTGCTTCATTCCCGGCTGCTCTAGCCCGATCAATATCGCTGATGAGGGATTTAGCGCTCGCACTTATTCTCGCCAAATCGGCCCGTGCCGCGTCGGCGGACGCGTAGCGAGCCGCGTTCGCACAGGATAAAATGTACGCTGAAAGGGCGAGTGTCAGCCAAGCTCTCACCGTTCGCATGAGTCCGCTCCGGCGCCGCAGGTTCACTGGCCCCGAACTCTCCGTATCGTTTTCCAAAGGGCGTCTCCTTCTTCTATATCGATCTTGCGGACAGCCTCGTCCAGCTTCGCTTTTTCCCAGCGTTGCCATCCGTAGAATACGGCAAATCCGCAAACGAGTCCGAATAGCCAGCTCTTGAATTTGCCGCCGCCAGCCTTTTTCGCCTTCGTTTCGCTAAGTAGTTTTTTGCCTTTGGTTTTAGCTGCCTTTTTCTTTGTCGGGCGGGCTTTTGCTGTTGCGGAAGCGTGAGCTGGTGGAGCTTCTTTTGGATACGTTGCTCCGGTTTGAGAACCGCTTCTGTTGGAGAGAATTTCGAGTTCTATCTTCTCGATCGCAGCCTCGAGAGACGAGTAGCTACGCTCGATTTCCTCCTGTGTTGGGAGAGGGCTTCTCTGGGAAAAGCTCTCCTGTAAACGAACTCTCAGGTTTCCATAGACTCGTTTGCGAACGGCAGGTGTGCTTGCCGATTCTTGCGACAGTGCCTTCCGTACCCAGTTTTCAAATTCCTCTCTCATGACTCCTCGCTCACTTTGTCAGTCTGCCAAGCCAACACGACGGAATCCCCAATCAACCCGCGTTGAGGCCGCTTCCTAGGCTGGACTTAGCACTCGCCCTAATTCGGCACCGGAGGTGAAAACGTAAACTTCTTTACAGAATTCAGCGAAAATACGGACGTGCTTAGAGAGGGGATAAACGGGCTCGAGGGTAGTCTCAATCGATGGCGAATTGGCCTAGCGGCAACACTTTGGCTGGCATGAAGACCGCTCGAACATGCAGCATTTCATCGACTGGGCGGAGCATCAGTTTCATTCCGACGAGTGAGGCGAAAGGTCGCCAGTCCATCGGTGTTTTGGATACTCACTTGGCCCTTCGAAGGGGTTGCTTTCGGAGTATCCGTTCTCCACATCGAGAGACTCAGGGCTTTAGTGCTCGGGTGTTAATGGGATACCCTTGTTTGCCGCTTAGTCACTGAAGAGCAGAGGTTTGAGGATTAACGATTTTAATCGATCCGATTAGTAAGTCGTTGCATTCTTCCGGGGAGCTGAGAGCTTGGATAGAGTCATCACTGTTACGGGTGACCCGCGTATCCAAACCCTTATCCCTGCTGATACCCAACTGAAAGGAATCCAATGAAGAACCTATGTATGTCGATAGGCCGGACTGCTGGCTTTGTCGCCGTCACTCTATATCTGTGTAGTCTTTTGCCAGCTCAGATGAGCAATACGAAAGCGGATGACGCCGAGCTGGAGAAACGAATTAAGACCATTGTTTCGAAAACTTCCAAGTCGTCTGCCAAAGCCCAGCTCAAGGAGTTGGCGAATGGAGCTGCGGTTTTGATTCTTTCCAACGGAGTTCAAGTTCCGGCGGTCGACGAAGACGGCAACCGTGCTCGTCTCCTTGGGAATGGTTGGGTCTCGTATAAAACTGGCAAGCTTCTCAAGCCCTCTGATGACGGAACGGTAGCGGTTTTTGAGAAAGCGAAGCTCATTTCCGTATTCGAGGAATTGAGTGAAATTGGCGCGATCGAGCTGTTCCAGAGCGAGCCTGGTTTCGGTTTGGTTAGCCAAGCCAAAGACCTTTTGGACAAAAAGGACACTGCCGGCCCACAGTCGATTGGAACACCTGGAGTCGGTAAGGGGGATGTGGCTGGCGTCGGTGCGATTCCGCCTGCTCAATCAGCCGGTGGTAACGCTAGCAGCGGTATGGGCGCAGCCTCTCCGGGGGTATCGAACTCCGCATCTAGCGGGATCGCAGAAAACCCGTTCAAAAAACCAAAGGACGTCTCCGATATTAAGCCGGACGGAACTGGGGGCGCTGCAGTAGATCCAGGAGGAGTGGTCCCCTCTAAATCGAGTGGAGGCGTTCCGACTTACACCTTGTCGAATGGGCAGCAGGTTCTACGCGAGGGTGAAGGGGGCGCAGGCAAACCTGACGGCGAAGGCGGTGTGGTCTATGAAGACGGCACGCGAGTTAGTGTAGGGCCAGATGGCGACACGGTAGTGACGCGAGCCGATGGGACGCAAAGCAGTCGAGCGGCACCTGAGCAGTCAGGATTTGGAAGTATCGGAGAAGGCACCGATATGGGCGGAATCGAGCTGTCGAAGTCGAGCGATGGTCAGTCCACATACACGCTCTCGAATGGACAACAAGTCGTTCGAAGCGGTCAGGGCGGGGAGGGAAGGCCGGATGGTACTGGAGGCGTTATCTACGAAGATGGCACTACAGTACATGTCGCTCCAGATGGAAGCACGGTGACCACTCGCCCCGATGGCTCGACCACGACCATGAATCCACCTCCAAGCTTTGGTGTTGGATTCAATGGTGGGAGCGCTCCAAAGTTAGGCACGCACGAGAATGCCGATGGTTCAGTAGACGATGTTTACCAGCTTTCAAACGGTCATGAAGTACTTGCCAGAGGTCCCGACGGAACCTTAGGTACCGTGGATGACAAGGGAGGTATCTCGTATCCAGATGGAACTTACGTTTACGTAAATGAAAAAGGGGACACTGTCGGCATTCGGGATGGGGATGAGGTCCTCTTTCGTCCTAGTCAAAGTGGGAGCACCGTTAGCGTTGAAGGTACATCGAAGAAGAACCCGAATGAAGACAGTCAAGGTAGCGGTTCTTCCAGCGGAAGTAGCAGCTCCTCCAGTTCCGACTCCAAGGATGACAAGTCTAAGGATGAGGACAGTGGAAGCTCTTCAAAAGATGACGACGACTCTGGATCTTCTAGCGACGACAGTACTGATGACAGTGGCGACGATGCCGGTGATGACTCGGGAGATAGCGGTGAAGGCGAAACGGATGGAGAGGGTGCCAATGAGCAATCGCTTGGCCCAGGCGGGTACAATCAAGCAGGCGCTAAGAACACTGTGGACGCCTTCGTGGCCCGCAAGACAGGCGAAGGGCGCGAACCTGAGAGCACTCGACCCGGAGGCAAAGGTTCCGGCAGCGGTGGAGCTCCCGGAGTTGTAGGCCAGCCCGGCGCTGGCGGAGAGGGAGAAGGCTCTGTCCCCGATGTCGGCCCGAACAAAGGGGGCGAAAATACCGGACCGGTCTTTATAGATCCTACCGCGCGAGGCCAACGTAACCTAGGTCCCGAAGCCGTGATTGACCCGACCGGTATCAGCGATGAGATACGTGAAGAGCGTAATGAAGCCTTGGATACTCTCGAAGATATCGAAAACGTGACGAATCCCGGCGGTTGATAGCGCGACCTTAGACAGCTCTCGCCTCAGTCCACCTGCGACATCAGGCCCTTTCTTGACTTTGCGGGAATAGGCCTAGGTGGATGAGGCGAGCTAATGGATTGACCAATATCAAATTCAAGGGCCAAGCGACTACGAAATTCAGAAGTACGATTCGGAAATAGACGCTTGTGATCGCAGGTGTAAACCCGACAGCCAACACTGAACCATACAGTGACATGCAAATGACCATCCCGACAACCATCGAAGTACTTATGATAATGACTTTCGCGGGAAGCCGCTGTATTTGATACTTGGAGATCATTCGGAAGGCCAGTGGCTTGGCGACTTTTGAAACCAAAAGTAGATCGATAGTTAAAGCGATAGCAAAGCCCAGCCAGAACTCCTTGAAGAGAATGGATGGAAATTCCTCCGAGTAGCCCTCTGCCAAAAGGATATTGTAGGCGGTCATGCCCAGAACCATGAAAAAGCAGATGACCACCGTGAAAACGGTTCTTTGAAAAGGAGTGCTACCCATATCGAATTACGTGTCTGATTAAACTTCGTTTGCGGTGATAGTCTCGGCCGGTTAATTGTCAATTAAGTTGACGATATGTTTTTGTGTTTGTTTTTTGCGAGAACTGTATGGAACCAAGCAAGGAATCCTTAGCCCTCATCGACCTGATCAGCGAAACGCATGCGAAGATGCGACGAATTGCGGAGGATCGCTGGGTTCAGGAAGGGAACGAAGAGGTAAGCCACAGCGAGATGCACTTGCTCGCCAAAAGCCGTTATCAAAACTTAAGCATCGCCGAAGCTTCGCGTATTCTCGGCATTTCGCGACAAGCGGCTCATAAGACGTCCCTAAAACTGCGCGAGCGAGGCTACCTAGATTTGAAGAATCCCGCTGGCAACCGGCGAGACAAGCACATCGTTCTGACGGCAAAGGGGCGCGGTTTCTGCAAGCGTTACGACCGCATCAAGCGTGCTGTGGAAGATTGCATACGCCAGAGGATCGGAGACGAGAATGTGCAAACGCTTCGCAGCCTACTGGAGGATCTTCATGGCGCCCAGGTCTGATAACCTCGGATAACGAAGGCTTGAGCCTCCATTTCAGAGCTCCTTCGGTGTCTTTTGCTCAGGAACTGGGCAGGTGGTCCTTTAGGATTTCGTAAAGCTTGGGGCGGTCCTTTTGGATTTCCTCTTTCGTGAGGCCTTCCATGGAGTGCGGATACTTCAGCCAAGCACTTGTCTCGTGTATGTAATAATCGGGTACAAGGTCCGTTTGGTTGCGGGCCGGCTTGTAGTAGGGAACCGCGACACGGATATCGTGCGGCATATTCAAGCGGGTCTTGGTTTTGAGCTCGCTTATAATTGCCTCGACCGACCTGCCGCTGTCGAAGACGTCGTCCACGATGAGCAGACTATCCTCATGCTGCACTTTTTTAGCCAGGTAGGTCATGCCGTACACTTTGACTTCACGGTTCTGTTCGTCGATTCCGGAAGAGTAGGAGGAAGTCCGGATCGCTATATTATCCGTCTCGACTCCGTGGTAGCTCAAATACTCCTGAACCGCGATGCCGATCGGTACGCCGCCACGCCAGATAGCGATCATAAAGGTCGGCCGAAAGCCGCTTTGCAGCACCTTGGCCGCCAGCTTCCACGAATCCTCCAAAAGGCCCTCAGCAGTTAGAAAAAGCTTCTCCATGTCTTTTTGAAATCGACGGAGGAGGGAAAAGCCAATGACTTAATTGCCTCCCGCCCAACAAGACCCATGAAAAAGCGATTTTTAGACGAGGAAACTATCATTGAAGACTCCTTCCGACTCGGAGTGCAGATTTTCGAAAGCGGCTTTCGTCCCACCTTTATCGTTGGACTCTGGCGTGGCGGAAGCTCCGTGGGAATTTACGTGCAAGAGTGCCTGCAAGCCCTCGGAGTCGAGACCGATCATTTTTCTGTGCGCACCTCCTACCAAGGTCTGCCCGGTTACCAGGACATGATCGACGCCCCGGAAAACATCCGCGTGCACGGGACCCAGTATTTGCTCGAGAATCTCAATGCCGACGATCGCTTGCTCATCGTCGACGATGTCTGTAGCTCCGGCCACAGTATCCGAGCGGTGCAGATGCGTCTGCAGAACAAACTGAAACGGAACTATCCCGCCGAGACCCAAACGGCAGTGCTCTGGCATCGTCCCCACTTTAAGCGAGCCGACGTGCAGCCTAACTACTTCCTGCACACTACCGACGAATGGCTGGTTTTCCCCTACGAACTCAAAGGCCTTACCCCCGAAGAGATCCGGCTAAACAAGCCAGCCGCCGCTATTTGAGGGAATTGTGAATCTCCCTACCGTGGACAACCGCTTTAGGCAAACAACTGCTCCGCGGATACAGATCTCGGTTTACCCGCTTTTTGCTCTTGATTAGATGACTGCGATGCAGATCTCCCACGCTAGTAACACCTTGCCAAGGATCGCGCGCGTGAACTTTCTAATCCCTCTTGTTCCACGGCGCCCGGCCATAGATATCCCGGACAGAGGAAGGTTGTTATCAGACTTCAGCCTCGACTGGTGCAAGCTGCGCGACAACGAGCGATTTCTCCAGCTCGCCAACGACCCGAAGAATAACGAACCGCTCCTTTGACGCGCAGCGGTTCGGTTTGGATGGTTCCCGGATTGGGGCGGGTTCTAGGTAGGGGAATCTTGCGCTTGCATGCTTAGCTCCTTCCGTTCTCGCGCTTTGGTCCGATTTGCGGCTTGAGCCATTGCAGATTGACCTCTTTATCTCTCCGCTCTTTGGAAAATCCCCTTAGGTTTAATTTTATCAGACAACAGGTCTCAAAACATGCTCTCGATTCTCATTTCTGCTCTCGTCACTGCCGTGATTGCTGGCGCCCTGATCGCCACCAACTCAAGCATTGGGGCGATAGTCACCCTCGGTTTCTTCGGATTTCTCGCCACGTTTTTGCTGATTGGGTTCTTTGTCCGTAAAAAGAGCTCCAAGGTCCAAGACGAGCTTCAAAACCGCATGCAAGCTGCTCAGAGACGCATGCAGCGAAAGGTGCAGCAGTTCCAGAACAAGCCGGGCGGAAACGTGAAACAGATCCAACGCCAGCTCGAGATGGACCAACGGGCCATGTTCAAGGAGGGACTGGAGATCACCAAAGGGCTAGAGCCCTTCCGCAAATGGTCTCCCATGATGGGCCGCCAAATCGCGACCATGCGCCTACAGTTCAACTATCAGCTCAAGGAGTTCGAAACGGTGGACGAGATCCTCGCTGGCTGCGGTTTCCTCAGAGGTCCGATGATGATGGATCCCTTGGCGGTAGGCATGAGAATGGCCCGCTCTTACGCCAATGGCGATATCGAGGGAGCAAAAAAGGTTTACAAGCGTCAGCTCAAGTGGCTCCGCGGCGAACGCGGCACCTTGCTTTACGCGGTGATGTCTTGGATTTACGTAAAGACTGGCGAGCCCGATGAAGCCCGCCGCGTCTTGGCTAAAGCCAAAGACGCCACCGGATCCGAGGTCTTTGTCCGGAACTGGGAACACCTCTCCAACAACCGCGTGAAGAGCTTCTCCAACGCCGGATTTGGCGACCAGTGGTACAGCCTCCAGCTAGAAACTCCGCCACAGCCGAAACAGCAGCGCATGCGCGGCGCCCACGGCCGCAATCCCCGCGGCTTCTAAGATCCGGTAGGAGCGTGCTAGCACGTGATCAGGTAGGGTGCGACCGCCGCGTCGCACCTAACATTGCAGGATCAGGTAGGGTGCGACCGCCGTGTCGCACCTAGTCGATCTCGAGTGCGATGGCGCCGTTTCGCTCTTCGGATTCCACTCGATGGTGGGCTTCCGCGACTTCCTCCATGGGGTAGATCGTATCAACGAGCGAGGTAATGCTTCCGGCTTCGACCAGCGCCTTTAGTTCCGCGAGCTCGGCTGGAGACTCCGCAGCGAAAGCGGTGTAGATCGGATGCTTCGAGTAGAGGCGATTGAAAAGCGACTTCATCAGGACGGAAAACTTCGGGTTTCCGCTGGCGTAGCGTCCGCCGGGAGTGAGCACGCTGAGACACTGCCTAAGTTTGCTGCTTACGACCATGTCAAGCATCGCGTCGTAGCGCGTGCTTTCTTGGGTGAAGTCGGTTTGGGCATAGTCGATGAAATGGTCCGCACCCGCTTGCTCAATGACGCTTCGCTTGCTGGCTTTGTCGACGACGGTCACCTCCGCTCCGCGTGCTTTGGCGATCTGGATGGCAAAGAGACCGATGCTGCCTCCGCCTCCATTTATGAGTAGATGCTCACCCTTGGCCGGATTCAGCTTGTTTATGAAGTGCAGGGCATTTAATCCGCCGAGCGGAATGCTGGCAGCCTCCGCGAAGGAGATGTTGTTGGGATTGGACTCGATCGTGTAGTTGCGAGGCAATGACAGGAATTGGGCATAGGCACCGAAACGCATTCCTGCACAGCCAAAGACGCAGTCTCCCTTTTTGAAACGTGAGTCGGCAGGCTCCTCCGAAACGATTTCCCCCGAGAAATAGCCACCCAGGATCGGGTTCCGTGGAGCTCGGATGCCCAAGGCCAGCCGCAGTGGCAATGAAAACCATTTTACGGCGAATCGGAAAGAACGCATCTCGCAGTCCGCCTTGGTAACCTCAACCGCCCGTACCCGAACGAGCAGGTGCCCCTCCTTCTGAACAGGATCGGGAACCTGTTCGACGGACAGATTCTCCGGAGGACCGTATTTGCGAAGAGTGACAGCTTTCATTTGTTCAGGGAAAGGATTGTGCGGCTCCGACCGCCTAGGCTTGGATCTTTGGCTTTGCATGCTGCTAGCAGGAATTAAACCGTGCTAGATGGTGGCGCTTGCCTTTGGGGGAGTCGGGATAGTTACGGTCGGCGACCTGGCCACGAAAAAGTCCGCTGCTGATACCTGAGAATGTTATTGATTCCAAAGCTCCTTAAACATGTCAGTGCTTGAGTGGAGTGAGGATCGAAAAAACATCTCCGACCTCTGTTAGGGTGCTCCGATGTTTTAGTCCTGTACAGCGTAGGGGCCAACGCGTTTGGTGGATAGAACGAGCCCATCGAAGAGAGCGAAGCTGTCTACGCTTGGGGCCCATTCGGGAGTATTTCCGCCGTGAAATGTGGAGAAGTAGAGGCCGCCGATTTTGCCATGGTCGTTTTCGATATCCCAGAAACGCATGTCTTGGATGCTGAGCCTTTCTTCGCCATTTATCCAAACTTTCAATACGCCATCATCTTGGCCGGGAGTTCCTATGTCGACGTATTGCTCCATGCAGATCCATTGTCCGGATTTGGCGGTGAAGCCGGTTTCGATATCCTGTCCCCATTTATCTTCACCCCATTTCCCGTTTTTGCTCTTTGGCAGATAGGCGTAAACGACGAGTTCGCCGCCTTGCCGCCACATGAAGCGCAAGGTCCAGCCGTTGGTTCCGTCCGGTTGGTTGCCTCCGGATCTACTCCAAGAGTCGGCTCCTCCCATTAGGCCGGGCAGCTTGCCCCCGAGTCGGAAGTCGAAACCTTGCTCGAATTTAACATAGTAGCGGAGGTAGAGGCTTCGATGGTAGGGCTGCTCGATGTTGTCGATATCGTCCAGAACGATGGGGAATTGGGTTCCACTTTGCGAGGGGCCGACAGCGTCTCGGGGGTAGGTGACGCGCAAGGCTTTCCCAGTATCGATAGTTGATTCCGCGAGTGAGAGCGTTTCGCCACGGTTGACCCATTGTAACCCCCAAGCCTTTTCCCATTCCGGGGTATTGAAAGCGTCATCAAATCCTCCGTAGAAAATCACGTCGTCACGCGCTTGTAGTAGCGGCTCAGCGTAATTCACGTCTCCCCCTGCGGCTATGCTGAGCTTTACTAGTAGTAAGAATACGAATACTGATAGGATGGCTCTCATGGGGTTCCTCGGTTTTACGGTGTATCCTGTGCCTTGTAACTGTCTACGTAGGTTACCCATTTCTGCAAAGCAAATGAGCTTTGATAGGGTGGACGCCTGCCAGATCAAATTTGGGCTAGAGCTTATAAGGAGGGCTTAGCCGTGAGTTAGGTGCTCTTTTTCAAAATGTGAGAGGCTCTATCACTCGAATTCTAGGTCAATCTTACCCTTGAATAGAGGGGTGTGACGAATGTCGCTCCCGATCTGTTTCGCTGTAAAGGTGGAGGGGAGGTCTCGTAAATGCGGATTTACGCGGGGCTACGGATGCGGCGATCAGGGCAATGAGAATCGAAAGGGCAGGCGTTTTGAGGTGATTCCTAGGTAGTTGGCTGTATCCCAGTTCAGCAATCTGTGTTCTGCGCATTTATTCCAGTCGATTTTTGGAGCGCTGGATTTTGCAGGGGAAAGTACATGTAGAGCAGCCAATAGTTGGCTGCTCTACTTAAAATTATGAAATAGCTAGATCCGTAAGGTGCCTCCTTCAAAAAGAGGGACATCCAGGTGGAATTGCTCGGGAAAACAAAGCTTCTGTTCTTCAAGTATCCCGATCGCTATCTTTTCACCCATGAGAAGAGATTCTTTATAATCTGAATAGTAGTGTACTCCTGCCCAATCGCGGCCGATCGAGATATTTGCAGCGAGCTTGTTGAGCTCACCTTCAACGGTGAGTGGAACTGCGAGGTTCAAAGCTGTGAGTTTTTCACCTGTACTGTCCGCCTCGTAGGCAGTGGTTCCTAGAGAGTGTCCATGATCGAAAAATGCTTTGAGAACTGTCACGCAAGCACCAGCAACAGTGGCGTGTCCAGCACCGTAGCTAGGATGCATGGGCGAACCTTCGGGGTAAGCCATGGGTAGCAAATAGGATTCGTCTCCGACGCTAGAGTCTCCTTGGTGAGGGCCGACCGGGTTGCGAGCGGCGTTGTGAGCCTTTACGCGGTCGAGTAGATCGGTCTCTTGTAATCTGTCCACGAGAACTGCAATCTCGGGCAGATTGATCTTTCCTGTCATTTGAGCGTGGATACGACCGGCGAGAGCCTCTGGGCGGAGTCGGCGGTGGATATTGAACTTTTGAAAACGAACTGCTTTTAGAGCGCGGGTCGCGACTTCGCAAACGAGACTTAGAATGTGCGGGCTACCGAAGTGCGCAAATCCCTGTTGTTTGTCGTAGCGGTCATCTCGTTGATAGGGGATTCCAGGGTCGAAGGGTACTTCGTTTCCGATCAAGATCAGGCAGGCATTCAGATACGCTTGGTAAAGAGCGTCGTAGTGGACATAGGTGGCGAGGTCTCTGGGAGTAGTAATGAATCTGTAGTCCGGATCGGAAATATAGGTTTCATAACCACGGAAGTCAGCCCCGTTCTGCACATCAAACCAAGATTCCCATGTAGTTAGGTAGTCGATACAGGGCTTGGCGGTTTTGACTTTTTGGGAAACCTTGAGGGCTCCGTAGGAAATTTCGCCAGTCCCGGGGAAGCGGTCTCTTCCGTTCGGCTTTCCGTTGATGCCTTTATTGCCTGCGAGCAGGAATTGGGAGAGATAAGGGCCCTCTAGGTCACCCTTGGTTAATCCGCGAAATAGGCCGATGCCTGTACGTTTGGAGCCGAGGGCAAGTAAGATTTCATCGGCCACCTCAACTGTGACGTGGGAGTCGTTGCAGCTAGGTATGGCTTGTGTACTATCGCCTCCAGGGATGTTGTTTAGATTCGACAGATGCGTATCACGAAGTAGGGCCTGAAGGTAGACTTCGGCCATTTCAATGGTGAGTTCTGGAGATTCGAGCCTGGGTGCTGGAGGCATCGTGACTGATTGGGCGTCTGGACCTTCGAGGTCGAAAAGATGTCCCGCTCCGGCACTCTCCCAAGCTCTGACTTTGGTTGCTTCGTACTTGAAGATACCCTTTGTCGGATCGGCTGGATTCAGCTCATCTCCCTCGCATAGCGGTGGATCGATTACTTCTGGACCGTTCTTGCCGAGGTCGGATTTCCAGATATTTTTAAGATCATCGGCTGTTGTTTCGCAACCGATGAGTGTCCTTGTCGGACAGATAGGCTTTTTTTCAAGCTTGCCTCTAGCGGCTGGTCCCAGCGGAGTCTTCGCAAAGTCCTCGGGATCGCCAGAATCGATACCTTTGACGAAAAGCTCGTAGTCGATAGTGTTTAGAGCGAGTCCGGTTTCGTAGTTGTGTGGAAGTCCTTTGGTGAAGTTAGCGCTATGCGAAGGTTTTCCATCTATTCTACACGTAACTTCTTCGCCGTTTGATGTGTGTGTTGGGAGAGGGCGAGACGCAGCTAAGTCGGTAGCTGCGACGCGCGTTTCATTGGATCGTTGGGCACGTGATTTCATATTTTGGCTGGTTGGTTCAGGTGTTGAGCTCTGCTAGGTCCAGAGGTCGAACTGTGTGCCCAGTTAAACGTGACCGATTACGGTTTCTTACAAATTTTCGTATTTCTATATTTAAGGGGTTTGAGAAATAGGATGTTTTTTGAATTTTAGATATGAATTAAAAAACTGATTTCATTGTAAGGTTCCTGCACTCGGAGCGTTATCTACTGTGAATGAAATTGCCTGAAAATATCATGAATATACGAATCCAATTGTTAAATCGATCCTCTGCTTTTGATTTTATGCTAATCGCGAAAGGATTTTTAGTTAGCGTTCTCCTTCCTGTTTGGATGATCGCTCATCCGATAAAGTCTCATCCAACGGACCCGATGCAAACTGGAGACTCTACCGACCATATTGATCATCAAGTGTTTGAGTGTGTAGAAGCCAGTACGATAGCGACTTTTAGGAAGGGGAGCGATTTTGTTGAATGTATTTCGGTTCCTTTGGCTGATCCATCAGGAATGAAATACGTGATCGATATTACAACGAATATTGAGAAACCAATAAGTTTGTACACTCTGGGAGTGCAGGGAAGGAACTTTGAAGTCGAGTTAGAGCAACCCGCTGGAAATTGTACGGTAAAACTGTATTACGCGATCGGAAAAAGTGAGTATGATGAATACGTCCTTACTGATCAGGCAGAATGGGAAAAATTTCTGTGCGAGAAGAATGGAAAACTCGACAACTGCCATCCAGGAAACTCTCCAGTGGGACCAAACCCTCCCGATGAAAAATTCATTTCCTTTATAGAAGTATCTTTGCCTTCGTCTGGCGGAGATGCGAAATTTAGTATGGTTGCAAAGTCATTCAGGAAGATTCATCGGAGATGCGGCGATCTTGGACTTGGGGGTTGCGGGGAGGCGGAATTTTCGGTTTCCAGTATAAAGACGAATCACGACGTCACCCCTCCGCAGCCCCTGTCTGGTGGGCAAAATTAAGATAGAAGCTAAAATCTCAATAATCCGCCTTAATTACCCTAACCGGACCCGACTTGCCTAGTATGGCGAGTCGGGTTACGTCTTTATTGAGGGCGATAGTATGGACGGGGAGCGAATCGGTTACGGGTAACGCTGCCAAGTAGGCTAATTGATCGAGGGACAAGACATGTATTAGTCCCTCACGACCGCCAACTAACAGTCGATTTTCTAATGGGGAAATCACAAGACATTCTGGGGAAGGAGACCCCGTGCTTTGTTCGGCGAGGAGATCGCCCGTTTGGGCATCGCGATGCTGGACTTGCCCATTGCTTAGCAAGATATACAAGGTATCATCTACAGCATTATATACTATTTCGGGCGACAGTGCACCAAGGTCGATGGCCCAACGTTGGCTGTTCAAGTTCAAGTCCCAAAGTGAAAGTGTGCGAAACGAGTCAACTGCCCAAACGAAGGAGCCGCTATCCTCGGTTTCGATTGAGACAATCGAACTCCAATCGAATGGTAAGTTGAGTTTAGTCACTTGGTTACCCTTGATCCGATAGAGGGATCCTTTACTTGATATCGCGAAATCAGCACGATTATTGGGGCTACTAAAAACTCGAAGAAAGGCTCCTTCCTGGATTATGGACCCCTCTCCTGACTTCGTATCCTCGAGAAGGACTATGCCATCTGAGCTGAGGGCGATTTCGGTACCATCTGCTTTTTCCAAGAAATCAAAAACGCCTGGTTTGGTCGTCTCGAGTGCGAGCGTATCAGAATTCAGGATGGCGCATTCTTTCTCACCCGAGCGCACTGCGATACGACCATCATGGGTAAATGCGAGGAGTTCATATTTGCCGTGAGCATTCCATGCCTGAAATCTGGCTTGTTTTTGTTCGATGTTATTCAGGGGCCAAATTCGTATTTCGCCATCCTCACTGCCGGTGATGAACACGGTCCCCGTTGAAGTAACACTCGTGATATCGGAGGCGTGGCCTGCAAGGATGGTGTTCTTGTCGGAATGACGAAAGGTTGCTTTCTCGGCGTGAACTATTATCTCGGCTCCGTCAGGTAAGATCACTCGATGACTTGTCAACGCAGGGAAAGGAGACGACTTGTCGGGTTCAAATTGCTTTTCGTTGGATTTGCGGAGCAAAGTACCTTCCTCGGCTAGGCAAATCCATGGGCCCGTCTCGTCGAAACCGACAGAGTGCGGCCTATCGGGCAGGTATTGACTCGAAGCCGAGAACTTGGAGTCGGCATGTGTCACCAGAAATTTGGGTGTCGCCTCAACTAGGGACACCCAAGCTATGATAGTTTCTCCTTTCGTAGATACGGCGGAACGAAAGAGCTGCCATTGGGCGGTGTCTTGGTTGGGAAGCGCTAAGTTGAGAATTTGTGGTCGGTGCTTTGGGCGAATGCGAACGAGCTTGTTTGATTGACCGTCTATAAGGCCGAAACATGTTTCTGAATGGTCGATGCCTAGCGGGCGGAAGCGGCCTTCATCATCGCAAATTATTGAGATTATCGGCTCAGCCTCAATACTCCAAAGGGTAGCTCTGCCGCTAAGGTTTGCTCCAAACATATGACTACCACTCGGAGTGATTCCACCAAGTTCGCTTACCCCTGAAATGGTAGCAATCTGTTCCAACGTCTCTGTGCTGTATACATTTACGTCAGTACTGTAGTCATGGACGGCGAAGAGCTGTCCATCGGATGTCGAATCCAATTTCATGATACGAGGACCTTTCGGACGGAAAAGCGTCGAACCAGTGCCTTGTGCTAGCATGTTGAGTGCCCTCCATTCGAAGCCATCGGAGGATGCTTTTCGTAGCTCTTTACCGAGTCTGAGTCGATTTCGGGCGAAACCGAGGTCTCCTTGGGCAATGGATGATCTGGCCTGTGTTAGGGCGGCGGCATACTGGAGAAGTTTCTCGGATGCGTTCGCCCGCCGTCTTTCAAGAAATGCTCCGCTGACGGCGATCGTGGCGACAACAGCCAAAAGCGTAATCCATTTGGCCGCTGTCTTTAGACTCTTCTCTGCGAAGTTCAGCCGTCTCAGGGATTTGCCTGCTTGGATTAAGTGCAAGGCGTCTAGCAAGTCGGCTGCGTCGGCGTAACGTTTCTCCATTCTTGGGTCGCATGTCTTCAGTAGGACTTCGTTGAATTCGAGGAGTAGGGATTGTTCCGGATGACTCGAGAGTTTATCCGGCAGCATCGGGAAGCGTTTTCGATCCAGACCGGTCGCTATTTCGTAGAGTACTTTCCCCAACGCAAACAGATCCGCTTGTGGAGAGCCTGGTCCTTCGGGAGCTAGGTATCCTTCCGTTCCGACTATACTCAACTCTTGGCTGGACTGAGCCACGAGTCCGATATCCGCAAGTTTAGGTATTCCATTTACGTATACAATATTCGATGGCTTGATGTCGCGGTGGACAAGTCCGTAGCGGTGCAGTGATTTTAAAGCTGTTGCCAGTTGAATACCAATTCGCAGACAATCGTTTATAGCCAACGTCTGCTTTTTTTCGCTATGTTCTCGGAGGGTTAGTGGCTTGTAGTTTTCCGGTTCGATCTCCTGGCGCTTGACGATATCATCTGCCAGCTCCATTACATAGTAAAAATAGCTGCCATCATTACTTTTGCCGATATGTAGGACTGCGAGCTGGCTCGTTTCGATGAGCGAAATTCTAGCGAACTTTTCTAGTCCACGCATTTCTCTCTCGAATGGAACCGAGTCAGGGAAACGGCTTTTGTAGACGACTTTTACAGCACGAAAAAGTCCAGTAACTCCACGAGCTAGATATACATCGCCATAGCTACCGCTTCCGATTTTTCGAAGCAGAATATAGTCGGGAATCTCAGGACTATCGCCGAGGGGGTGAGGCATTGCCTTTCAAGAGCAAATGTCGAACCACTTGGGTAGCGACGAGGCAATTATTGCGCTAAATTAAGTGAGTTCCCTATCAAGTGTTTTTAACTCTCCCTGCAGCTGAGATTTGAGGCGATGGTTTATTACGTAAGCTGAAGTTCTTGTTATTTTCAGCTCAGTTGCGATTCGCTTAAGCGGCCATTCCTCGCGGTGATGCAGAATAAAAACTTGAAAGTGTTTAGGGTTCGTTCGCTGTGCCAAACGTTTGACGGCGGTTTCGTATAGCTCCTGCTGCCATTCTGCTTCAAGGCGAGCTTCCTCGGATGCCGTAGGAGCGGGTATCGAATCAAGTGGGTCTTCTCGTTCCTCGTCTTTGTAAGTATTATGAGGGCTAGAGGGTTTTGATCTTTCACGTTGCTTATCGGTCACCCTCCATCGAGCTAGATTCCCCAGCCAACGACGGAATGAGCCCGGGCGCGGTTGAGGAGTGAACTTTCCTATGTTCTTAGCAACGGCGTGAAAAACCTCCTGGGTTACTTCCTCTGATTCGTGATGGCTCAAGCCAGAGCCGCGAGCGTGTCTGTATACAAAATTATAATACAGATCGTAGAATTCGCGCCAAGTCTCACCATCTTTCCAGTCTCTTAGCCGGAAGAGTAGAGTCGCTCGAGTCCTTAGAGTATCGTGCGATCTGTTGTTTTCAAATTCGTTTTCCACGATTAGATAACGATATCATTTGATGATTCTTACGATTTAATACGGAAAATTGCATCTTTCCGCAAGCGGTTCGATCAAAAAGGAAGAAAGGCTGTAAGGTACCGCAATAGTTGACGTTTTGGCTAGGGAAAGGACCGAGTCCAGACTGAAGAGTTAGGGCGACGGTAAACAGAATCCAACCGCCAAAAACGAACCAACTAAAATGAAATCGAACTCTATTATTGCTGGAATCCTTATGTTTACATGTGCCGCGGGGGTTTATCCCGCCGGTGCTGCGCCAATGACTGACAAGCAAATCAGGGACGAAATTCGTACGAGAATTTTTGATGACCAGTCCAAATCCGTAAGAATTAAGATAGGTCAGCAAAGCTCTCCTGGCGCTCAAGAAGCCGTTGTCGCTGAAGGCGGACAAAAACAAAAAAACACTCCCGAAAACTCAGGTGATGCAGATGCTGTAGACAAAGCCGTAGCGGAAGCCGCTGCCGATGTCGCTGAGGAGACGGAGATGATGAAAGAAGTTAAGAAGGGGATCTTCGAAGAATACGAGCTAGGAGGTCTCGGGTTTAAGCCTGCGATCGGAGCGGTTTTTATGGGCGGCGATGCCGCGATTGATACCGCCGTCCGCGACTCTGCGGGAGTCCTTAGAGTGACGCGGGAAAGCGACGTCAGGCTCGCACCCATGTTTGTGGCTCATTACCTTTTTGGTGAATTACCCTTTGGCCGAAAGGAAGTTAGCACGGATGGGGGGATGGTTGATGTCACCACCAAAGGTAAAGTCGAGAACGCAATAAAGGAGCGCACGCAGGTCACTGTACTCAATGGACTGCTAAAAGATGCCGGCAAGCCGACTATGCCAGCCTACTCAAACAAGGTGATCAACGATTTTGCTTGGGGCCCGACTGTGGGACTGGAGCTGAAGGATGACGGAATACGATCAATGGGGTTGGGCGTTACCTTTGCTGCCAGAAAGTTCGATATCCAAAAGGATGGAACGCCTAAACCTCGAGCTGCTGCATTTAATATAACCGCAATGGCTATTATTGAGCAAAGCGTGAAGGGATTGGCCGACGGTTTCACCGAGGGTATGGCGATTGCAGAAGGGGAAGTCATCCGTTACCAAGATCGCTCAGAAAAAGGCTTAGCTCTAATCTTTTCTGCGGGTTTTTAGCTTAAGCGGTTTCGAAAATTGTACTTCACCGAATTCCGGCGGGTGCGACTTTCAGGTCGTGCCTGACTGGTTTTCCAGGACCAGCCCAAACGCCTCAAGCCTTCAGGTTTTTCGGGGAAATCCGCCAACCGGAGAGGAGGAAGGCGAGGAAGGCGAGGGAGGCGAGGTTAAGTAATGAAGGTGTTTTCATGAAGCACGTAGGAAGGCGACAGGTCCATCACCACGGGCATCACCCCGTAGGCCAGCGTTCCAAGCGTCATCAAGATCTTCCCCAGCATGAACGGCAGTCTCTCGGACTAGGTTTCGGGGAAGAATTGGATCGTTGGATACAGTTGAGATTCTGGATACTGCTTCAATTCTTCCTTATAGATGGTCTCGGCTTCCTCTAGGCTAGTCGAACGCTGCAGAGCGAGTATGCCTTTGGAGTTGGATGTCGCTACGGTTTGGGGATCGAAAAACATCATGACGGAAGCGAGTGGGGTTACTTTTACCGCAGTTCCCCATGGTCCATGGGTCCAAACGTTTGTCCAGCCTAGTTCGCCGCAGGCAGCTCGCCAGGAGATGGGTTCGACGGGATCTTCGTAAATCGAGCAAGCCTCTTTCATGGCGAGCACATCGCTTTGGGTAATGCCGTGGGCCCCAAGGTAGCCACCCGCTTTCATTACGCGAGATACCCGCACATCGAGTTCGTCCAGCGGCATTTCTCCGTCGCCGCCGTATCCAGAAACTCCATATAAGACAGGTACCTCCTGTTCGATGAGAGCTCCCATGCTCATGAAGTCGACCAAGGAGGTTTTGGCAGGCATGGCGTTTTCTCCGTCGAAAAAGGTATCCGAACCAATGTCGACGCCCACGATGAGATCTAGTTGCTCGGCTTCCACCAGCGCTTTTAGCGAGTTGGCGAGTCCTTGAGTGCCCCCCATCAGGCTGGCGATTACGACCGAGTCGGCGGGTAGGGTGTCGCTAAGATGAGCTTCGCAGGGAATCCGGTTTCCGAGGGCTGATTCCTTGCAGACTTCGACGATTCCCGGTACGAGCGTCTTAGCCGGGCTGAGCTCGTGGACGTCGTAAAGCGTCGGGCCCATAACGGCGGTGCCCCAGGTTTCGGACAAGGGATTTCCGTCTGGCGTCCACCATTGGCAGGCCACTCCGCCCACGATGACTTTTTCTAGGCCGAGGGCTTTCAAGAGATTGGCAATGGGGATTGCCTGAATGATATCTCCTCCACCTCCTATTCCGAAGATGAGAGCTCTTTTTGATTTGAGGGCGATTTCAATTAGCGATGCCTTTGGCTTTTGATCCATGGCGGCTGCCAAGCAATTTTTATACCTTCGTTAGGCATGAATCTAGCAGGAGAGCGAGCGATGAGTTTACGTACCAGTCGAATAGGAAGTTTGGATGCTCCCGTTGTCGCAATGGGAAGTTGGGCAATTGGAGGCGATGGATGGGGTGGCAGCGACCGCAAAGAGGCGATCGAAGCCCTGCGCGAAGGAATTGCCAACGGTATGCGGCTTATTGATACAGCTCCCATCTACGGTTTTGGCCTCTCGGAGGACGTAGTCGGTGAAGCAATTCAAGGATACCGCGACGAGGTGTTGCTAGCGACAAAATGCGGGCTGCGGTGGAATGTCGAAGTGGGAGAGTTCAACTATGAAGACGGTGCGGGAAACAAGATTTACCGCTGCCTCTCGCCGGAAAGTATCCGCGAGGAGGTCGAGGCCTCTTTGAAGCGCTTGAAGGTTGATACGATCGACTTGTATCAAACGCACTGGCAAACGCACACCACGCCCATCGAAGATACGATGGCTGCCCTGATGGCTCTCAAGGAAGAGGGGAAGATTCGCGAGATCGGTGTCAGCAATGTCACGCCAAGCGATGTCTTGAAATACGAAAGCAAAGGCCCGGTGGCGAGCGTGCAGGAAATGTTTAGCATGATCGATCGGGAGAAGGAGGCAGACCTGTTTCCCTTTGCCATCGAAAAGGGCGTGGGGGTTCTCGCTTATTCGCCTCTAGCAATGGGCCTCTTGAGCGGGAAGCTGGGGCCAGAGCGTGTATTCAATTCTGATGACAACCGCTCCTGGAGCCCGCGGTTCACGGTGGCAAACCGTTACAAAGTGAAAGCCTTACTCGATGATCTCGAACCGATCGCTTCGGACAACGCTTTGTCGCTCGCTCAGCTGGTGCTGGCTTGGACGGTGGCTCAACCCACGGTGACGCACATCCTTTGCGGTTGCCGTACCGTCAAGCAGGCGAAGGAAAATGCCAAGGGAGGCTTCTTCGAATTCAGCGAAGCGGACCTCAAGGCAATCGACGAAGTGATTGCTCGGCATGCCCTGAAACTGCCACATCCTTTCCTACCGGAGGACTGATCGCTCGAATCACTGATTCGCCAGATAGGAGTCGAGAACCGCGTCGATTTCTCCGAGAAATTTTGAGCGGCTCGCTTCGTCAATGTCAGCGGTGGTGAAACCATTCTTTGCGAAACGGGCCAGTATTTCGGGGCTAGCTCCTAGGCTTTCATGGACCGCGAGATAATCGTCCCGTAAGCAATTCCCGAATACGAAAGGGTCGTCGGTATTGATGGTGCAAGGGATGCCTGCTTCTTCGAGCTGAAGAAGCGGGTGTGCTTGCATGGAGGATACGTTGCCCAGCTTGACGTTGCTGATCGGGCACACGTCAAAGCTTACCTTTTCCTCCACGGCCAGCGAGACCACTTCTGGATCTTCGAAAGCGCGAAAACCGTGTTGCACTTTTGTTACCCCAAGATCCGAGATCACTTCCCGGACTGCGTTCGATCCCGATAGTTCGCCCGCATGGGCCTTGGTCTGCTTGCCAGCTCCGCGAGCGGCGGGCCAAAAGGCTTTTGACCAGTCGAGGAGCGGGAAGTCTTCCGGCCCGTGCAGGTCGATGCCATCGAGGTACTTGCAGTCCAAGATACTCTCCAGATGCCGGTCGTGGTTTTTGATAAATCCGTTGTGGTGCAGGCCAATGAAAAGCCGCGTTTCGATCTCCGGCGGCAGGCTATCCTTGATGGCGGCCGTTACTTCGTCCAGTGGCAGTTGAGTGAGCTCCAGAGCAATGCCCGCGATACTCATCTCGATGTAGCGAACGTTTTCTTTCATGCGCTCTAGGGCGATTTCGCGGGCGGCTTCGGCGTAGCGCTCCGGAGAGGTCATCCAGGGGGAGACGTATTCGAAAATCATTTGCTCGAATTGAGCGAAACTGGTGAAGCGGTAGTCGCTGGCCCATGACGGCGGCGGCGTATGGAATGTTTCCGGCATGGTGCTCCGCATGATGTTCCAGGGGCAGGAACCTTCGATGTGAAGGTGATGCTCCGCCTTGGGAAGTGCGTCGATAAATTCAGTAATGTTGGTCGGCATGGGAAAGCGTCTTGGAGAGAGCCTAATGCCCCTCGGGGTTTTCATGCGGGCTGGAAAGGTAGGGAATGGCAAAGAGAAGGCCTCCCACCGCCAAGTAAGACCAGAACCAGTCATTCCATTGCCACCCGAGGTGGGCAACAGTGTCGGTCACGGCAAAGGTGTATTGGCTGGTGAGGCCGAAGCCAGCGAGAATCGCTGCCGCGAAAAACCACAATCCGGCGATCTTGAATTTCCGGTCGATGATGTAGACGGTGGCGGCAGAAAGGATGATAGAGGTGTAGACATAGCCTTGCTCGATCGCGAAGACACCGTGGCTGAAGAAGGTTCGCACGTTAACCATCGTCTCGTTCAGCTCCGGAGTGAACAAAGGTGTTCCCGTCATAACCGACGCGCTCGAGATGGCATGTTTCATCACGAGGGCCGAAAACGCTCCGACCACCGGTATCAGTCCGAACACGACAGCCGAGGTGTATTTGGAAGGGGTGGCCTGGAAGGCCTGTGACATCATGGATACGCCGATCCAAATAAGAATGGCCATGCCGGCCTCGACGGGCACGTAATAGAAAAGCAAGGTCGCGGAGCCCGAGAAGGCAAGCAGGGCGATAAAGACCGCATTGAGAACCGAATAACCCGCGCGAGCTCCCATCGCCTTCCAGCCCGGGTGTCCGATGTAGAGCGAGGTGGGAAAGGGAGACCCAAAGGTGCCCGCCAGAATCGTCCCTAATCCATTAACCACCAGGGAAGACCTCGCGTCGTATTTGTCCCCGGCAGCTTCGGCGGATTCGATTATCTGCAGCGACAAGACGAGGTGGATGATGCCCAGCGGCGCCAGCACCGGGAGGACGATAGGGAGAAGGCTCCAGGCTGCGATGATGTCACCGAAAACGGGAAGAGGAAAATGCAGGCCAAAGCTATCGAGCTGTAAGGAAACTCTGGGTACGATATCCGAATCGCGGGTGAAGTGTAGAATCCAGGCGATACCCGTGCCGAGCAATAGAGCGACGAAGCCAACCGGCAGGCCAAACTTCAGCCTGACCCCTCCATAGTAGGCGATGATGACGAGCCCCAGCGTGGTGATGCCCACGAGCGGATAGGCGTAAGATCTGAATACGAAGTCGAGAGCGATGAAGGCGAAGCCGATACCCGCGAGCGTGGAGAGCAGAGCGGGACGCGGCGTAAAGCGGCGAAGGTGGTAGACGATGAACGATCCGCCGAATTCGATTAAGCCCGAACCGAAGCAAGCGAGGAGTCCGGCCCGCCACGCCATCAAATCTGCCTCCGCCTTGCTGAGACCGTCGTTTAGTCCCATTTGCTGGACCGGATACATCACCAAAAATACGAAGGAAACGATGGTCAAAATACTGGTTCCGTAGGGAAGGGCGCAGACGTCATTTCGCTTCTCCAAGGCGGCCAATTTTAGCGCTTGGCGAGAATAGTAGAGGTTGCCAATGGCTAGTCCGATCGCCGTCCCCGGCAGCACCTTGCCGTAGAAAAGATCCGCCGAGAAGCCGAGGAAGCCTTGGCACAGGTTGCTCATCAGAATGAGCATTAACATGTTGTCCAGGCCGAGGGCGAAAAAGCCATCGACGTCCCCTTTTACGAATCGTTTCATCGGGTGCCCTTAGCAGCTTCTATGCTCAAAAAATGGCAGCTTGGCCGGAACTTGCGGCAGGCTGAACGCTAGGGATCCTGCTTCTGGATTTCGATGGGCGCATCTTCGGGCAGGCCAAGCGTAGCGACCGCGTTTTTGTAATTGCGACAAATTAAGAGGTAGCCGTCGGCGTCCCAAAAACCGACCCAGTCTCCAACCGGCACATCAGTATAGGTTTTGCCCAGCTTAACGGACACGGTTTGCCCTTGGGCGCTAAGGCTAAAACTGTCGCCGAGCTCTAGCCCGAGTCGCTGGAAGTCTTCCCGCACGAACGATGTAATGATATTTCCATACACCGGAACCAAGGTGATGGCCCTACCTTTAGCCGTGTCTCCCTCGAACACCGCGGTCGAAGCGGTAGCTGCGTGGATGGTGCCGTCCGCGTCTGGCTCGATTTCCCCAGACTCGACCCAGTTCACTAGAGCGGCGAGCGCGGCGCCTTGCTCCGCTTCGTTTTGGTTGACATGGCCTTCCCGGTCGATGGTCCAAAGCACGGGAGCGATGGCAGCCTCAGCCGCCATGGAAACATAAGCTGCCGGTCCCTCCAGCTCGGAGGTATTGGTCAGAAACAGGATGGGGAACTGAGGTTTCCCAGAATAGTAAGGGGCCAGCGTGGTGGAGGGCGTTTCCGAATCGCCGATCGGTTCGAAAAGGTAGGCCCCCATGGCGAGCGCTCCATCGAAACGCTGCGGCTCGTGCTCCGACAGCCAAGTCACCACCCCGCCGCCCATGGAGTTGCCCATGAGGATAACAAGGGTCGGCTCATACGCGACGTTTTCCCGGATGTGGTCGTGAAGGTTGATCAGGTCTAGGGCCGCGTCCTCGAGGATCCAGCCGTTTCGCCGATAGCTGGTCGATGCCACGGCCCAACCGTCGTCCACTAAGTTTGAATACAAGTCGTGGCTTTCGCCCACGCTGGCGGCGAGCGGAAGGCCCTCCGGGCGGTAGCCGTGAGCAAGCAGCAGGAGTTTCCCGGACGGATTTTCAGGCAGAGTGAGCTCGAACTTGGCTCCTTCGATTTCGCCGGTTAGCACTTGT
This sequence comes from Pelagicoccus albus, assembly GCF_014230145.1. Taxonomy (NCBI): domain Bacteria; kingdom Pseudomonadati; phylum Verrucomicrobiota; class Opitutia; order Puniceicoccales; family Pelagicoccaceae; genus Pelagicoccus; species Pelagicoccus albus. The sequence continues at coordinate 78,845 of NZ_JACHVC010000013.1, forward strand.
TCGGCCTGCAGAAACGGAAGGGCCGAGAGCAGGAAGCCGCAGGTGAGGAGGAGTTTCGAGAAACGGGGTCGCTTGGTCATGGCCCCGTCTCTAGCAGGATTCGAACTCATCCCATCCGAAAACCGCAAACAATCGAGAAAATCAGGACTAGTTCAAAATTCGATTGGGCGAGGTGGACCTGGTTTGTTCCGTCGGCGCTAGGGAGTGCTCTTGGGGTGCGGAGATTCGCGAGCGACTGAAATTATTGGTCCAACGAAAGACCGCACCTCCGCGGCTTGGCTATTTCGAGTCTTGGATTGCTTTCTCTAAAACAGAAAGGGCCAGCGACAGGCTCGGGTCATCCCCATTCGCATCGCGATCTGCAGGACTGATCATCGTGCCAGGCTCATAGTCTTCGCGAAAGGTTCCGTCGACGTGATACATTCGCTCAAAGCCAAACTCGAGCCAGGCATTCGATTCCTTCAGCTTCGTCGTCTTAATTCCTCCCAGAAGGTCAGCCATGGGCGCTCCGATTACTTCGACCGCTCCGATCGCATCTAAACCAATCGTCATGCCTTCGCCCATACTGCCTGTCCAACGACCGGCCAGCACTACGAAGGGTTTGCTGTAGTACGGTGCATTCGGCTTAGCGTAGGCGGTTTTCATCTCTGCCTCTGTGTACGGGACGCCTTTCTTTTGAGTTCGGTACAATTGGTAGGCGGTTTTCGTTTCGACGAAGTGACCTAGTATTGGCTCTGCCACCCCCGTATTCCCACCACTTGGAGTGTTTCTCAAATCAATGATCAAGGCCTCTGTATCCAACAAGGAACTTATGGCATCCTCAAATGCGCGAGTAGTCTCTTGATTCCCCAACGAATTGTTGAACCGGATATAACCAAACTCGCCAATCCTCTCGAAGCTTAGTGTAGGACCGTTATTTAATTCATCGATTGCTTGATAACTTGCAGCCAAAGGATAGCTGACCGGCCCGTCTTCTTCCTTTAATAGAATTTCCCTTTGGCGGTTTCGATATCCACCCAAGGCTATGTTGATTCCGTAGGTAAGCTTGTCCGCGGAGAGACTGTCGAAGGGCACTCCCAGAACAGCCTCAACCGCCTCTTTCGGCTCCAATCCGTCAATTTCAATTAACTCCGCTCCCGGACGAATGCCTGCCAAATCAGCAGTCCCTCCCGCTTTGACGTCTTCAATCAAGAAAATCTCATCTTCATAAACTGCTCTAAGATCAGACCCCGTCGGAAACACGCTAAAGTCATTCTCGTCGTAGGGACCGAGGTTTAGATGCGGATCTTGAAAGTGACGCAAAAACGATTGGCTCAAATCGATGAACTCCTTGATCGAACCGGCCTTTGCCGCACGGGCCTTGAAAGCACCTATCGTTTCCTCAAATGCAGCATCCTGCCGATCTAAGTAGGCGTATTGCTCCCGCAAAACACCTTCAAGCTCTTCCCATGCACTCTCTGCATCGAAGTCCTCCTCCGTCACAGGAGCTGAGCAGCCAAGAAACGAAATCGCAATCAATAGAAAAAACAGCCTTCCAATTAAAGTTCTCATCTTCCGCGACTTAGCTAGCCCAAATAGAAAGGGTCAATATCCAAAAAACCAGGACAGAGCCAAGGAGGTTCGTTTTGCACAACGGCGATTGCCAAGTAGTGTTTCCTAGGGCTGGCCTTCACGCCATGCCGCCATGCAGGATCAGGTAGGGTGCGTCCGCCGCGTCGCACCTAGCATTGCAGGATCACGTGGGCGGGTGCCGCTTGAGAGTTTTTATTGGCCACCAAGAGGCACCAAAATCTAACCGCTGAAGGATCGGAGCTATAACCTCGACATCGAACGGCAACACACAATGTAAGATCAATGGAGGGATATACTGTTGCTAGCACGCGGATACAGGAGGAGCCGAAAACAAAGAATCCTGAGCTTCTAAGCCGCAAACACCTTTTCGCGATGGTATTCGAGGAAACTTTGGTCGGGAGAATAGCGGGAGCCTTAGGTCTCATCGACCCATTTTGTAAGCTGTCCCGAATAGCTGAGCTTGTTGGCTTTGCAGATCTTTTTGAACTTAGTGGCAGTCTCTGGTTCGAGGCGGATGGTGATCGCTTCGCGAGGGATCTCTCGTGGTTTTCTGCCAGCTCCTTCGCGTTTACCCCCTCTTGGCACCGAATAGCTCCTTTGCTGTTGGTACGCCCTTTTGCGGCACCTCGATCTGGCCGTCTTCAGTGTTGAGCCAAATCCTGCCGTTGTAACTGATTTCGCCAATCTCTTCGCCGTTATCGTTGTAGAGCTCGATAGAGCAGCGGGGCATTTCGCTCGCTCCACGGTCACCTTTGTAAGCGTCCATCAGTGCGGAGCATTGGTCGACCTCGATTGCGATGAGTTCGGTGCCTTTCCGTAGGAAGAGCTTAGATGTAATTGGATCCATGGAAAGTAAGCTAATCCGGTTTAGAAAAAACGCAATCATTTATTCAAAAGGCATTAGGAGACCTTAGCCGTATTCTGTACTAAAAATGGGGTTGGAGGATTTCATCCCAAGGGCAGGTGACAGCCATGTAGCGATTGCCTGATCGGTGCTTCTTGTGAACTTCGGTCACGTCCCTTTGGGGGAAGTCTCGTGAATCGCTAAATGTGAAGAGAAGGTAGTGGTCGACCGAGCCTGGTTGAAGCTTGTCGCTTAATCCTTGAGCAGCGATGAACTCGTTTAGTTTTTCTTTGAATACGAAGCGAGCGCTTCGCACCTTGGCGCGCCAGCCTAGGGTTTGCATGGGTTCTCGACGACCGCCACCGCAAGGGATGAATTCTGACCCAATTTCGATGCTGAGATCGAGATTCAGTTCTCTCGCTGGGTCGCCTCTAGGAACCGCGTGGCAATAAGCAAAACCGAACTCTCTGAAGATCTGGGCATCACTAGCTCGTAGCCAAAGTAGTACGCAGGGGGCGTTTTTGCGGGCGACGCTGTAGCGGACTTGGGCTTCCTCGACTTGGTCGGGTTTTTCCTTGTGGGCTTGGTAGCTGGTGTCGGAGACGTATCGGTATTGGCTGAATTGGTCCGCTTGGTGGTCGAGGACTTCCGCAATGAAGGATTTCAAGGCTTCTAGCGATTGCTCGTTTCCGGGCTTAAGTGAAAGGGCTCCGACTCCAGGGGCTATTTCGTGGAACTTGCTTATCTTCTCCGGAGTGTCTCGCGTTCCTGGGTACAGAACGTAGGAACCGATGGTGTTTCTCAACGCATCGTTGTAGGTGTGCATCTTGAGGAGATCGCCGCGTTTGTAGACGGCTGTTGCTTTGGTGATCAGTTTCTCGTCAGAGATTTCACTATCGTCTTCGTTCTGATTTGGGTCGCCAAAAAGTTCGGTGATCTGCTCGGCTCGATACTTCGCGTCGAAATGCAGGTAGGAGACTTTACCCAACTGAACGGCGTCTGTCTCTTTTTTGCAGGAGCTGGGATAAATGGCAAAGGTGTAGTCGGGGCGAAATTGGCGTGAGTAGGAGCCCGTTGCGATGTCCTCGCTTGTTGCCTTGAAGGTCCGTTCGTAGTAGAGATCGACATTCAGTTGTTCGCCAGAAGGGGCGGTCCAGCGGAAGCGGGTTTTCGATTTCTTTCCGGATTGAAGGTTGATGTCGATTTGCCCGTTTGATTCGGAAATGAAGTTTTCTGGATCGTCGCTTTTCCCTTCGATCGCTTCCATTCTAGGAAGCTCTTTTAGCAACCTATAAAGCCGAATAAAGATCCAGTATTCATAGAGGGTAGCGACGTCTCGCGAATCGCCTTGGTAGCAGTCTTCGTTGCCCGTCCAGTTCAGGCTGGCAGCGGCTTGTGTTAGCAGCCAAGCGCGTAGGATTTCTCGGTAACCTTCCCGTTTCTGTAGAGTTTGGTTGTCGAGTGGAAGTCGCGTCATGGCACAGATCTCTCGGAAAAAAGGACGGCTCACCAATGCATCGAGCTGCTTTACTAGGTCGGCGGCCTCTTGAGCGACGGTTGCTCCTGTTCCTTGCTTTGCCTCAAGTGTGTCCACCACTTCGATACAAAGCTGGCGGAAGAAATGGAGAGCGTATTTGATGAATCGGTTTGGATCTGTGTCGTAGCTTTCGCGTTTTCTGGTGTCGAGAACTTCAGCAGGACGAGGGCTGCCATTGACTCGTTGCCAGGAACGGAGCATTTGCGAGGGGTTTGACAGATAGTCGCTGGATCGGGCCGCCGCGACAGGTTTCCACTCGCGTTCGATTCTCAGCTCCGAATGCGGATTGCGGCTGATTGCTTCCAGCAATCGCCCGACTTTTTCATCGGTAAGGAAATTGCGGAGGAAGAGAAATTGCTCCAAGATCAGCCGATATTGTTTTTCGGTATCGGCAGAGAATGAAAGGGAGGTCGGGGCTTCCCAATTGAGCAAAAGCTGCTCGCAGAAATGCGCTATATCTTCGGTTAAAGATCGGTATTCAGTGTCGAAGTCGAACTTTCTGGATACGATTTCCAGAGGAATCGTGAGGAGCGTTTCGCCCTCAGGATCCAAAATCTGGATCGAGGCGAAACCGAGGTGGTTCACGACTTGGAATTGGCCCGACTCGAGTTGGCCCTTTCTGCGTCGCTCGTTCCAAAGATGCTTCTTCCCGCTCTTGAGCGAAGATTCGATTCTCAGCCCGTTGTTCTCTCCGCTGGTTTCGAAAGCCCATTCGTAGTGCTCTGTCTCCAGAAGGCGAATACGAATGCTGTCACCATTCTCGACGATTTGGATGGGCCGTTTCGTTTCGTGGCTGGATGCTCTCGCTCGCCAGTTTTTCGGGAGAGACGCGAATGCCGTCTCTCCTTCAGGAGAGCTTAGGTCGAGATCAGGTTTCGAGTGGGCGAGTAGAAAGAACCCTTCTTGGGGAAGGGGAATGGCCAGCAGCTCGAAGCTTTCCTCCATGGCGTATCGCTGGCTTAGTGGACGAAACTGACGAATTGTTCGTCAAGGAGTGTGGCGGCCATGCTTTGGAGCTTTTTCAAAGAATTCGGGAATGTAGCACCCTCTGTTTTGAAATCGCTCACCTCCTTTAGCTTAGGTTCCGCTTCTTCATCTTCTCTTGCAGTGCCTTGCTCACAATAACGAGCAAGCTCGGCGAGGAGTTTGCCGATGCGGCCCACAGATCCGTGCAGCTTTGGTAGGAGCTTTTGTAAGACTTGGTCGTCGAGATCCTTTTTCCAATCGCCCGCGTCCCACGCCTCTTTGTTTTCGCTCAGGTGGCGACAGACTTTGAGGTAGCGGAGCACTTCGTTGCTGGAGCGAAACGCGAATTCGAAACGTCCCGCTTTCAGGATTTTGAAAAGATCGAGAATGTGCTGGTTGACCGGTTCCTTTACGGAAACGGGGAGGGCGTCTAGTCCTGCTTCTTCGGTGTCGTTGCGAGCCTTGAGGGCGAGAGCGAGGAAGGCCTCAGCGATGCCATTTGCTGCCTTCTCGACAGCTGGATACGGTCCAGGCCCCTTAAGGAATTCCTCGATCGCTGATTCGTCGATTGTGAATTCGATCACGTTGGCTCGGTCGAGCACTTTGGGGCTGAACATGTAGGTGGTCTCGTCGATGTTGACCGTGCCGATGACGAAGAGGTTTTTCGGATAAGAGAGTTTGCGAGGAACGCCGAGCGTATCGCCTGAAAAACGTGGTAGCGTGTAGTCGCTCACTTCGCGTGGACCTTCGTCGTGTAGTGAGAGCTTGCCGTCCTTTTGCTCCATAGTGGAGAGGAAGTCGGCGAAGTAGCGCTCGACATGAGACAAGTTCATCTCGTCTAGTATTAGGAAATAGGGTACGGCAGCGTTTCGGTTCGCCTCTAGTAGAAGATCGAGAACCTTTGTCGATTGATAGATGGGGCGGTTGTTTGGAGGACCTTCGTCACGCAAGTGGTTGACGAAGCCTAGAACGTTGCGGTTATCGGTCCAGTCGGCACCGACAGGGACGATGGCGGAATTTGTCGCCTCCTCGATTTCTTCGCTATTCCGAAAGTGTTCGGCCAACGCTTCTGCGAGTTTCGTTTTTCCGGTGCCTGATGCACCTGTAAGGATGGCGAAGGGTTTAGTTGCGATAGCTTTGAAAATTCTATCGCTATAGACGATGGAAGAAAACTCTACGGGGTGTTGTAACTCGATACCGCGTTTTCGTGGTTCGAAGCCTTCTATGAGTTTGTCAACTGCTTCAATTGCTTTGTCAATTGAGGCAACACTTAGATCTATAGCGTTGTCTTGATAAGAATTGGGATCTTTTCCCGATGCCCAATCTATGATTTTAGCCAATCCAGTAAATGTGGGTTTTGTCTGTACTTGAACTAAAGAGCGTGCAGCTCGATTTGAAAAAAAGTTAGAGCCAAGACTTCTCCATTCGTGTTCGACGTAGTAATTGTGCCCCGAAAATTCGTCGTTGTGTTCCTTTATATCTTTCAGGGTTTGGAGGAGTTCGAAAAAACCTAAGTTGAATTCTTTCATTTCTCCCCGTCTAGGGGTATTGCATAGCGAAATGTGACCGTCATGTAGGACGTCCAAATTATATTCAGTTGAGACAGAGTCAGCGAACTGTTTTAGGTTCTGAAATTGTTCAAAGTGATCTATCTCGGACATTTTATTGGGTACTTCTTACAAGCAGACGGGTTCAAGGGGAAGCAGAGTGTTGGAACTCTGTTTTGGGGAATCTAGTGCGGAAAATATGTTTCTACTTATTGCCTCGATTACGGGTACTGCAACGGAGTTTCCAAATTGTTGATACGAATGCCGCTTCGAATCATGATACTTGAAATCTTCCGGATAGCCTTGGATCCGAGCGCATTCTCTAGGGGTTAGAATTCTCGGGTTGTTATTCTTTTGGTCGATAAGAATCTCGCTGCCATCTTTCCAATATCTTGCGGAGATGGTGTTTACGTACTGACTTTCTTCATCAAACAAAGAGTACCCGAAGCCGTTACCTCTTTCTCTGTGCTCACGAAGTCTTCTCTGGTGTCCTGCCCAAAGCTTATCCGAAATGGTGAACTGTGAATCTACTCGTTTCTCTAGTATGTCTCCAACCTTCGAGTAAATAGAATGACGATTGTTCTTAGGGAACTCAAAATGGATCGGTTGAGAGAACGCGACTATGAATATACGTTCTCTGTTCTGTGGAACTCCTTGGTCGTAAGCGCTCACTACTTTTGAATACACTTTGTATCCGATTTCTTTCAAGGCGTTGCAGATGACCGCGAACGTCTTTCCTTTGTCGTGACCTCTGAGTCGCTTGACGTTTTCAAGAAACAAAACCTTAGGACGGTGAATTTTAGCAATAGTTAGAATATCGAAGAATAAAGTGCCTCTAGCGTCTTCGAAGCCTAATTGACGTCCAGCCTGCGAAAACGGCTGGCAGGGGAACCCTCCACACAGAATGTCATGATCTGGGATGTTGTCTGTTTTTATGGATACGTCAGTATCAGTCTTGGTGAAGTTTGTGATATCACCAAATGGAACTTCGCCGTAGTTTTGGTAGTAAGTCTCTTTGGCGTGCTTATCCCATTCTGACGAGAAGACGCACTTTCCGCCAAGGCGTTCCAATGCGATGCGGAATCCTCCAATACCTGCAAAGAGATCGATGAAGGTGAACTTGGGCTTCATCTGTGGTGGAAAAGGTATGGCGCCGAAATCAATGTGAACTGGCTTTGGTGTTTTGGGAATGCGCTTTGGACCGGATGCGGGATTGTCCGTTTGGAGTTGGCAATGGGCGCGTAAGATTTCTACCCACTTTTCAGCATAGGATGCATCGAGGAGGATAGGTGGTTCCTTTGGGGACTGTAACCAATGCGAAACGATGGCGGGAAGCTCTTCGCGAACGATTGGATCGAATTCGGAAGCAGCTTCGGCAGCGAGGATAAGTTTTAAGGCGTCTTCGTGAGAAATGACGAGGGAGCCGTCGCGTGGAGTGGCGGCTTTGGCGACTCCGTTGATCTTGAGCGTTTTCATGGGCTAGGCGTTCCGAGCAGTTGAGCGATTAGGGGCATTGTAGGATGCCTCGGGATCGGCAACCAGGGAAAGCGTGGGCTGCTGGTAGTCCTCGCAAAGCCGCTTGGCGTGGTTGAGAAACCACTCCTTCATAGTGCAGTCTTGGGCGGCGAGGGCGGCGTAGATCTCGGTCTTAAACTCGGGATCCACATCGATGACGATTCTTCCGGACGATCCTTTAGGCATGGACGTGACGTTACATAGGTCACGTTACATGCGTCAAGGCTCTGCTTCGCCGCTAAGCAATTTCTTCGCAGCCGTAGAGCCGGATAAGGTCGGCTGGGGAGAGTCCGTGGTGTCCGAGGAAGGCGGCGCGGCGTTCTGCGAGGCGCGTGACGATCTCGCTGACTGTCGGTGGTACGGCGTGGTGTATTGCCCTGTGCCAGAGGGGATTGAGAGCCACTATGTTTTCGACGCAGTCAAGCCGGAAGTCGAACTGGCTCTGTAGACCGAGAGGAATGAGGTGATGGGCTTCAAGGTAGGGATACCCTGTGCGGCGGGATGTGAATGGAGTGGGCTTGCCAGTATAGGCGCAGAGATGCTGGGAACGGCTAATGGCTTCCCTGGCTATGGCAGGATCTCGCGGGATTCTTTGGCCGCTGTAGTCGATGAGGTCGGGGATGGAGGAGCTTGAGTCGTGCTCGATGGTTTCCTGAAATGCGGAATCATTTTCGTCGCGGGTGCCGATCGAACGCCATTGGGCTACTGGCATGCTCCCGACAAAGAGTCTTCCTTCGCTTCTATAGATGAACCATACGTCACCTGACTCATAGCTGAAGCCCTGCCTGACATTCCTGTAGATTCTGAGCTCGTTGCCTGTTGGTTTGGGATAATTTACCGCAAGTTGCGATTCCGATGTCGAAACTTCATTGCCCCAAATGCAAATGGGGAGTTTTCTCCCAGCTGTCTTTAACCTTGGAATCTCAATCCCTTTGGATTCGTAGTGAGATATCGCAATTTGTGATTCACCATCGGAGTCAGTTAGGGTGATCTGGCTGTTGAAGCGCTCGTCGTCGGTAACGATTGAGTAGGCGCCGTCCGACGCGTTGAAGAAGGCTTTTTGCAGGGTGCTGAAGAGCATCGGGAAAGGATGGGGTTGTAGGGTTTCCAATCGAAGCAAGACTTTCGCTGATTCTTCGAGTAATTATCTCTCTATGATCTTAAGCGAAATAAAACCTCAAAAGTTGGACTCACTATTATATTCAGTGCTCTTCAGCACAAGCTTGCAAAGGGGATGCGGCTTGTTACTTGGCGGACTGTTTGCGGTATTGGCTGGGGGTGACGCCCATCTTGGCGGTGAAGGTGCGGCTGAAGGCGGCGAGGGAGCCGTAGCCGCAGTCGTCGGCGATCTCGGTCAGGGAGGGGTGGGGGCTAGGTGCTGGGTCCTTGGTACTAGGTTCTAGGTACTAGGTTCTGGCAGCTGGGTTCTAGCCTTGGGGGTCTAGGTCGACGAGGACTGTGGTTTGGGTGGATCGGATAACCCCGAGGTAGATGGGCTTTTCTCCTGTGCCGTGCTCTGGCTCAAGGTAGAGGCGAGTCCGGTGGGAATTGACCTCGTGGTGAACCACCGTGTAGTCGAGGGCGAATTTGCTAGCTGCTTGCTCTTGCTTGGGCGGAGCGAGGCTTAGGGTTGCGTGGAAATAGCGCAGCCCTTCGTGGTCATGATGATGGCCGGAGCTTTCCTCAAACTCTTCCACACTGTCTTCGAATGAGAGATCGCTTACCTCAAGGGTCCAGGCCTGCCGGTCTGTGGAGTAGGGCAGGATTCGTTGCTCAAGGTATGTGTGCAGGATTTTCCGTAGAGAGGCGTCGAGCTCTGTGCTTGTCAGATCTTGCCCGAGGGCGAGAGAGAGTTCGGAGAGCGGTATTTGTAGCTCCGCGATGACCTGGGAGCCATCCCGATGGAAATGGATCTGGGACTCGGGAGCCCCATGGGCTGCCAGTTTAGATACCACTAAGGCGGCAAAAAAAGCTAGGAAAAGGAACCGCTTCATAGGGCAATGACGAGTCGCAGAAATAGCTTGTCGGAAACGTTGGCAAGGGTTGCTTGTACCGGTATCAGACCATCGGATACGGATCCGAAGGCGAAGCTGAGGGAATCTCCGGAGCTTGCCACTTCGGACCATTCGACGAGGTCTTCGCTCTGTTCTATTTGCCAGCTTACGTTGCCCAGTTCCTCGATCATATTGAAGCTGAGGACCAGTTCTTGGCTGGTGGAGCTGTAGCCGATCACAGGGCCGATCGATTGGTCGGCTACGGTCGGGTCTCCACCGAGGAACCATTCTTGCAGTGCGTCGAAACCGTCGCCATCCGAGTCGTCGCCGGTGTCGGAAATTCCGTTTTGATCCAGCCAATCCTGAAAGGGGTCGTTCTGTATCACGCTCACGGAGACAGTCTCGCTGGTGGCGACGCCGGCTGTATTGCTAATCACTACGGAGTACACTCCGGCATCGGCCTCGCTCACGTCGGTGAGGGCGTAGCTGGCCGAGTTGGCGTCCGCAATGGTTTCGCCGTCAAGCAGCCACTGGTAGCTCAAGTCGCTACCGGTGCCGGTGGCGGAGACGCTCAAGCTGAGGCTGGATCCGAAGGATATTTCTTGGTCGGTCGGCTGAGTCGTAATCTCCGGAGGACGGATGGTGGTGGCGATGGTAGTGGCCCCGTAAACAGCTCCGTAATCCGCCAGCTTGTCGCGGTAAACGCCATGGTCGTGCACGCCGCTGCGATCGTAGACGCCGCCTTGCACGACGTACTCGATCCAGACTCTTGGACCATCGACCCGAAAGTAGCTCCCGCTGCTGCTCATGCTCGCGGAGCTGCCGCCGTAGCCAACATAGGTTTCCGCGAGAGCGGCATCGCTAAGGTAGTCGGCCAAGAGGTAGTCGGAGAGGGATGGATCGGAGCTGCCCACCCAGGATTCGATATAGTCGATGACCAGCTCCTGTTCGTCGCTACTTAGCTCAGTGAAGAGCTGGCCTCGTCCGCTGGTCGGGTAGGATTTGGGATGGATGGTGTCGTGTTGGCCAGTGCCGTTGGCAGCGAATAGAAGGTCGCTGAAACTGCCGCTCAGGGCCGCGTCCGAACTGAGGGTAGAGCGTAGCGAGACAAGCAGGTCGCGCTGGGTGCCGAGCGGACGGTAGGTAACCGAGTCGATTTCGAAGCTGTTAGGCTCCGTTCCGGTAAACTGAGGGGAGGCGCTCTTGTAGTCTCCGTTGTAGGTGATGTTAAAGGCGAGGTGGTGCCCGCCGAGCTGAAGGGTCCAAGGCTCGGTGGTGGAAGGAGTACCGACGAAGGCGATGAAGTACTTGCTGTAGCCCCACATGCTACTTGTGGTACCGTTGGCGTTTGGCTCTTCTCCGCTGATGTAGGCGTCGGAGAGGCGAACCTCTTCCATCAAGGTGTAGCCCATGTCGCTGAGAGCCGCTTCCGCCACGGCTAGGGCTGCGGCGTACTGGGTGGAAGAAAGGGTTGAAAATTGCAGACCGTTTCGCGTGGAGGCGCTGATTGGGACATTGGACCAAGTGGTAACATTCGAGAGCGTAGCGCTGAATAGGCAGGTGCTGTTTGAATTCGAGCTGCTCTCGGTCTTTTGGGAGCTGCTCAATAGGTCCAAAAAGGCGTTGGCGGCGTCCACCACATCCTCTGTGTCAGCCCGGGCATCGAAGCTCGACGCGGAAGCGATGAGGATGAGAAGGGTCGAAGTAAGCTTGCGAAGGGTTTTCATGGGTGTGCGTTGGAAAAATGCGGCTCGCGATGACCTGGACAGAATTTCGAACAAAACGATACCAGAGAGCGAATCTGACTCTTGCTTTACGGAAGACAGGTCGATCTCGGTTTTGTTTTAATGCAGGTCATCATAATTTCTTATTTACCCATTTACAAATGAAGCTGGGATGAAGAGGGGTGCTGGGTGCTGGGTGCTGGGTGCTGGGTGCTGGGTGCTGGGTGCTGGGTGCTGGGTGCTGGGTGTTTGGGTGGTGCTGTGGTTTACTTGGCGGACTGTTTGCGGTATTGGCTGGGGGTGACGCCCATCTTGGCGGTGAAGGTGCGGCTGAAGGCGGCGAGGGAGCCGTAGCCACAGTCGTCGGCGATCTCGGTCAGGGAGGCGTCGGAGTGCACGAGTCGCTTGACGGCCCGATCGAGGCGGTAGTGCATGAGGTAGCTGCCGAGGCTCAGTCCGGTCATGGACTGGAAGCGTTTGCGGAGGTAGCGTTCCGACAGATTGAGTCGCGCTGCGATTTCAACTACGTCGATGCCTACGGAGAGGCGTTCGTGCAGCAGGCGGTTGACCTTGCGGATAATGACGTGGTCGCGGCGGGAGTCGTCGGTCTGACTGAAGAGCTGGGCTTGCTCGGCGGCGAGGGAGCTCAAGCGGGACAGCAGGGAGGTGGTTTCGATGACGATCTGGTTGGAGCTTTGTTCGCTAGATTTGTCGGGCTGGTAAAAGCCTTGGGCGATAGAGAGGGCGGTCTGGGCAAGGGGCTCGTCGAAGTGTATCGGGCGATTGGTTACCGGCAGCAGCTCGGCGGTGTCCTTGGTCTCGAAGGTGATGAAGAGCCAGCGAATGTCTCGCTGATCGGTATCGAGGTAGAAGTGGAATTGGTAGGGGGCGACGAGGAAGGCCTCGCCTGGCTCGAGGCGATAGACGGCTCCGTCGACGCTGAGCGAGCCGCCGGTGCGGAGATTGAGAATGAGTACTTGGCGGTGGTGGGGGCGGCTCTCAAAGGTTCGCTCCTTGAGGGCTTCGGCGTCGCTACGCAGGAAGGCGATGACGTTGTCCGGACGGCAAATATTGGCAGCCCGGCGGCCTTGGAAGTAGTCCGCGGGAGCTTTCTGCGTCAGTTTCTCGAATCCGTTCTCAATTTCAGGCGACCAGCTCATATAAAGCCGGAATAATCAAATATTGGACCAAAAATGCAAATATTTGTTGTTATCCGAGAAGATAAGATAGGGGGCATGTCGAATTTGATTAGCGAGGGCGCTTCGCAAACGAGCGGAGTGGAGAGAGTGCCAGTGGTCATTCGCGACCAGGCTCAAGAGATCATTGCCAGCATCGCCGAGGAAATTGGCCAAGCGGTTAAGCAATCCGAAACGGCCGACAAGCCGCTGGTTCTCGGTCTGGCTACAGGGTCGACTCCCGTACCGCTCTACCGCGAGCTGATTCGCCGTCACCGCGAGGAGGGGCTGAGCTTCAAGAACGTCGTTACCTTCAATCTCGACGAGTACTATCCGCTCTCGCCGGATCACCCCGAGAGCTACCATCGCTTCATGCGGGATCAGCTGTTTGACCACATCGACATCCCCAAGGACCAGATAAACATCCCTTCCGGCACCGCGAAGCGCGAAGAGGTGCACGAGGCCTGTCGCGCTTACGAAGAGAAGATCGCTTCCTACGGAGGACTCGATATCCAGATTTTGGGGATTGGACGCACGGGGCATATCGGTTTCAACGAGCCCGGATCCGGACCGCGCTCCAAGACGCGTCTGGTGACGCTGGATCGCTTGACCAAGGTAGACGCGGCCCGCGATTTCCACGGCGAGCACAACGTGCCCCGTTACGCGGTAACCATGGGGGTGGGAACCATCATGGCCGCCAAGCGCGTGATCCTAATGGCTTGGGGTCGCTCCAAGGCTACCGTCCTGCGCGATGCGATCGAAGCCGAACCAGTTGAAAGCTTGCCCGCCAGTTTCTTGCAGGCTCATGACAATGTTTGCTTTTTCCTCGATCAGGCCGCGGCCTCCGAGCTGACCCGTTTTCGCCAGCCTTGGCTGGTCGGATTTCCAGAGTGGGATAACAAGCTCGCCCGCCAGGCAGTAACGGAGCTTTCGCTCAAGATCGGCAAGCCACTGCTCAAGCTGCTCGACAAGGACTATCAGGAAAACGGATTGTCCGAACTCATCACCGAGCAGGGTCCCGCCTACGACCTGAACATTCGTGTATTCAACGAAGTACAACACACCATCACCGGCTGGCCTGGCGGCAAGCCCAACGCGGACGACACGCATCGTCCCGAACGAGCGGTGCCGGCGAAGAAACGCGTGTTGGTGCTCAGCCCAGAGCCGCAGGACGACGTGCTTGCCATGGGAGGAACGCTATCCCGTCTCGCTCAAGGCGGACACGAAATCACGGTTGCCTATTTGACCTCCGGAAGCCTTGGCGTACCGGACGAGGAAGCTCGCTGGGCGGCGGAGCTCATGATCGAAGCGGAGGAAGGCATTGGCAGCAAGCTGGCCAAGCAAGTGCTCGCCGAGCTTAAAACCAAAGGCGAGTCCGATAACGATTCGGTTCAGCTACGTCAGTTCAAGGGCTACATTCGACGCAACGAGGCTCGCTCCTCGCTGCAGGCCTGCGGCGTCCCGTCCAAGTGCGTGACCTTTCTCGATCTGCCATTCTATGAGGAAGGGCGCTACCGGAGGTTTAAGGCTGGCGACACGGATCGCGATCTCCTCCTCAAGCTATTGAACGAGGTGCAGCCGCATCAGATTTTCGTCACGGGAGAAGCGGGGGACCCCAGCTCCGTGCAAGGTATATCATTCTCTGTATTCAGTGAAGCATACAACCAAGCGAGGCAGAATGTTTGGGTCTCGGATTGTTACGTTTGGTTGTACCGCAGCGACGGTCGCGAGTGGGAATCCCATCAGATCGAAATGGCGGTGCCTTGCAGCCCTGACGAATTACGTACCAAGGCGCAGGCCATCTACCTGCATCGTTCCCAGCGGAGCCAAGTGCCCATCTTGGACGAAGAGAAGACGGAAGTCTGGGAGCTCGCCCTCGAGCGCAACCGGACCACTGCCAACAACTACGACAAGCTGGGACTTGCCGAATACGAAGCTATCGAGTGTTTTGTCCGCTGGAGCTAAGCCATGAAAGATTTTTACGTACCGGACGGAGTAGAGGTTAAAACCGCGTTTGAGCGTACCACGCATTTGGCAGTGGGAGCCCATCAGGACGATCTGGAGATTTTCGCCTACCACGGAATAGCGGAGTGCTACGAAAGCCAAGATGCTTGGTTTGGCGGTGTGACCGTGACAAACGGGGCAGGGAGCGCTCGCACTGGAAAATACGCGGACTTCACCGACGAGGAAATGCAGGCCAAGCGAGTCGAGGAGCAGCGCGAAGCGGCCAAGATCGGCAAATACTCTTTTCAGGCTCAGCTTGCCTACCCAAGCTCCGACTTGAAGTCGGCGGAAAAATCCGAGGCTGCGATTTCGGAGCTCGAAGCTTACTTCCGTCAGTGCAAAGCGGATACAGTCTATTTGCACAACCCGGCGGATAAGCACGATACCCATATCTCTTTGCTGACCTGTTGTGTGGCTGCCCTGCGTCGACTGCCGGAAGACTGCCGCCCGAAGCGCGTGTATGGCTGCGAGGTTTGGCGTGACTTGGATTGGCTGTCCGACTCCAGCAAGGTGATGCTTCCGGTCGACAAGTATCCGGAACTCGCGGAGAAACTGATAGAGGTGTTCGACTCCCAAGTAGCCGGAGGCAAAGACTACGTGGCCGCGACCATCGGTCGCCGCAACGCGAATGCGACCTACTTCGACTCGCACAGCATCGACCAGTCCACGGCCTACACGGTGGCCATCGATATGATGCCGCTGTTGGAAAATCCGGAGCTGAGCATGGACGCCTTTGTGGGCGAACTTATCGAGGCCTTTAAGAAAGACGCCTGCGACCGTCTGACACGTTACCAAAAGGCTTAGTCGGAATTGCGAAACCCTTTTGCCCCAAACCTAAAACGTAGTTAGAAACTAATGACGCTTTCAAATCTCGACTGGATCACCATCGGAGCCTTTTTCGCGATCTCCCTGCTGATCGGTCTCATCGTCTCCCGCCAATCCGGCAAGTCCGCTCAAGAGTTTTTCCTGTCCGGACGAAACATGCCTTGGTGGCTACTAGGCGTTTCCATGGTGGCGACGACCTTCGCTATCGACACGCCGAATCTGGTGGCAGACATCGTGCGTCAAAACGGAGTAGGCGGCAACTGGGTTTGGTGGGCCTTCCTTTTGACGGGGATGCTGACGGTGTTTGTCTACGCTCGGCTGTGGCGTCGGTCCAACGTCACGACCGACTTGGAATTCTACGAGCTGCGATACAGCGGAAAAAGTGCTGCCTTTTTGCGTGGATTCCGAGCCATCTATCTGGGGGTCTTTTTCAATGTGATGATCATGGCCAACGTCTGTTTGGCCGCCATCAAGCTTGGCAACATCGCCCTTGGCCTGAGCCCGGTGGAGACGCTGCTGATCGCTTCGGCCATAACCGTCGTCTACAGTTCGCTAGGCGGATTACGAGGGGTGCTGATTACCGACTTCGTACAATTTGGGCTGGCTATGCTGGGATCGGTTTGGGCGACCAAGGTGGTTATCCAACGACCTGAAATCGGGGGCTTGAGCGAGCTGCTGGCTCATCCGAATGTGCAGGACAAACTCAACCTTTTGCCAGATTTCAGCAACAAGGAGCTTTTTGTTTCAGCCCTCATTTTGCCGCTGGCCGTGCAGTGGTGGAGCATCTGGTATCCCGGTTCCGAACCGGGTGGAGGAGGCTACGTCGCCCAGCGTATGCTTTCGGCCAAGAACGAGCGGCACGCGGTCGGAGCGACGTTTTTCTTCAACCTTGCTCACTACGCGATCCGCCCTTGGCCATGGATCCTGATGGCTCTGGCTTCGCTGGTCTTGTATCCCAATATCGAGTCGATCGTGCAGGCCTTTCCGCACGCCGACCAGGCCTTGATCCGCGACGACATCGCCTATCCGGCCATGCTGGTTTACTTGCCTTCGGGAATACTCGGCTTGGTCATCGCCAGCCTGGTGGCAGCCTTCATGTCGACCATTTCCACCCATCTGAATTGGGGCTCGTCCTATGTGGTGAACGACTTTTACAAGCGCTTCGTCAAACCCGACGCCAGCGAGAAGGAGCAGGTGCGTGTGGGCCGGATTTCGACCATTACCTTAATGGTTCTAGCTGGGGTTATTGCCTTATATCTCGAAAACGCATATCAATCGTTTCGAATCCTGCTTTCCATCGGTGCCGGAACCGGCCTGATCTTCATTCTCCGCTGGTTCTGGTGGCGCATCAATGCGGCCACGGAGTTGGCAGGTATGATCGGATCTTTCGTGGTAGCCATCTTCTTTGAATTCGTGTATCCAAACTTAGGATTCGAACCGCTTTCGGGCAGCGCTCAAATGCTGGCCAGTGTGGGAGTTACCACTGTGATTTGGGTGCTCGCGACTTATTTTTGCCAAGCCACGGACGATCAGGTTTTGCGTGATTTCGTGCGACTGGTCCGCCCAGGAGGGCCCGGTTGGAAACGCATCCGCACCCAGATTGAAGAGGAGGGAGGAGCGATAGAAGATCTCGAAGAAAAGGGAGTTCTCGCAGAGGGGATTTTAAGTTTCGTGCTCGGAAGCCTCGCGGTCTACGCAACCCTGATCGGTACCGGTTACCTGATCTACGGAAGCCTTGCTCTCGGGTTCGCTTTGCTGATTTTCGCCGCGATCGCGATCGCATTTTTGCTCAAACGGTTGTTGAGACCGTAGGAGGCATCAGGATACAGGTAGGAGTACCTCGAGAGGGGTTCCATAATTAGGATGGAGTAAGGATTGTGGCCTTGCTCCATCCTTCGTTTTTAAGCCCCATTATTTCGCAGGCAGTTGCGTTTCGCGCGCACCTACCAACCGTTTACCAATTGATTCGATGAAAGCTGCAGTTGACGGCTTGGAGCTTTGGGCCGCCACCGCGCTAATTCGGCAGGAGTTTACGGTTAGTGTACGAGACTGCTTGTGGGGTAATTACCTAAGATGAGAGAGAAAAATCAAAATCAGGTTAAGAAATGATGGAATTCCGAGTGCGAAAGAATCATTTTTGCAAAAAAAATAGTCAGTAACGACATTTATAATGATCCAAAGATCCATTAAAGTCGTAGCTATCGTCATCGGTTATCATCTCAAACCTAGACCACCTTCAAAATATGAAATATGAAAAGATTTGCCGGAGAGTACTCCGCGCAACGACAGGAGGGGCCGCAGTGTCGATTCTGGCATTGGCCACTCAGGCGCAGGATTCTGCGTCAGACGACGGCTCGGACGAAGAAGTCTTCGAACTCGAGGCATTCGAAGTTACGGGTTACCGCGCTAGCTTGATGCGCTCCACCCAGATCAAACGTGAATCGACTTCGATCGTCGACGTTATCAGCTCCGAGGACATCGGTAAGTTCCCTGACGTTAACGTTGCGGAATCTTTGTCCCACCTGACTGGTATTTCTGTCGACCGTCAATTCGGTGAAGGCGAAAAGGTAAGTATCCTCGGTACTGACCCAGCCCTCAACCGCGTTTTGGTCAATGGCCAAACCATCGCTTCTGGCGACTGGGGAGGTAACCCAACGGACACTTCAGGCCGTACTTTCAACTACACGCTGCTTTCTCCAGAAATCGTAGGTGTGATGGAAGTATACAAGAGCTCTGAAGCGCGTCTGGACGAAGGCTCCATCGGCGGTACCGTTATCGTCAACACCAACAAGCCTCTCGACCTCGGTGAAGAAGCTTTCCGCGGATCTTTCGGTTACTCTTACAACGACCGTTCGGAGCAAGGAAACCTCCGCGCATCGGCCCTCTATAACTGGGTGAACGAAGAAGAAGACTTCGGCTTCCTCGTTTCGGTCACTCGTGACCAAGAGGACCTCTACCGTGCTGGTATCGAGTACTGGGGCGCTGCAGGCACCACTCAGGATGGCGAAGACTACACGGTTGCTTTCGGTATGAACTCTTCTTGGTTCAAGCAAGAGCGCGAGCGTAATGGTATCCAAGGCGTAGTCGAGTGGAAGCCAATGGACAATCTCGACCTCACTTTCACCGGTATTCACATCGAGGGTACGTACGACAACTTCAGCCAATCTCGCTACGTTGTTCCAGCCTTCTGGGGTACTCTGGACAGCTACACAGCAAACAGCGATAACTACATCACTGGTGGCCACGTTACTGCTGCGGAAGGAGAAGCTCCTGCGGTTGCAGACGGACAATTCGACACCAATCTTCGTCTTTCCACCGTCACAACCGATTCGCTTCACTTGAATGGCGAGCTCGAAATCGACGATAACTGGACTGCAAGCTTCGATGTTGGCTACACCAAGGCAGCTGGTGGTAAGGATCCTGAATACCTCTTCTCGACAGTATTCAACGAAAGCTTCACCTTTGCCTACAGCGGCGAAAGCAGCTCCTTGTACTTCGATGACGCAACTGCGGCGACCGATCCGACTACGTACACCACACGTGCTGTAGGTTCGCAAGCGGGCGGTATCGAATACACCACTACAGATGACAATGAAAAGTACGCTCAGGTAGACTTCGAACGCCGCGTAGAGTGGGGTCCTTTCTACAAGCTGCTTTTCGGAGCCAAGTACACAGATCACGTCAACTCCCAGGAGTCTTACGGCAACCGTATCGACGTTACCGAAGTCCTTGACCTCTCTGACTTCGATTACACTTACGCTCCTTCTGCTCTCTGGGACGGTATCGACACCAGTGGTGACACCGCCCTCATGGTTACGCCAACTGCGGAATCCGTGGTCGCATACCTTCTTTCTCTCCCGCAAGGCGAGTTCGAAGAAAAGTACTCCAACGAGTGGTACGTGAACGAAAAGAACACCGCTGCCTACGTGCAGGGTGACATCATCGCAGGTGACTGGACTGGAAACATCGGTCTTCGCTACGTCGACACCACAGACGATTCTACTTACTGGCAGTACAACTCGACTGAAGGTACCTACACCCTCGTCAACCAGGAGAAGAACTACAGCAAGGTTTTGCCTAGCTTCAACCTGAACTACAACTTCAGCCCAGACCTCAAGCTCCGTTTCGGAGCGGCTGAAGTAATGGCTCGCCCTCGCTACTCTGAGCTCGCTGGCTACTTCGCCCTCGATGACGAACGCCTCACCGGCGGTGGCGGTAACCCAGACCTCGACCCATACGAAGCGAAGAACCTCAACATCGCCCTCGAGTACTACTTCAAGGACAATGGTGGCATCGCTTCCGTCGAGTACTTCCGTCGCGATATCGACAACTACATCCTTTCCGTAACGGAAGACGTGGAGCTGTTGAACTTCTCGACTGGCGAAATGGCCACATACTCGGTTAGCTCGCCATTCAACGCTGGTAACGCACTCGTAGACGGTGTGGCCTTCAGCTTCCAAAAGGATCTCGTAGGTGGATTCGGCATCCAAGCCAACTACACTTATGCGGAGTCCGAAACAGTTGACGGATACAACCTGCCTTACCTCTCCAAGGACACTTACAACATCATCCCTTACTGGGAGAAGGGTCCATGGAGCGTTCGTACTAGCTACAGCTGGCGCTCTTCGTTCTTCACCTCGATCGGTCGTATGAACTACCCATTGTTCGCAGACGACTACGCTCAGCTCGACGCGTCGATTGGTTACGAAATCAACGACAAGTGGAAGGCTCAGCTCAACATGTCGAACCTCTTGGATGATACCTACTACTGGTACTACCAGACCGAATACGCTCCAATGGGTGTATACAAGAACGGTCGCAAGTTCGTCCTGAGCTTCTCTTACTCGCTTTAGACTAAGAACCCAAAAGCGGCTTCGGAATCCGCCAGTGAAAACGACTAGCTGGTTTCGGAGCTTTTAAAATCAACCGCCGTCGCTCCTTGCAATTTGGGGCGACGGCGATAATGCAAATAATGACTTCCGCAAAGCACTCAGACCCATCCGGCATCACTACGCTTCCTTTGTCCAAATCCGCCTGGACCTTTCGGAACGCGAAGGAAAGCAAATTCTATCCCGCAACGGTACCGGGCTGCGTGCACACCGACTTGAGAACGGCCGGCCTGATTCCAGATCCTTTTTGGGGGTCGAACGAGCTCGATCTGCGTTGGATCGAAAACGAGGATTGGGTCTACGAAACCGTTTTCCAAGTAGACCTGGAGCAGCTGCAGGGTGAACGGGTCGAACTCGTCGCGGATGGTTTGGATACGATCGCAACCGTTTCCGTAAATGGCCAGGAAGTCGCCAAGACCAACAACATGTTCATCGGATACCGGTGGGATGTGAAGAGTCTGCTGAAAGACGGTTGTAACACTATTTCAATACACTTTGCCAGCTCAGCCGTATACGCTCGCGAGACCCGTACAGACTACGAGGGCGGCGTGCTGAATGACCCGGAAAGTCGCGCTCCGGTCATCCGCAAGGAGCAATGCCAGTTTGGCTGGGACTGGGGGCCACGTTTTGTCACTGCAGGCATCTGGCAGGACATCCGGATCGAATCCGCTCCCGCGAATGTTTTGCGATCTTTCAAGGTCGAACAAGAGCACCGGGAGAATGGCGAGGTGCTTCTTAGCGTAAGTCCTGAAGTAGATGGGCGACTACGTTCCCTCGACTACTCGCTGGAAGTTTCTCTGAACGGAGTTTCCGCTGGCACAGTTGCCAGTCTCGGAAATGGTCGTTTCGAAGTGCTGATCGAAAATCCCGAGCTATGGTGGCCCAACGGACTGGGCTCGCAGCCACTTTACGAAATTTGCCTGAGTGCAACCAGCAAGCAGACAGGCACACCCGCTGGATCTTGCCAAAAGACAATCGGACTGCGCACCATTAAACTCGTGCGGGAGGCCGATGAGGCAGGGGAATCCTTTTATTTTTCCGTGAACGGGAAACCGGTCTTTGCTAAGGGGGCAAACTGGATTCCCGTTCACGCTTTCGTTGCCGGACTGACGCGTGACGACTACGCTCGCGATCTCGAAAGTGCAGCGGCAGCCAACATGAACATGATCCGCGTCTGGGGTGGCGGCATCTACGAAACGGAGGATTTCTACGACCTCTGCGATGAGCTAGGCCTCCTCGTATGGCAGGACTTTATGTTCGCCTGCGCTCACTATCCTGGAGACGCCGCTTTTGTTCGCAGCGTAAAGGAGGAAGCAACGCAACAGGTCAAGCGGCTTCACCACCGAGCGTCTCTCGCCCTCTGGTGCGGCAACAACGAGTCCGAGCTTCTAGCCGCCAAAGCCCTGACCGTTCCGAAAAACCTAAAGGACTATAAACGAGTATTCGAAAAGCTATTACCGGAAGTCGTTTCGAAAAATGATGGCCAAACCGACTACTGGCAATCATCGCCGCATCGTCCTGATGGCGAAAATGGCCACGAGGCTGGTGAAAAGCATGGAGACACGCATTTCTGGGATGTCTGGCATGCCCGTCATCCGGTTAAGTCCTACGAAAAGTGGAACTTCCGCTTCTGTTCCGAATTTGGCATGCAGAGTTACAGCTCGCCTGCGACGAACGCCACCTTCTGTTCCGCTGAGGATAACAACGTCTTTGGCCCGGCCATGGAAAACCACCAGAAGAACTGTGGTGGAAACCAAGTTATCCTCGACTACGTCTCTCGCAGATACCGCTTCCCCAAAAGCCAGGATGACCTGATCTATCTTTCTCAGCTGAATCAGGCCTATTGTATGCAAGTCGGGGTGGAGCACTATCGTCGCCTAATGCCGCATTGCATGGGAGCATTGTATTGGCAATTAAATGACTGCTGGCCGGTCGCATCATGGAGCTCCATCGAATTTACGGGACGCTGGAAGGCTCTGCATTTTATCGCCAAGCGTTTCTTTAGCCCCGCCTTGGTGACGGCTAAAGTGGATGGCGACGAAAGTTGGGGCATTGGCAACTACCGGCACAGCGACATAGAACAGCTTGAACTCTATACTGTTTTCGACGGTGTTCCGAATGCCAAAGGGCTACTGAGCTGGGAGCTGTTTCACGTAAATGGCGAATCCTTGCTGCAAGGGACCAAGCGGGTCAACTTGCGCTATGGAGAGAGCAAGAGCCAAAAGACTTTGAAGCTCGCCAAGCTGCTAAAAAAGCACGGTCGAGATAATCTGTTTATGCGGATCGCTTTGGACAGTGATGATCAACGGCTCAGCGAAGACACTGTATTCTTCACGCCGATACGGTTCGTGGAGTTGCCGAAAGCGGAAACGAAAGTCGCTATACGGAAGCTGAGCAAGACGGAGTTCGAATTGGATTTCACCTCGACCGCTTTCCAGCACCGCTTCGAGTTCGATTTCCCAGGTCTTTGCTGCAAAGCCAGCGACAACTACTTCGAGTTGTACGCCGGAGAAACGAAAACCGTTCAGATCGAATTCCCAGAACCTGTGGCCTTGGGACAGCTGAAGCGGGGAATCAAATACCGCTCCTTGGTCAACACCTACTAAAGCAAAGCCCCGATGAACGCGTCTCTCCCCAAAATACTTTTAGTCCTCTCATTGATAGGAGTCGTTGGTAGTGCCTCCGCCGTGCCGGAACCTTCACCGGCACGGTTCGGAGCCACACCGACCGCATCACAGGTGGAATGGCAAAACATGCAAATGTACGCCTTTGTACATTTCACTATCAACACCTTTACCGACAAGGAATGGGGCTTTGGCGACGAGTCGCCCGAAATGTTCAACCCCACAGATTTTGACGCCCATCAGATCGTCCAGACCATTAAAGATGCTGGCTTGAAGGGTCTTGTGCTCACCGCCAAACATCACGATGGATTTTGTCTCTGGCCAAGCGCCTACACCGAGCACGATATCTCCAACAGTCCGTTTCGTGATGGAGAAGGGGACCTCGTGAGGGAAATTTCCGATGCCTGTCGCGAGGCGGGTATAAAGTTCGGTGTCTACCTTTCGCCCTGGGACCGCAACCATGCTAAGTATGGAGAAAGTGAGTACATCGACTACTATCGGAATCAATTACGCGAGCTTTTGACCAACTACGGACCGATCTTCGAGATATGGTTTGACGGTGCCAACGGCGGCGATGGCTGGTATGGAGGAGCGAACGAGACCCGGAAGATCGACCGTAGCACTTACTACGATTGGGAGAACACTTGGAGTATTGTTCGCGAACTGCAGCCAAATGCCATCATCTTCAGCGACGCAGGTCCTGATGCCCGTTGGATCGGAAACGAGCAAGGCTACGCGGGCGAAACGAGTTGGGCCACCATCAACGTGGGCGACTCTACTCCTGGAAACGCGGATACCAAGCAGTTGGAAAACGGTGACCGCTTCGGCAGCGACTGGATCCCTGGCGAGGTAGATGTATCCATCCGGCCCGGCTGGTTTTACCACGCTAAGGAAGATGCGGAAGTGAAGACGCCCGAGCGACTGCTCGAAATCTACTACGACTCCATCGGCAGAGGAGCGAACTTGATCTTGAATATCGCTCCCGACAGGAGAGGTCGGGTTGCAGATATCGACGTCCAATCGCTGCTCGGCTGGAAGGCTTTGCTCGATGCGACATTCTCTAAGAATCTAGCCTTATCGGCTTCTGTTTCAGCCAGCGATACGAGAGACGTTACGCAACGTTTCGCGGCCAGTAATCTCTTGGACGGAGATCGAAGCACGTATTGGAGTACTCAGGACGAGACGAAACAGGCATCCATCGAACTAAGTTTCGACGAAATGCAGCGATTCAACGTGGTGGAGATTGCCGAATACATTCCCCTCGGGCAGCGTATCGGAAGTCTAAGGGTTTCCTACTGGAACGAGGAAGAGGATGCTTGGCTCGATTTCGGGTCAGCCCAAAGCATCGGAGCTCAACGACTGATCAAAGGGGCTCTTACAACCACTAAAAAGGTTAAGCTCACCGTCGAAGACTCCGCGGCCTGTCCTGCCGTTTCCGAAATCGGAATTTACTTTAGTCCCGTCGAATTCAAATGACCACTACACGAGAGAACGCGAACCAACGTCTCGCTTGGAGAGAAAAGATATCCTACGGTTTCGGGGATTTGGCCTCTGTCATGTTTTGGCAGACCTTCATGGCCTATTTGCTCTTTTTCTATACGGATGTATTCGGAATTTCGGCAGGATTGGCGGGCACGATGTTCCTTCTTAGCCGTTTGCTGGACGGGGTAAACGACCCTGCCATGGGCATGATCGCGGATCGCACCCAAACGCGCTGGGGCAAGTTCCGTCCCTACATCCTATGGTTTAGTATTCCCTTCGCGGTC
This sequence comes from Pelagicoccus albus, assembly GCF_014230145.1. Taxonomy (NCBI): domain Bacteria; kingdom Pseudomonadati; phylum Verrucomicrobiota; class Opitutia; order Puniceicoccales; family Pelagicoccaceae; genus Pelagicoccus; species Pelagicoccus albus. The sequence goes on from NZ_JACHVC010000013.1 coordinate 103,827, forward strand.
CTCGGTGTCCTGACCTTCACCACGCCTGATTTTTCCTACACGGGCAAGGCTATCTGGGCTTTCATCACCTTTAACCTATTGATGATCCTGTATACGGTAATCAATATTCCGTACACCTCGATGCTCGGCGTTTTGACCTCCAATCCGAACGAGCGCACGAGCTTGGCTCAGGTTAAATTCCTTTTCGCGTTCATCGCAGGTGCAGCTGTATCCGCTACGTTGTTACCGATGACGAAGGCTTTGGGAGGTGATAATGCTGCCAAGGGCTGGCAGTTGTCCTTCGTCGTCTACGGGATTCTCTTTGTCGTTTTCTTTCTCATTACTTTCTTGGGAACCAAGGAACGCGTAAAACCAATCGCTGATGAAAAAAACAAGATTGGTGACGACTTGAAGGCGCTGTTTTCAAATCGGCCCTGGATCATTCTGTTGCTAGCGACTTTAACGCTAATTCTTTTCATCGCGACTCGCATCACCGTAATGGCTCACTACTTCAAGTACTTCGTGGGCCCGCAAACAGTAAGTCTACCTGACTGGCTGGGCGGAACTCGGGAGATGTCCTTCGAAGTGCTCGTTTCCGCTTTTAACACGACAGGGCAAATCTCCTCCATCGTAGGTGTCTTGCTAGTGGGCGTGTTTTCTAGGATGTGCGGCAGTCGCAAGCAGGCCTTCTCGATTCTGCTCGGTATTTCGATTATCAGTACAGCTGTTTACCAGTTTCTTGGTCCAGATCAAATCGGAGCGATATTCTTCTTCCAGATTCTTCTTTGCGTAACCAGTGGCCCCTTAAGTCCCTTGCTGTGGTCGATGTATGCGGACACGGCAGACTATGGGGAGTGGAAGTCCGGACACCGTAGCACTGGCTTGGTTTTCTCCGCTTCAACCATGGGGCAAAAGGTTGGCTGGGCCATCGGATCAGCTGTCGCGGGCTGGCTGCTTTCCGCCGTTGGCTTCCAGTCCAATGTAGAGCAAACTCCGGAAGCTCTTGGTGGACTCGTCCTCTTGGTAGGGCTTATCCCGGCCGGCTTTGGAGTTCTATCCCTCGTGGTACTGGCCTTCTATCCGCTCAATGAAGCCAAGGTAAAACAAATCGGAGCGGAGCTCGACGAGCGAAGAGACGGTATCGCCTAAGGAAAAAGGAGAAGGGAAAACGCGTATGGCCAAGAGTCGAATAGGAAGCTGTGTATTGGGAATTTTGATATGCCTAATACCTCTTTGTGAAACCCTAAAGGCTGACCCTGTCGTGAAGTCCGAGTTTATCTACGATGTCGGTCCGTATCCATCCGTTCACGCTTCGACTATCGTAGAGACGAGCGAGGGCTCCTTGCTGACCGCTTGGTTCGGGGGAACCGGTGAATCTCGCGACGACGTCTGCATTTACCTCTCGCGATACGAAGACGGAGAATGGACAAGTGCGTCAGCCGTGGCAGACGGGGTGCAGGGTGACGGGTCGCGTTTTCCCTCTTGGAATCCTGTGCTATTCCAAGCCAAAGACGGACCGCTAATTCTTTTCTACAAGGTCGGGCCTTGGCCCGCCGCATGGTGGGGCATGATGAAAACGTCGGAGGATGACGGCCGCACTTGGAGTGCTCCCCACAAGTTGCCGGAGGGAGTTTTAGGTCCCATCAAAAACAAACCTATTCAGCTGGCTGACGGCACCCTCATCGCTCCTTCCAGTACGGAAGACCCGGGTGAAGGAGGAGCGGGTTGGCAGGTCCAGATCGAGCTTAGCAAAGACCTTGGGAAGACCTGGCAAGTGGTGGGTCCGCTGAATACCAAGGAAGAGTTTAACGCAATCCAGCCCTCGATCCTAGTACACGAGGGAGGTCGGCTGCAGATTCTTTGCCGCACCATGGAAAAGCAGTTGGTCACCAGCTGGTCGGAGGATAATGGTCTAAGCTGGTCTAAGCTGAAGCCAACCGGGCTGCATAATCCAAATTCGGGTTCGGATGCAGTAACGCTGAAAGACGGACGGCAGCTGCTCGTCTACAATATGCGTGACGGCCTAAAGACGCCGGAGGGGATGGGTGAGATGGATCGTTGTCCGTTGAACGTTTCACTGTCCGAGGACGGTGTGAATTGGGAGATGGTCCTAGTTTTGGAAGATAAGCCATTGCCATCTGGATACGCTTATCCGGCCGTTATACAGACCAGCGATGGACTGGTGCACATCACCTACACCTGGGACCGCCAAAAGATTAAGCACGTGGTTCTAGATCCCGCCGAACTATGAGAAAAGGCGAGGCACAGGGTTCATGGCTCTTAAGAGTCGGTCGAAGGCGTCGGAGGGTTCCCAATTCTGCGGTATTCGCTGGGAGACATACCGTAGGCATGGGCAAAGGCTCGGCTAAAAGTATAGACGGAAGTGAATCCACAGTTTTCGGCGATCTCGGAAATCCGGCTGGTGCCAAGTCGCAACATACCGCAGGCTTTTTCAAGCCGGAGTTGCCGGAGGTGTCTGCCCAGGCTGATGCCGCACGACTCCCTGAAGCGAGCTCGCAGGTGGCTCTCGCTGATACCGACCGTCGCCGCCATCTCCTTAGCGCTGGGCATTTCCCTCGAGCTCAAAGCCATCTGATTGACGCGAGAGAGAAGGGTGCTCGGAGCGGGTTGCGTCCCTTCCGTGCGGACAATCGGTTCCACCAAACGGATACGCTCCAGCATAAGCCGAAAAACTGCCACCGAGAGGTCGTCATTTCCCGGAAGCAAGTAGGCCTGAATCAGGTCATGAGCGAGTCTTTCCAAATTAGGGGAAAGCACAAATGGACTGTAGCGGAAACGTTCGAGATCGGAAACATCCTCGATGTCGAAAGTAACAAAAAACCACAGCAGGTCTTCGCTTTCTGGGGCCGAGTAGTCGTGAAACTGGAACGGGAAAACGAGCAAGGCCTCCCCCGGATTCAAGGGAATGTTTCGGTCGTCCACACAAACCGTTGCGGCGGTTTTGAGATTCATAATGAGCACGCAGCGATGGTGCAGAGCTCTTCCGTTTTGGGGGCGGTTAAGGTCTGATGCTGCGAGGCGACAAAAGCACACGATGTTGTCCACGTTCGGTCGGGCGGAAGCCTGTTTGCCGATCAGCTGAACCATGGGAGAGGGAAGCAGCGGGATCATTTTCTCCAGATCCTGCGGGGTTTCATCTTCAGATCCTATCATTTTTGCTAAATCACTCATCGTTTTTGCGATTCTTTAGCAAGACCGATACCGCTATTATCCATAACGTAGCTTTCGGTCATTTTTTCCTGAAAATATCCCATTTTGTAAAAAACGAAGCGAACAGCTGCTCAAATTTGAAACGCGATGGCTGCCTAACCAACCGTAAAACCGTAATATATCCGCTGCATGAATACACTTTTTCGACCTAAGAATTTTCTCCTAAGCAAGAAGCACAGCCACTGCCGTTCGGCCAAAATTTTCGCCTTTTCAATCTCCGCCTTTTTTATGTCTATTTCTTCACTACACGCAGAGTATTCGTCAAACTTGATGCCGGTTCCGGCAGAGATCAAAAACCTTGAAGGCAAGTTTGTATTGGGTAGCGATTTCCCGGTTGCTGTCGAAGGAGCGACGTCTGAGGCTCTGGAGAAAGCGGTTTTCCGCAGTCTTCGCCGACTAGAGCACCGGACTGGTCTCGTATTCGGTCGAGCGCCTGCAGGAGGCGACGTCTATGTGGAAGATGCTGCGGCAGCGAAATTGGTAATCGTTGCCAAGAAGGCCAGCCCGGACTTGCCGGTTTTAGGTGAAGACGAATCCTATTTCCTGTCCGTAAGCGAATCAGGAATACGCATCGAGTCCGAGACAACGACGGGTGCGCAAAGAGCTTTGCAAACTGTTTTTCAATTGCTCGATTCAGATCAGGAAAACTGGTTTTTTAGCGCTCTAGAAATCAATGACTCACCTCGTTTCGCATGGAGAGGCCTGATGCTCGACCCGTGCCGCCACTGGCAGCCAATCGAGGTTATCAAGCGGAACCTCGATGGAATGGCACTCGTGAAGATGAACGTGCTTCACTTGCACCTCTCGGACGACCAAGGTTTCCGTGTAGAAAGCAAGGTTCACCCGAAGTTGCATGAGTTGGGCTCGGATGGAAACTACTACACGCAGACTGAGATCAAGGAGATCATCGACTACGCAGCGGAGCGCGGCATACGCGTCGTGCCGGAGTTCGATATTCCAGGCCATGCTTCGAGTTGGGTAGTGGGTTATCCCGAATTGGCCAGCGGTCCGGGACCGTACTACATTGAACGTAAGTGGGGCGTGTTTGACCCAACTTTGGATCCGACCAACGAAAAGGTATACGAGTTTCTCGATACGCTTTTCGAAGAGATGACCGGAGTTTTCCCTGATCCTTACTTCCACATCGGAGGGGACGAGAACAATGGAAACCAATGGTCTGCCAACGAGCGTATCCAAAAGTTTGTTAAGGAAAATGATCTTGAGGACAACCACGGTTTGCAGGCGTACTTCAATCGTCGCCTGAACGAGATACTTTCGAAGTACAACCGTAAGCTTGTTGGTTGGGACGAAATCTTGCATCCGGACATCCCGCAGTCCGCTATTATCCAGTCCTGGCGGGGAGCGGAAGGCTTAGCAGCCGCTGCCAAAGCAGGACATAACGTGATCCTCTCTAACGGTTACTACATCGACCTTATCCATCCAGCTAAGGATCACTACCTGAACGATCCGCTGCCCGAGGGACATGGATTGAGCGAAGAAGAGCAGGCTCGTGTACTTGGAGGCGAAGCGACCATGTGGGCTGAGTGGGTTTCTCCAGAAACCATCGACTCTCGTGTTTGGCCACGAACCGCAGCCATCGCGGAGCGCCTTTGGTCAAGTGGATCGGTCAAGGATGTAGATGATATGTATCGTAGACTCGACTACATCAGCAACCGTCTAAGCGACATCGGTCTGTTGCACGACGCGAATCAAGATCTATTGGTTGATCGCTACGCAGGAGACCGAGCAAGTGCTGAAAGCAAAGAGGCGATTCACGAACTTCTGACCATGATCGAGCCCGTGAAGGGCTACGAACGCAGCAGGCAGCAGCCCCTGATGAACCAGTATATTCCTCTGACAGGTCTCGCTGATGCGGCTCGTCCAGACAGCAGATTGAGCCGTCAGTTCGACAACGCGGTTGACGCGGTAATCGCAGGGGATAAAGAGCTCTCTAGCCTTTCGCAGTTCCTTGGCACCTTTTCTGAAATTGCGTCAAAACTTGAATCTGCTGCTTCCGAGCTCGGACCACGCAGCACTGAGATCCTCGCCCTTTCCAAGCAAATCAAAGAGCTTTCAATCCTAGGCACTTCACTGGTCAGCGGAGACAAGAGCGGGCTTTCCAAATCGGAAGTAGAGACACAGTTGACTGAACTTTCTACGCCAGTTGCTGCTGTGGATATTCCTGCAGTGAAGGCCGTGGAAAAGCTCTACGCACATCTGAATAAGTAAATCGTTTCACGTTAAGCAATTCGGAAGACAGAGGGAAATGAATACACGAGGAAATGTGATTGGGAGCGTTATGGTCGCTCTAGCGGGAGTCTTTTTTATAGTGTGCGCCTTATTCACCAGCGGATGCGGTGGGTCGAGCGAGACAGTGTCGGCGAAACAGCCGGTGGACTATGTCGATCCTTTTATCGGCACAGGTGGTCATGGCCACACTTTCCCAGGGGCCACTGCTCCTTTCGGAATGGTGCAGGCGAGTCCTGATACTCGCATACTTGGTTGGGACGCTGTATCAGGATACCACTACACGGATAACTTCATCTATGGCTTTTCGCACACGCACTTGAGTGGTGTGGGAATTCCAGACTACTGTGACATCCTTGTAATGCCACAGGCAGGCGAGGGGACAATCGCAACCCCAATTCCAGAAGAGGACATTAACGGCTATGGAGCCCATTTCAGTCACGATCAGGAAACCGCTAGTCCTGGCTTCTACTCAGTACATCTGAAAGAGCCCAATATTGATGTTCAGTTAACTACCACCGAGCGCGTTGCCCTGCATCAGTACACCTTTAACGATACCTCCTCAGAACAGTCGGTTGTCATTGACTTGGCCCACCGCGATAAGGTTATCGACTCCTTTGTGGAAGTTCGTGGCGACAGAGATTTAGTTGGCTACCGACACAGTTCCGCATGGGCACCAACCCAAAAGCTGTTTTTCGCGATCCGCTTTGAGCGCCCAATCAAAAGCCTCAGCATTTTCGAAGACGGAACAGGCGTCGAGGGTAAGTCAACTCAAGGTAAGGCTTTGAGGGCTCTGCTCAATTTTGACCAAGCGGCGGATACAATTCAAATGAAGGTGGCGCTTTCACCTGTCAGTATCGAAGGAGCTATCAAAAATTTGGATACTGAGATGCCAAGTTGGGATTTTGATTCGATACACGCTAACACTCGGGATACTTGGAACAATCTCCTAGAAAAGATCGAAATCGAGACAGAGGACGAGGCAAAGAAGACGATTTTCTATTCGGCCCTCTACCACACCTACGTTAGCCCGAATCTATTCAGCGATGTAGATGGGTCCTATCGTGGACGCGACGACCAGATCCACAAAGCTGATCATCCCTATTATACGGTTTTCTCCCTCTGGGACACTTTTCGGTCCTTGCATCCATTGATGACAATTCTCGAGCCTGAGGCCACAGAGGATTGGGTTAAAACCTTCCTGCTCATGCACGAACAAGGCGGTCTGCTTCCGGTTTGGGATCTCGCTGGCAATGAAACCTTTTGCATGAACGGTTATCACTCTGTCTCAGTCATAGCGGACGCCTACCTAAAGGGTATCCAAGGATTCGACACGGAACTCGCTCTCGAGGCGATGCAGAATAGCGCCAACCAAAGCCATTTCGGTTTGAATGGTTATAACTCAGTTGGCTATGTCGGTCGTGACCACGGACGGGAAGGGGTATCTAGAACCCTTGAGTACACCTACGATGACTGGTGTATCGCAGTGTTCGCCGACGCGATTGGAAATGCGGACGTGAGTTCGACCTTCTTCAAGCGGGCATTGAATTACAAAAACCTGTATTCTCCTGAAGACGGATTCTTCCGAGCTCGTGAGAATGGTGGTTGGTACGAGCCATTTGACGAAAACGAGATCAACTTCAACTACACGGAAGGCAACGCATGGCACTACCGCTTCGCCGTTCCTCACGACGTTCGCGGGCTAGTCGAACTTTATGGAGGGGACGAGAATTTCAAAAACGCCCTCGACGCACTCTTCAATGCACCCTCAGACCTCGCGGGTCGCCACCAGCCTGACGTGTCTGGCCTTATCGGACAGTATGCACACGGTAACGAGCCTAGCCACCATGTCGCTTACTTGTACAACTACATTGGCGTACCTTCCGAGACGCAACGTCGCATTAGGGAAACGCTTCTAACTATGTATTCAACTGATCCTGACGGTCTCAGCGGTAACGAAGACTGTGGCCAGATGTCAGCTTGGTACATCTTGAGTTCTATTGGTATTTACCAAGTCGCTCCTGGATCCTTGCAGTACTCGATCGGCAGCCCCTTGTTCGACAAGGCATCCATTGATTTGGGGAACGGAAAAGCCTTCACCGTTATCGCCAAGAACCAAGCGGACGAGAACGCGTATATCCAGTCGATCAGCTTGAATGGTAAACCGCTCGAACGCTCCTACCTGACTCACGAAGAGATCATGAGCGGCTCGACGCTTGAGCTTACCATGGGAGCCGAGCCAAACTTGGATTGGGCAACGGATGTTGCTAATCGACCGATGACTTCCAACGAAGCGGCAGCGCTCGTTCCCGCGCCTCTGATCACCTCTCCTCGCGCCTTCAAGGATTCCACCGAGATCGTCATGACCAGCCTAGAGCCGGGCACTGAAATCTGGTACACTTTGGATGGAAGCGAGCCAAAGGTAGGAGAATCGAATCTCTACACCGGACCTTTCACGCTTGAAGACACGACCTACATGGCGGCCATCGCCAGTAAGAATGGAGTGGGTAGTACCACCGCGCTGGCTGAGACGCATCGTTTCGACGCACGTTTGCATGTAGAAGTGAATACACCGATTCACCCTCAATACACGGCAGGTGGCCCAGCAGGTCTCGTAGACGGAATTATAGGAACGGCAGACTTCACGACCGGACGCTGGCAAGGCTACGAAGATACCGATTTGGAGGTAGTCGTAGATTTGGGCGAGATCGGTGATATCGAATCTGCCGAAGTTGGTTTCCTTGAGGACCCAGATTCTTACATACGCTATCCAAACGACGTGGAGTTCGCCGTCTCAGTTGACGGAGAAAACTACGAAGTCGTGCAAACCGTTTCCATTCCAACTAGCGGACCAGACGTACGCGAAAGCAGTACGCGTCGTATCCAAATGACAACGCCAAGCGAGGGACGTTACCTCCGAGTGCGAGCAACTAGCCCAGGCGACGTGCAAGCCTGGAGCTCAACCGAAATGATCAAAAGCTTCCTTTTCTGTGATGAAATCCAAGTTGACTGGCAATAGCTCTATGAAGGCAAAAAAAACACTCCTACTCACCTCAGTACTCGGTTTAGGCCTTGCAAGCGGCTATGGCGAAGAAGAACTCGCCGAGAAAATGACCGATGCCCATAAGCTCGACCGTTACGTAGAGGATGCGAGTCCCGTAGTTCGTGAGCGTATCGAAGAGTGGCGTGATCTGAAGTTCGGCCTTCTTATGCACTGGGGTACCTACAGCCAGCTCGGTTTGATCGAGTCCTGGCCTATCTGCCCCGAGGATGAAGGCTGGTGCTTGCCGCCAACCGTAGACAACTACGATTCCTTCAAGACCATGTATGAGTCTTTGCCCTACACCTTCAATCCGACCAAGTTCGATCCAGAGCGTTGGGCCGCGGCTGCCAAGGATGCGGGCATGAAGTACTTGGTTTTCACGACCAAGCATCATGACGGATTTTGTATGTTCGATTCACAGTACACGGACTACAAAATCACCAACGAGCGCGTTCCGTTCTCCAAGGATCCACGGGCCGATGTGACCCAAGAAATTTTCGACGCATTCCGTGACGAAGACATGTGGATCGGAGCTTACTTCAGCAAACCAGACTGGAATAGCGAAGATTTCTGGTGGCCCCGTTTCCCCGCCAAAGACAGAAATCCGAACTACGATGTAGAGCGCTATCCAGAGCGTTGGCAGGACTTTGTCGATTTCACTCACAACCAAGTCATGGAACTCGTCGAAGACTATGGCGGCATCGATTTGCTCTGGTTTGACGGAGGTTGGGTTAAAAAGACCGAGTACTCCGATGAAGCTCTTCCAGAGGTGCCTGCTGGATATAAACTCGTCAAGGAGCCAAACCTCGACATTAAGATGGATGAATTGGTCGAGAAGGTTCGCGACGTAAATCCAGATCTGATTGTAGTTGACCGAGCAGTACCAGGAAAGAATCAGAATTACCTCACTCCTGAAAACCAGGTTCCTAACGAGATGCTTCCGTATCCATGGGAGTCTTGCATCATCCTTGGCGGAGGTTGGTCCTACTCGCTAGATGCCGAGTTCAAGTCCTCTCGCGAACTGATACACCTTCTTTCTGATATCGTCGCCAAAGGTGGAAACCTCTTGTTGAACATCGGTCCAGGCCCTGCAGGCACCTGGTACGAGTCCGCCTACCAACGTTTGGAGGACATCGGCGATTGGATGGATATCAACAGCGATTCGATTTACGAGACCCGCGTTGTCGCTCCCTATTTTGACGGGAAGCTGCGTTTCACGCAGGGGAAAGCTGGCGAAATCTACGCAACCTACCTTTTGGATGAAGGAGAAGAATCGCTCCCCAAGTCGATTGATCTCGGTAGCCTAGAAATCCCCGCTGGAGCGAGCGTCTCGATTCTTGGGGCAGAGGGCTCCGGAGTTAAGTTGTCCGGATCTAAGTTGGTGTTGAAAAAGGACCAGCAAAGTTCGCTCCCATCTCCTTACGCAGTGGTTTTCAAGATCGTTAAGTAATGAAGTCTTGCTCTCCATTTGCACCCGATACGCGGATACAGCGTTTCGGGCTAGCCACCGCTGTCGCTGCAGTTTTGCTCCCTGTCTTGGCGAGTGCATCTGACTACCACGATTGGAAGGAAAGGATGGCTGACATCGAGCCAGCGACCTACCAATGCCTCAAGGCGACGGAGCCCGTAGTAATCGACGGGAAACTCGACGATGCGGCCTGGCGGAATGCGGAATGGACAAGCGATTTTGTGGATATTGAAGGGGATGCAAAACCAAGACCGCGTTTTCAGACCAAGGCAAAAATGGCTTGGGATGACAACTATCTCTACGTATCCGCGATTCTGTACGAACCCGACGTCTGGGGTACTTTGACGGAGCACGATTCAGTCATTTTCCAAGATAATGACTTCGAGGTTTTCATCGATCCCGATAGCGACAATCACGGCTACTTCGAATTTGAGATCAATGCCTTGAATACGTTTTGGGACCTGACTTTGCCGAAGCCCTACATGGATATGGGATCGGCAGACAATAGTTGGGAAATTCGAGGCATCAAAACCGCCGTCTCTGTTCAAGGAACTCTCAACGATCCCTCGGACGAGGATCGTAGTTGGATCGTGGAGATGGCTTTCCCTTGGGAAGCCTATGGAGACACCGGAGTTCCGGAGGAGGGCGACTTTTGGCGGATCAACTTTTCCCGCGTACAGTGGCAGAGTACCGTGCGAGAAGGTTCTTATCAAAAGGTTCCCGGCACCCATGAAGACAATTGGGTTTGGTCTCCGCAAGGCGTTGTGGATATGCACCGACCAGAGATGTGGGGGTATCTGGTGTTTGGCAGTGAAGTTGCAATTGATGCCATCCAGTCGCGAGGAAGTCGGGATGCAATGTACTCAGTCTATTACGCTCAAAGGGATTATTACGCAAAGCACGAGAAGTGGGCTAAGACTCTAAAGAAGTTGGGTCTGAAAAGACTCGAAGGGCAAGTGGATTTAAACGCATCAAAAAGCGGATACAAGGCCTCCGTGACAGATGCATCCGGTACCTGGACAATCGATCATGTACGTCATGTCGAAGGACCAGACAGAAACTGAAATTTTAAAAGGATAATAGTTATGGCAATGGGTGTTTCGGCGATGCCGATCGAAAATGACGCTTCTGCAGAACGGAAGGGTTACCAAGGTTCATTCGCTCTGATGAGTCTCCTCTTTTTCTTCTGGGGATTCATGACAGTCTTCAATGACATCTTGATCCCACGATTTAAGGAGGCCTTTTCGCTTTCCTACTTTGAGGCGATGCTTGTCCAATTCGCCTTCTTCGGAGCGTACTTTGTAGGAGCTCTCCTATACTTTTTTATTTCCATCGTGTCGGGCGATCCTATCGCAAGAATTGGATACAAGAACGGAGTCGTCCTAGGGCTCTCTCTGGCGGCGATCGGTAGCTTGATGTTCCTTCCCGCAGCATCTGCCGCTTCGTATCCACTATTCCTAATCGCGCTATTCGTAGTGGGACTTGGATTTGCCATGCTGCAGATTGCGGCAAACCCATATGTCACCGTTCTGGGACCGGAAAAGACCGCTTCCAGCCGCTTGAACCTAGCCCAAGGATTCAACTCGATAGGCACCACTTTGGGCCCACTTGTCGGAGGCTTTCTGATTTTCCAATATTTTCAGCAAACCGGGGCGCACGGAGCCGATTCCGTGAAGATGCCTTATCTCGGTTTTTGCTGCGTGTTCGCCTTGTTGGCAGTCCTGTTCTTTTTCGTGAAGCTTCCGCAAATCGGGGAGGGGAAAATCGAGCGGGGAGCCGGAGCCTTACGCTACCCTCACGTAGTACTGGGAATCGTCGGAATCTTCATGTACGTGGGGGCGGAAGTTTCCGTGGGGAGCTCTATCATTAGTTTTCTGGGGCTGGATAGTATCGCTGGGTTGAGCGAGGTGGAAGCCAGTCAATACGTATCCCTTTTTTGGGGAGGAATGTTGATCGGCCGTTTCATGGGAGCGGCGCAATTGAGCGATCTTTCGAGCCAGAAAAAGTCGACTATGCTTATAGCTTTGCCTGCAATCGGAATCATCGCTCTCGCTGTTTTTGTCGGTATCGATTATGCGTTGCGTTTCACGCCCTTTTTCATTCTCGCATGGGCTTTGTTCACGATTGGTTCCGGCAAGACAAGTCGTACCTTGCTCTTGTTTGCCGGGACTGCCGCTGCTCTACTAGCCATTTCTATCGTAACATCGGGCAAGCTCGCCCTTTGGTCGGTGATTGGAGTCGGCCTCTTTTCCTCTATCGGTTGGTCTAACACCTTTTCCCTTGCGATTCAGGGAGTCGGACATCTCAAAAGCCAAGCCTCCTCGCTCCTCGTAATGGCAATCGTGGGAGGAGCTCTTTTACCACCGCTGCAAGGCTGGCTAGCTGACGCCATCACTTTGCAATGGTCCTTTATCGTGCCTTTGTGCGCCTATGCGTATGTGGCCTTTTACGGCTGGCGTGGCTATCGCATCGGCCGCGCTGACATGGAATCATGAAGAATGTCTTTTTAAGCAATGGACTGCGCGACGAGCGTGTGGTTCTAACTTTGGACGGTGGAGGAACCAGTTTCCGGTTCTCCGCGATGCAGAACTATACCCAAATCGTGGATACGGTCAGGACGCCAAGCTTCGGCGATGATCTAGATCGTTGTTTGGCAAATGTGATCGAAGGGTTCGAGCAAGTTAAAGCCCTTTGCCCAGAGGAGCCTTCCGCCATCAGCTTTGCGTTCCCCGGACCGGCGCCTTACGCAAACGGCATAATCGGAGACCTGGCCAACATGCCGGCCTTTCGCGGGGGAGTGGCACTTGGGCCGATGTTGGAAGATCATTTCAGAATCCCAGTCTATATCCACAACGATGGGGATATGTTCGCCTATGGCGAGTCCATCGCGGGTTTGCTACCCTGGGTTAACGACCAGCTAGCGCACGCTGGTGTTGAGAAACGCTTTAAAAATCTCCTTGGCGTAACCTTGGGGACCGGATTTGGATCCGGTTTGGTAAGCGAAGGGCGATTGCTAATAGGCGACAATTCCATGGCAGGCGAAATTTGGCTAATGCGTAATAAGCGGAATCCAAATACATTCGCGGAAGAAGGGGCCAGTATTCGGGCCATTCGTCGTGTGTACGCGGCCGAAGTAGGAATCCCCGAAGATGAGGCTCCGGAGCCCAAGGTGATCGCCGATATCGCCGAAGGGCTAGTCGCTGGAAACCGCGGAGCCGCGATCGAAGCCTTCCGAGCCATGGGAGAAGTGGTGGGAGATGCCATCGCAAACGCGATCACTGTGTTCGATGCTCTAGTCGTTGTTGGCGGCGGGCTTTCCGGAGCCGGTAAATATTTTCTTCCGACTTTGGTGGATGAACTGAATTCTGCCTATCAGACCTCGAGCGGCGAAGCTCAACGCCGGCTTACCCAGCTTGCTTTCAATCTCGAAAGCGAAGAGGGAATCGGTCAATTTATTGGCGACGACATAAAACAAATCAAAGTGCCCCGCAGTAACCGTACTGTTCCCTATGGAGAACGTCGCTTCACCGGAGTGGGTTTGTCGCGACTTGAGACAAGTCGAGCTATCGCTATAGGGGCGTATTCCTTCGCTCTGCAGAAACTTGACGCCGTTGAAAAAATTAGAACCCGCGCTTAATCCTTTTTACACCAGTATATGAATACAGTACCCTTTTCAAAATCGTTTCTTTCCGGATTAAAAGCTATCGGTATGGCAGGAGTCTTTGTCCTGACATGCTGGGGAGAGGAGCCCGCCTATTTGGATGCAGATGCTCCCATGGATGAGCGTATCCACGACCTTATTTCCAGACTCACCTTGGATGAAAAGGCGGAGCTGATGAAGAACGAGTCCATCGGCGTGCCTCGTCTCGACATTCCGGCTTACGATTGGTGGAATGAAGCTCTCCATGGCGTGGCTAGAGCGGGCGAGGCAACAGTCTTCCCTCAGGCCATCGGCCTAGCTGCGATGTGGGACGTGGAGCAAATGTACGAAGTTGCCGACGTGATCAGCACGGAAGCCCGAGCTAAGCATCATGAGTTCATCCGTAATGGTATCCACGATCGCTATACTGGTCTCACGTTTTGGTCGCCAAATATCAATATATTTCGCGACCCACGGTGGGGGAGAGGCCAAGAGACCTACGGCGAAGATCCCTACCTTACCGGTCAAACCGGTTTGGCCTTCGTAACCGGCATGCAAGGCGATGATCCGGATTACTTGAAGACCGCTGCCACTGCCAAACACTTCGCGGTCCACAGCGGCCCTGAAACGGATCGTTACTCCTTCAACGCGGATCCAACGGCGGCGGACTTTTATGAGACCTACCTTCCTGCATTCGAGGTTTTGGTGAAGGAAGGCAAAGTCGAAGCAGTGATGTCCGCCTACAATGCCATCTTCAATGTACCGACCACCATGAGTCCGGTACTCTACGACATCCTCGATGCATGGGAGTTTGATGGGCATGTCGTTTCCGACTGCGGAGCGGTTTACTGCATCTTCGAAAAATTTGGCATGGCTCGCGATTTCGCGGAGGCGGAGGCCTTGGCCTTGCAGGCTGGCTTGTGCTTGAGATGTGGAGACGGTGACGCGACCCTAGCCGACGCGGTGCGCAGGGGACTCATCTCGAACGAGATTTTAGACGAACAGCTTTTCAAGCTACTCCGGACTTGGTTCCGTCTCGGGATGTTCGATCCGGCTGAGCGCGTTTCCTACGCCCAGATTCCACTCTCAGCGAACGATACAGCGGAGAACTCTCAAGTCGCTCTCGAAGCGGCGGAGAAGTCCATCGTGTTGCTGAAGAATGATGGTATCCTCCCACTGGATGCAAAGAAGACGAAGCGGATATTGGTGGTGGGGCCAAACGCAAATTCCATCCCCGCATTACTTGGCAACTACAACGGGACTCCATCCGATCCTAAGACGATTGTTGAATCCTTCCGCGAGATTTTGCCGGATTCGATGCAGATCGATTTCATGCAGGGCACCGACTATGTCGCAAGCAGTTCCGCAGTTTCTATCGTTCCGCGCATCGTCCTCGCTTCTGGCGATTTCTCGACCGCTACCGATGGCGATGTATCCGGGTTAATCGCTTCCTACTACGATAACAAAGACATCTCCGGAGAACCCGTATCCAGTAACCGTAGCCATCAGATCGAATTCAACTGGGGAGAGGGTTCTCCAGCAGCGAACGTTTCTGCGGATGAATTTTCAGCAGAATGGACCGGCCTTTTGACTACCGGAATCGGCGGTGAATACGAGTTCATTGTCGAAGCGAACGGAGGGGTTCGCGTTTTTCTCGGCGAAGAAGAGATTCTTGCCGACTGGACCAGTGGCGAGAAGTCTCTTTCCGTAGTGAAGAACTTTGCGGACAATGAAGTCAGTACTATACGGATACAGTATTTCCACGATGACTCGGCAGGTGAAGACGATGCGCATATCTATTTCAAGTGGAGAATCCCGCCCGCGGACGCTGCGTTCGAGAACGCGTTGGCTCTAGCGGAGAAGGCGGATGCCGTTATCTTCGTCGGAGGCATAAGTGCCCAGCTGGAAGGTGAAGATATGAGAGTCGACTATGAAGGTTTTGGCGGAGGGGATCGCAGCCGTATCGAACTTCCCACCATTCAGCAGGAGCTAGCGAAGGAACTGGCCGGTACTGGTACGCCGCTCGTCTTCGTAAACCTGTCCGGTAGCGCCATGGCCTTCGAGTCTGTTAACGATTCTGCGAACGCTCTGCTGCAGGCCTGGTATCCAGGGCAACGCGGTGGTGAAGCCTTGGCGAATATCCTCTTTGGCAAGGTCAATCCAGCCGGTCGCCTGCCGGTAACTTTCTACGGCTCCACAAACGATCTACCGGATTTTAAGGACTACAAAATGGACGGTAGGACCTACCGTTATTTCGAGGGCGAAGTTCCCTATGCGTTTGGACATGGCTTGAGCTACACCCAGTTCAAGTACCAGAAGCTTTCGGTCAAGGAAGCAGAGAAGGGCGGCTTCGATGTCTCGGTTAAGCTTCGCAATATCGGCAAGTTGTCCGGTGATGAAGTTGTGCAGGCGTACCTCATCTCTCCGGACTACGATGGGAAACGGGAACTTTTGACATTGGCGGCCTTCGATCGCGTTTCCCTGGCTAAGGGTGAAAGTAAATCAGTGTCATTGAATATTAAGGACAAGCAGTTCCTCCGTTGGAATGACAGCTATGGAGAAATGAGGAAAATGACCGGTGAATGGAAAATCGCGGTCGGTTCCGCCTCAGACGACCTCCAACTCGAGGAAACCTTCATCGTCGACTAGAAACTTGCGTATGCGGAATTTGCTACAGGTATTTGTCGGCTTTCTTTTGCTCGCTAGTACCGCTCTAGCGGAGCGCGAAACCTTGTCCATGGATTTCGGTTGGCGGTTCCATCTGGGCGATATTGAAATGCCGGTTCCGCAGTCTCATCACGAGACCTATTTGAGCACCAAGGCAGGAAATGCCCTCGGCCCCGCTTCTCCGGATTGGGACGATTCGGACTGGCGGGTTTTATCCGTGCCGCACGATTGGGCAGTCGAAGGGCCCTTCGATCCTCAAGCCAATGTGTCACAAGGCTATCGTCCACGGGGCATCGCTTGGTATCGACGCTCCTTCCAATTGTCGGAAGAGGATATTGGCAAAAATATCGAACTCCAGTTCGATGGAATCGCCTCGCATTGCACTGTCTGGATTAATGGGACTTTGGCGCATCGTAATTTCAGCGGCTATTCGTCCTTCCAGATCGATATGACGCCTTTCGCCCTGTATGGTGAAGAACTGAATACCGTTTCGATTCGAGTAGACGCTTCCGTGATGGAGGGCTGGTGGTACGAAGGCGCAGGGATCTACCGGCACACTTGGCTGGTAAAGCGTGACCCTGTGCATATCGAAACCGATGGCGTTTACGCTAATCCTATCCGTAAGGAAAACGGAAAGTGGACCATCCCGGTAGAAGTAGAGGTATTCAATAGCGGCGAGCTCGATGCGGAGATCGAAATTGCCACCACCGTTTTCGACGTGACTGGCCGGAGCGTAGCGAGCGGCAAAACCAAAGCTGCCCCGAAAGCCCTCGAACAAATTACGGGCAAATACGAAATCCCTGTTTCCAAGCCTAAACTATGGTCGGTAGAGGAGCCGAATCTCTACACTGTCAGGACTCAGTTGATACGAAGCGGCGAGGTCGTTGACCAAGTCGAAACCCAGTGCGGATTCCGGACCATTCGCTTCGATGCGAAGGAAGGCTTTTTCCTGAATGACGAGCCCGTAAAGATCAAAGGGATCTGCAACCATCAGGATCACGCGGGCTTGGGTGTGGCCATTCCTGACGCCATGTGGGCGTTTCGTTTGGGTAAGCTCAAGGAGATGGGAGCCAATGCCTACCGCTGTACCCATGCCGCTCCGACCAAGGAGTTTTTGGAAGAATGCGACCGCATCGGAATGTTGGTGATGGATGAAAACCGGCATTTCAATTCCACGCCGGAGTACATTCGCCAGCTCCGTGGACTCGTTCGCCGCGATAGGAACCACCCCAGCGTGATTCTCTGGTCAGTCTTTAACGAAGAGCCGATGCAAGCCGAACGCACCGGCTACGAAATGGTGCGACGCATGGCAGCAGAAGTGAAGTCGCTTGACAGTACCCGTCCCGTTACGGCCGCCATGAGCGACGGTTTCTTTAGCGAGATCAATGTCTCGGCCGCTGTAGACGTCATGGGATTCAACTACAGCCAGGACAAGTACGACAAATTTCACGCCTTGCACCCAGAGCTACCGCTCATCTCTTCGGAGGATACGTCCGCCTTTGAAATGCGTGGCGAATACGAGACGGACACGGAGCGGAATTTAATTTCATCTTACGACACACAAGCGGCGTATTGGGGAAACACCCATCGCGAATCCTGGAAGATGATCAACGAGCGTCCCTTTATCGCCGGAGGTTTCGTCTGGACTGGCTTTGATTATCACGGTGAACCGCAGCCTCATGTGTGGCCATCCATCGGCTCCGTATTCGGATGCTTGGACATGTGTGGATTTCCGAAAACCGGTTTCTATATCCGCCAATCCCAATGGCTCGAAGGTGAGCACGTATTGGAAATTGCCCCACACTGGAATTGGCAAGGGCGAGAAGGCGAGGCGATCGAGGTATTGGGAATCAGCAATGCCGAGGAACTGGAACTCATCTTAAACGGGAAATCGCTGGGCCGCAAAACAGTCGATCCTTATGAGTTGGTAAGCTGGTCGGTGGCCTACGAACCCGGTGAGTTACTGGCAATCGCTTACTGCCAAGGTCGCGAGGTTGCTCGGAAAACGGTGAAAACCACCGGTCCTGCCAGCCAGATTGAATTGAGCTCCGATCGTGCGTCGCTAAGTGGTGATGGTGTGGATACGCTTCCCATCACTGTGGCCGCTCTGGACGATACTGGACTCTTCGTGCCAACTGCTAACCAGCGAGTTGAGTTCAGCATCGAAGGTCCGGGCAAGATCATCGGTCTTGGAAATGGCGACATCAATTCCCACGAACCCGAAAAGGGCCGCCGTCGCAGCCTCTACAACGGGCTTGCCCAAGTGATCGTGCAAACAGACCCCAGTAGTTCCGGAGCGATTACGGTGACCGCCTACTCAAACGGCCTGATTGCTGGGAAATTCAGCATCCCCGTGGAGCAGGTCGAGCAGCCCGCTCGTGTGGCGATTCCTGAAAGCTCTGACGTGAAGTAGACAAAGCTGTGATCTCGCTTAAGCAAGGCATTGCCAAACCCGAGCCCAGTCGCCATCTAGGATGCTGTAAATGGCAGACGACGCTTCCGAAAAACTCGAAAAACTTATCTCCCGACTAGGCATACCAAGCGACCCTTTGCTAAGCGATCGCAAGGGAGAGCTGATACTTCCGGAAAATATCATTTGTTTCCAACACGATTCGGCGGCCAAGTTGAACCAGCCTGCCGACGGCCGGGCATTGCACCACCGTTTCGTGCTCATCCTCGCGCTTTCTGGTGGAGCTACCGTCTGCGTAGAAGACAAGGCCGTTCGGCTGAAGGAAGGACGTGGCATGCTGGTATTCCCTTTCCAGTTCCACCACTATACCGATCCGCAGGGCGAGGACTTGAAATGGCTTTTCGTGACCTTCGAAGCCAAAGACGCAACGGAACTCGAACACCTGCGCTACCGATCCTTCAAGCTCGACGAGTCCCTGCTGACGCTAGGCGAGGACCTCGTCGAAACTTATCTGGGAAAGGACAACAACGACCTGCTCGTGATGCGTCTTGGGCTCATGCTGGGGGTCATTCGCCGCTTGAGTGGGCGTTCGCTTTCCAAGCTGCCCGAATCGACGGTAGAGGGTATCGTGCCCAGCGTTAACTTGGCGGCTTTGAACTCGAAAGATCAGCCCACGGTGGAGGAGATCGCGGCCTCGCTCGGCATTAGCGTAAGCCACCTGAGAGCCTCGTTTCGGGCTTCTTGTGGGATTAGTTTGGGTCGGCATCTGAGGCGGCTTCGCGTGGAAGAAGCTTGTCGTCTTTTACGCGTAACCAAGAAGTCTGTGGCAGAAATCGCGGACGAGTGTAATTTCAACTCCATCGATAGCTTCAGCCGCTGCTTCCGCTCCGTTTTAGGCGTTACGCCCTTGGCCTATCGCAAATCGTCAGAGAAGTAATGGCGTTTTGATTACGCGAGCAGGGTTCTGCTCCATTCGCGTAAAATCGAGCGGTTAACGAAGCCTGAGCTTCGTCCGGGCTCGCTTTTTGGCATCGAAGCTGATGCAAGCAAGTCATTATGCGTCGCTTGTATTTTGTCCTCTCACTATTTTTTTGCAGCCTAACCTTTCTGCCTTCGGGATTTTCCTCCCTGAAGGTGACGACTTGGAACCTGAAGTGGTTTCCCGGCGGAATGAACCAGACCGATAAATCCGCCATGCAGGAGCACATCGGTTTGGTGGCGGATACGCTGCGTGACCTGGACCCCGACATCCTGCTCGTGCAGGAAGTGAAAAGCCAAGAAAGTCTCGATATGCTGGCGGAAGAAATGGGCACAGGACTGAAGGTGATCGCTGTGAGCCGATTCCCGGCTTCCTATTCCGAGGATCCCGACGGGATTGATGACCAGCAGGTCGGCATCCTCGCCAAAATGCCTGCCGTGGCCACCGCGACGCGTGAGTTCGAACGCGACGGCTTAGTCGACGCTCCGAGAGGCTTCGTTTTTGCCGCCTTCGAAACAGAAGGTGAATTGCTAGGCGTTTATTCGGTTCACCTCAAAAGCAACCGCGGTGAAGCGGCGGTCAATTTCCGCAAACGCGAAAGTTCAGCCAGAGCCATCGTTGGCCATGCGGAGGGAGTCGCCATCGGAAGTGAAGATAATTGGAGAGTGCCAGATGCGTTGATTATCGGGGGGGATTTTAATACAGAAGTTCCCGGAGATGTAGAGGTCCGAGCTGCGGAGAAAACGATGCAACAGCTGGCTCTTTATGGTTTTGAAAACGCCTACGGCGATCTGCCCTTGGAAAAGCGAATCACGATTCCCGCGAGTGGTAGGTATCCCGCCACTACATTCGACCACATACTGTATCGCGGAATTGAGAAAGCCGGATCGGTTCGAATCCAGGAAGTCGAATGGGAGCGATCGGACCATTATCCGGTTACGGTTGCGTTTGAGCTCTAGTTGGCGGGCAGAAGTTAGAGCGGTTCTCGCCAATCGCTTGGAGAAAGAAAGGTAGCGGAACTAGCCGGGCAGATCGGTACGAAGTTACGTATTTGAGTTAGGCTCTTCTTTGGGCAATTCGCCTGACTTCCAGATATCGTTATTCGGTTTTGAATACTTGAAAAGGGAGATCAGTGCGGGGATAGCGGCTAGGGATGTGATTGTGATCACAGCCGCTTCTGCCAGCACGGGTTTCCCCACAAAAATGAACAAGTAGATTCCAAAGGAGAAGAGACCCACGAAGCCGAAGCCTAGCAGCCCAACGATCCAACGCCAGAAGGAGCTGATCAGGATGGCCTTCTTTTGCCTGTATCCAATAAATCCTGCCGCCAAAAGTAACACCGCGAGGAGTGGGCCGAATCGACTAGTGAAGCCTCCGGTGTCGGTGGAAACCTTTTGCGCGAGCCGAGCGATGGCTGGGACGAAGAGAGCAGTTACATAGAGCCAGTGGATAAGACGCATAAATGGCCTAGAAACACACTAGCCCGCCAAAGAGAGGTCAACCTGCAAGTAACGTTCTAAGCTCAGTTATTCGCATTTGGGAGCATCAATCCGATGCGAGTCAGCTTAGCGGGATCAGGCGTGGTCATAGGCCTTAGGTGAGTGGATTAAGCTTGGTCACAACCGAGCAGCGGCATGTTTTTAACTTTATGGTAGCTCAGGGCCAGTTCGAGGCACTTCTCAAGCTCCGCAGTGGGCAGTGGATCGTCTTTGTGAAAAACAATGGCCCGGTTCCCCTCGAAACGAAAGGTATTTGGATACAGTGTCCTGAAGGTGCTAACCAGCTTGCTTTGGCAATGGAATAGGACCGCAAAGAGCTCCGCGTCTTTCGTCTTCCAGCCCAGACGAACCGGACTGCCTGCGATTGTCGCGTAGCTAGGCTCTCCCCATTTGAGCGTTTCTTCGACTTTCAAGATCGGATCGATTCGGCTTCCGACGGCTAGGATCAACTCCCAAATTTCCTCAAGCCGCGTTCGGATGTCGGAGGGCAGGGCGTCGAAGAAGGTTGCGACCTTCTGGTTCGTGATTGGCTTCGAATCCATATTCTCAGTACAGGGCTAGGGTTATTTTAAGCTCAGCCGGTTTTCCTCGCATCGATGATGATAGACGCAAAGCCAATTACACCGCCCTGATTTCTAGGATCGAGTTTCGAAGACCTAAATATCGGGGCCACGTCGACATCCCAATCCGTTGTGTGAAAGACACCATGTTCGTCGTGGTACTCGAGAAGCGATACCGCAAATCCTGCTTGCTCGAAGACCTCACTGAACTCTTTGTATCCATAAACTACCTTGTGGTCGGCAGCCGGGTGATCAAGCGGCCCGGGTCCACCTACTTGTACGGTCCTCTGATACTCCTCGTTGGGGAAGTGCTTATCCGGAACCGCTAGGCGAATGAATCCGCCCGTCTTTAAGTAGCGTTTAATCAAACCAGCCGCATGGCGGGCTTCCTCTACCGTAATGTGCTCGAATACATGCTCGCAAAGAAAGGCTTCGGCTTGTTGCTCCCCGAAAAATGCCTCCCACGTATTTTCATCCAAGAGGTTAAGCTCCTCCCCTTGAGTAGGAATCCAACCACCCCACCTTTGCTCGCCCGCTCCGATAATGACTTTCACGCTTTTGGTAAACTATCTGGTGCTTGTGATCTTGGACTCTCAATCGTTTCCTGCATCGATTCTTCGCTTGGTAGTTCTACCTTCTGTAATACCTCAACGGCGATAGAGGCAGATCCAGAAACAAGGCCACTAATACCTAGTACCATGGCAATTTTCAAAAAATCATATTTCTTCCTGTTACTATTGGCTCTGCCCCAAGCCAAGTCGACAATCTGCTTTTTGATCTCTTTCTCTGTGAGAGTATCTCCATCGATATAGTTACTGAACTCACGGACGTCATCGAATTCTGAAATTCGATCCGCATGTAGAAATCCTTTATGATTATCCATGTGGACTTTTGCTCTCGGCCAAATCGTGAAGATTAGGCAGATGATCCCCGCTGCCAAAATGAGTAAAGATATTACCAACAATATCTCAGGCACGTCCATCTGACTGAAATGATTAAGCCCATCTTCGGCCAACTTCTTACCTGCGAAGCCAAGGAAGGCACTGTAGATGGCCAGCAGTACGGTCGCTTTCGTATCCGCAAATTTGATATTCTCGTAAGTGTTGGCAGCCGTATCAAGTAGCAGCAGGTACTTATCCTTTATGGGTTCGGATGTCTGGGGTTTTGCAATAGCCTGGCTTTTCGTTGCCTCAATTTCTGTGTCGCCACTTTCTGGAGTCTCTTCGTTTTCTGCTGAATCCTTCATAACGTTATTCCAAGGCCGAGGGTTATCATATGAATCTCGCGGTCGGGTGGATTGGTGTATCGATAAGATACTGACGCCTCCAATTTCTTTGTCAGGTTGAAAGACACTTTGGCTTCCGCTCCCAGCCTTAAATCCTCATTGGTAAAAAGTAGATCCTCCCCATTCGGGTCGATGAAAAGGGTGCGAGTATGAAAATAGGAGAGTTCGGGTCCTAAGCGAAAAGTCGCTCGATCCGTGGAGATGAGTGTGAAGAGATAGCCTAGACTAAACTCCTTCATCTCGTCTTTAGCGATGGTCTTGGAAAAGGCAGGAAGTATGATCTCCGATCCGCTATCTGGGTCCGTAGCCAGATCGATGGCCTCTGATAGAATCTCGTCGTAGTACGTGAAACGCAGCGCCAAGGTGCCATTCTCTCCCATATCTTTGCTTAGGATAAGGGAGGGCACTAGAAAGTCTCTAGAAAGCTCGCGGGTATAATCGGCCCGATCGTCATAGATTGGGGTGCCGGAGATCCTGGCAAAGCTGGTTTCGCAGCCGATTTGCCAGTCAGAAGCATCGGCCACTGCAGTTAAGGAAAGGGCAAGCAGAGCGAAAGTGGTTTTCATCGGTAGACCTTCTCGAAACGCAATGGCTAGACTAACGATGTTGGTCCACGAGGATGGCATTTCCGTCGGGGTCGAGCAGGGTGAAGGAGGTGGGGCCCTCCGACTCTAGATCCGGCTCGGAGACGAAGTTGATCCCCATGGACTTCAAGTCGGTGTAGATCTTCCGCACATCGGTGAAGGAATCTAGTTCGGAAGCACTCTGATCCCATCCCGGATTGAAGGTGAGGATATTGCCTTCGAACATGCCCTGGAAAAGTCCGATGAGGTGCTCTCCGTTTTTTAGGATCAGCCAATTTTGCGTGATATCGCCTGCGAACTCTTCAAAGCCCAATTTGCCATAAAAGGCTTTAGAGGCGTGAATGTCCTTAACGGCGAGACTGACGGAAAATGCTCCCAGATTCATCATGTGGATTTGGTTGATAGTTTGGGGTCGGGGAAGCGGCAGGTTTCTTAGTTTACGCCGAGGAAGAAGGTATTCCCGTCTTCGAAAAGCATGATGTGCTTACAGCGTTTGCAGGTCAGCATATTCGCTTTGTAATCGGTCACCCGAAACAGACCGTATTTGGCGAGGACGACCTTGTCCTTATCGAATTCGTTGTGCTGGCAGAGGGGGCATTTGAGTTCTCTTTCTTCTTCCATTTTCAATTAGGGGTTAGGGGATAGAGGGTATGCAGAAGTCGGGTTATTGTCTGCGTGCCAGCCTGCTTTCAGATAGCGCGCAAAACGGGCGGCTTCAAAACCGGAGAAAGCTAATGTCTAGGCGGTGTTCGATGAGGTCGTTTTCTTTCAAGTAACCGGTAGGTGGCAAGAGGGGTGACTCGTTGTAGTGGGCTAGTGCCTGCACCAAAATGCGCATTAGGTTTGGTTTGTCTTTGATGGCTTTATTTACCGCGTCCTCACGGAGATAGAGGAGGCCTTTACCGTCAATGTAGAGGTCCAGATACATGTCCCGATATTCGATATTGATACCCTCGTATATCGAATTGCGGCGATCCTCCTGCACAAACTCGGTCTCGATAGCATTTCTTAGCGCCAAAAAATAGTCGGTAAACACCTGCTCCCGGGCACTCGTCTCCAGTTGTCCGTGCTCAGTCGTTGTACAGGCTGGTAAGAAGGGTAGTGCCAAGGCGGAAGCCATGAGAGGTATCAGATTTCTGGGCACGATTTTTTAACACGATGGTCAGCGAGAGCGACACAAGATTCATGTAAACCCATCACTAGGCATTCCATCATTCGCTTGCGTTGGCTGGGGTCCATACCTCGATCTTGTTGCCTTCCGGGTCGACAAACCAGCCAAACCGCCCTTGCTCAATTGACCTGCTCCCCATTTTAGTGCCATCAGAAGTGAGAGTCTCCTTGGTTCAGGTTGTCCTGTTTATTGGGTGATTGGTCAAAGGTTTCTTTCCCCCTCAAGCCCCCTAGGGGGCTCGCCGCCAGCTCGGCGGCGTACTCTTCGGGAGTCTTCTGGTTGAGGCTGTAGTGCGGCCGGACCTCGTTGTAGTCCACCCGCCAGTTCTCCACGATCTCTCGGGCTTGGGCGACGCTGTCGAACCACTGCTCGTTAAGGCATTCGTCGCGTAGCTTGCCGTTGAAGCTCTCCACGTAGCAGTTCTGCTGCGGCTTGCCAGGCTGGATGAAGGTATGCTCGACGCCGTTGCGGTAGCTCCATTGGTCCAAGGCCATTCCGGCGAACTCGGGCCCGTTGTCGGAGTGGATCCTCTCCGGCTTTCCGTACAGATCGATCAGGTTGTCCAAGATCCTGGATACGCGGCAGCCGGATATCGAGCTATCCACCTCGATCCACAGGCAACGCTTGGTGTGGTCGTCCACAACCGTAAGCATCCTCATCCTGCGACCCGTCCAGGTGGCGTCATGGACGAAGTCCATGCTCCATCTTTGGTTCGGTTCCGCCGACTCGAAGATCTCGTGGACGCGTTCGAGGCGATGGCGCTTGCGTTTGCGTCTACGCACTTGCAGCCCGGCGTCTCGATAGATCCGATACGTGCGCTTCAAGTTGACCTCATGGCCTTCGCGGCGAACCAGGACGTGCAGGCGACGGTAGCCCCATCTCTTTCGTTCGAGAGCCTTCTCCTTGATCAGCTCCAGCAGCTCGGAATCGTCCCGGCTGGACTGGTAGCAGTAGCTGCTTCTGGACATGCCGATCAGCCCGCAGGATAGCCGTATGCTCATGCCTCGGCTATCGCGAAGATAGTCGATCGCTCGACGCCTCTCTACGGGCTTGACCAGTTTTTTGAGTTCACGTCCTTGAGGGCATCGATGCTGAGCATCTGCTCGGCTACGATACGCTTTAGCCGAGCGTTCTCGGCCTGCAGCTCCTTGAGCTCCCTCAACTGCGAGACCTCCATGCCGGAGTACTGGCTTTTCCAGCGGTAGTACGTGCCTGCCGCTATATTGTGTTTGCGAAGCAGTTCCGTGACTGGAAGGCCGCTCTCGGCCTCCTTGAGTATGCGGATTATCTCCTCCTTGTAGCGTTTGCCTTTTCCTCGGCTCATATCGTCTTCCTTTCATATTTGCTATCGGAAGACTCTCAATCTAAATGGCTCTGTTTATGGGGAGCAGGTCATAATCGCTGGCTGCCCTGACTCAAGATCTAATAAGTAGAATCCACAGGCCACCCATATAACTGGCGCTTAGTGTTTGGGTCCCGCGATGCCGATCGGAGAATAATCAGTGAACCGGATTCGAAAGCTCTCGAGGAGCGGGCCTCGATCACCCGTCCTCCGACCCTCAGCGGTCCGGTTGGTGGACGTCGTTGGGGGAGACGTTTTCGTCTTCGAGCTTTTCTTGCATCAGTTGACGGTCGTCTTCGTCGGCTTTTAGGGGCTCCTCTTTGTTGGAGTCGCGCTGCGTGAGGACAAGTTTCACGAACATGGAGAAATGGTCGGATCCGTACTTGGGCAGGCGTCGCATTTCGGCGAGCTCGAAGTGTTTGCTGCAAAAGAGGTGGTCGAGCGGCCAGCGGAGAAACCAGTAGTTGGCGTGGAAGGTATTGAACATGCCTCGGCCGATTCGCACGTCGCGCATCCCGCTGGCTCGGCGGAAAAGGCGGGTGGTAGTGGACCAGGCGACATCGTTGAGGTCTCCGGTCACGATGGCTGGCACTGTGGAGTGGGACACGCTTTTACCCACCATGGTCAGCTCGGCGTCTCGCTCGGAACTTTCTGTATTTTCGGAAGGGCTTGGTGGAGCGGGGTGGATGAAGTGCATGCGAACCGCTTGTCCGGAAGGCAGGCGAGCGAGGGTATGGGCGGAGGGGACTCCGTCTTCCACGAGATACTGGATCCTTGTATTTTCGAAAGAGAGTCGCGAGTAGACGAGCAGGCCGTAGAGGTTGTCGAGCGGACATTTGGCGGTGTGATGATAACCGTGTTCCTGCTCGAGTATGTCGAGGGTGGCTTGCCATTTTCCGTCGGTCTCGAGCGCCACCAAAATGTCCGGCTGGGTATCGAACACGATCTTGAGGAAGTCGTCCCGGTTTTGGTTGGTCTGCAGGACATTGGCAGTCATGACGGAGAGGCTTTCGCCCTCGGAGCCCGGCCGGTGGTCGACCACTTCCTTGCGGGCCAGTCTAGTAAAGGGAAGGATCCACCAGAGCTCGATGCCTAAGGCGAGCAGACTGGCGGCGATGGCGGACCAAGCCCAATTGCTTGAAAAGTCCAGTAGCCATAAATCGACTACAAGCATGGCGGCCGAAAAAACGGCGAACTGCAGGCGGGGAAAGTCGAAGCCCCGCACCCACCAGCCTTCGGCTCGCAGATAGGGGATAGTGGCGCAGAGCAAGGCGAATACGGAAAGGCAGATCAGGACAAGGTTGGCGACTGGCATCAGCAGCAGATCATCCGGAGAAAGGGCGGAGGGGTCAATGGTTGCTTTTGCAGAGGATGCAAAGCGGGGTCAGGAAGCGGTTGTTAACTGCAACTTGAGTCACGGTTCATCGCCCGCTGAGGCCTTCTTGGTCCGCTTTCATTGAACGCCTCTAATTCTCTCGAAGTAGAGGGCGGTCCCGCGGTTTAGAGTGTCACCTATGCATGCAACAACCCCCTCTCGCGTGTCGAACGTTGGTTCCGCTTGGGCAGCCCTCGCGGCGGCCGTTTTCTTGGTAGCCTCAACCCAGGGCGAAGTCACCTTTCGCCTGCAGCTCACGGAGGTGCCGCAGGAGATCAGCCCCTTGGTCTACGGGGTGAACGACTGGAATCGCGGGGAAGCGGGGGAGTCGCTCAACTACACGCTGGAGCGTCTGGGCGGGAATCGCATGACCGGATACAATTGGGAGAATAACTACTCCAACGCGGGCAGTGATTATTTTCACCACAGCGATTGGCATCTGGTGAATTCCGAGAGCGAGGAGAACAAATCCAAACCCGGCTGGGCGGTCAGCATGAGTGTCGACCACGCCCAAGACGCCGGACGGCCGAGTCTCGTGACCCTGCAATTGGCCGGATACGTGGCTGCTGACGGGAATGGCACGGTCAGCGAGGCCGATACGGCTCCCAGCGATCGTTGGGCTGAGGTGCGACTCCGCAAGGAGGGCGAGTATACGCTGACCCCCGATACGACGGACGGGGTGGTCTACATGGACGAGCAGGTGAACTTTCTGATCCAGACCTACGGTCTGTCCTCGGAGGGCGGCGTCTTCGCCTACAGTTTGGACAACGAGCCCGCCCTTTGGGCCCATACGCACTCCCGGATCCACCCAGATGCTCCCACCGTGGCAGAGATCGTGCGGGTGGGAGCGGATTGCGCGGCCATGGTAAAGGACCTCGACGCGGAGGCCTTGATCTTCGGTCCGGCACTTTTTGGCTGGGGATCGTTTGTCGACTTTTCCGCTCCTGATTGGTCGTCCTACAGCGGTGAATACGATTGGTTCGTCAGCGCCTACCTTGGGGAAATGAAAAAGCAGTCCGACGCGGCGGAGCGTCGCCTGCTCGATGTACTGGATATCCACTTTTACCCGGAAGTCTCCGTGGTGACCGGTACCGACGAAGAAGGAGCCGACGTCTACACCCGCATCACCGACAGCACCAGCGACGACGAAGCCTTGACGCAGGCCCGTCTGCAGGCCCCGCGTTCGCTCTGGGATTCCAACTACGTGGAAGAGAGCTGGATCACCACTTGGAGTACCGGAGGCGAGGCTGTACAGCTCTTGCCTCGCGTATTCGAATCGATCGAGACCCATTATCCGGATACGGAGCTATCCATCTCCGAGTACGACTATGGCGGCCATCAAAACTATAGCGGCGGACTGGCCCAAGCAGACGTATTGGGAATCTACGGACGCGATGGCGTCTATGCCGCGTGTTACTGGGGCGAAATCGAGGGCTATGTGATTCCCGCCTTCCAGCTTTATCGCAACTACGACGGGCAGGGGAGTTCCTTCGGCGAGCTAAGCGTTCCGGTCGAAAATCCCGATGCGGCCAACTTCTCCTGCTATGCCTCGGTTGACGTGACTGACCAAACTTTTCACGTGGTGGCTATCAACAAAACCGATGCCGCCCAGTCGACGACGCTGGACCTTTCGCAGACAGGCCTAGTGTTCGACAAAATGGATACCTATGGCTTTAGCGAAGCAAGCGGACCCGAACTCGTAGCTCAAGGCTCACAGGAAGGACGATTCGAAGGCAGCGTGTCTCTCGACTTGCCGGCCCGTTCCGCGATGCATTTCGTATTTCACAGTCCTGAACAAACAGAAGACTTGCTGGAAATCCTCGGCAGCGAGGCCGACGGAACTTTGCGAGCCCGTTATCGTCCTAGCGTAGGAGCTATCCGCAGCCTGCAGACCAGCCAAGACTTGCAGCATTGGACGGATGAGATTTCAGTCATCCCCGGTGATGGACTGGTACGCGAGCTCGAGTTGAAGCCAGAAGGAACTTCCGGATTCTGGCGCATCACCGAAAGCGATTGAGCCCTGCCGAATAACGGCATCGCTCGGTTCGTATTTTCCAGCGACTTGGCTGTATCGATTACTTAACGCGGATGGCGCGTTATGTGGTCGTTGGGGAGCCCCATCCGATTTGGCCTAGGAAGTTCAAAAGAGAGCTTTTCGGGCTGAAACATGCGGGATCGCGATATGGAAAAGAGAATCGAAAAAGCGGAATCAGCCCAGGATACCGAAGCGGCGGGCGTATTTGGAACAAGGAGACGGAAGTTCCTCCTGCAATTGGCGGGCTTGCCGTTGTTGGCGGGGTTCACGCGTCGAGCATTGGGCGAAACGGAGTCAAGCTCGAGCGACGAGGACCCGATCGAAGCGAAGATCAAGGCGATGAGGCTGAGTTTGCCTCCGCCGATCAAAACGCCGCCGGGCGTGGAATTCCCCTTTGTGATGGTTCGCGTCAATGGCAAGCGAGCCACGATTTCCGGTCATGGTCCGCAAGTGGAAGACGGCAGCCTTAGCCCGATCAAGGGCAAGCTCGGAGCGGAGGTGAGCATCGAAGACGGTTACCACACCGCTAAGCTCACGGCCCTTTCGATCCTTGGCAGCTTGAAGCGGGAAATTGGAAATCTGGACCGAGTGGCGAATTGGAGCCGGGTTTTTGGCATGGTCGCTTGTACGCCAGATTTCGCGAAGCAGCCAGCCGTGATCAACGGGTTTTCCGATTTGATTCTAGAGCTTTATGGGCCGGAGCGAGGCGCTCATAGCCGAAGCGCAGTGGGTATGGCGGCTTTGCCCTTTGGCATCCCAGTCGAGATCGAGGCGGAACTGGAGCTAAAGTAAAGTGGGACCATCGAGACCAAGAAGCAATTAACGTATTTGCAAAATGGATTCACAAAAAGAAAACCGAGTAAACTCAGAGCTTGGAGCTCCTCTGGCTCGACGCGAATGGCTCGCCAAAGCGGGGCTTCTATCGCTCGCGGCGGGGACATTTAAATTCGGCGCCCGTGGGGCAAGCGAAGTTAAGGGAACAGGATCGAAACCGAGCGGCGGGTTGGCCGGACTGGCGTCGGAGTTTGAAGTGGCTTCGACCTACCTGAACTCCGCTTCCATTCACCCGATCACCACAAAGGCAGCCCAAGCGATCGCAACCTATCAGGACGGACGCCTGATGAACGAGGGGGCCAGTAAGTCCAGCACGCGGGCGGATCGGCAAAAGGTTTTTTCCCTGTTTGGCAAAATGGTGAACGCGGAGCCGGAGGAGTTGTCCTTCGTTCCCAGCACCTTGGTGGGCGAGAATACGGTTTGCGACGGGCTGGGGATCACGGGAGCCGGCTCGCGTGTGGTGACCGATGAATATCATTTCATGGGCGGAATGTATCGCTACATGGAGCTGGAGAAGCGGGGCTTGGATTTGGAAGTCGTCAAAGCGAAGGACAATCGTATCCGTATCGAAGATTTGGATAAGGCCATTACGCCGGAAACCGATCTGGTAGCCATCACCTTGGTTTCCAACGTGGCCGGCTTTCAGCACGATCTGAAGGCGGTTTGCGAAATCGCTCATTCTCGAGGCGTGCCAGTCTATGCGGACTTGATCCAGGCCGCCGGCGTGACACCCATCGATTTGAAGGAGAGCGGAGTGGATTTCGCCGCTTGTTCGACCTACAAGTGGCTAATGGGCGACTTCGGAATCGGGCTCATGTACGCGAAGCGTGAATCGCAAGAGCTGTTGACCCGCACCCGCTTCGGTTACTGGCAGCGGGCGAAATGGGAAACCAACTATTCACCCTTCGACGAGCCGAACAACATCGTTCCAGATTCGCCCTTCCGTCCCGGCTTGAGCGGGCTGATGGGAGTAGGGACCATTGCCAGCGCTGGCGTGGCGGCCCTGAGTTACTCCCTGGAATTGCTGGATCGTGTCGGGGTAGCGGAGATTGAAAAATGGCGTCAACCCCTTCTGCGTCGTTTGCATGAAGCTTTGCCCAGCCAAGGTTATCTCGCGATGACGCCGGAAGATTCGAAATCCTCGATCCTATCTTTCGCCCGCAAAGACTTGGCGGAGACGAACGGAGCGAAGCTGGAGGCCATGGGCGTGAAGGTCAGTATGCACACGCACCACGTTCGGATCTCGCCGTCGTTTTTCAACGACATGGACGACATCGAGCGGCTGATCGAAGCACTCGCCTAAATTATTTTTCAGAAAAGAGGAAAAAACTCTGTCACCTTTTTGCAGAGGTGGGGCACTTGATAGGCAAGGAGCCGTTTATTCGCCCGATGCGGTACTCGAGCTCCAAGCCAGTCAACTTGCGAACCTTTATCCAAAACGAAAAATGACAGACAAAAAGAACAGCCAAAACGCTTGTGTGGGAATCGTAGCCATCATCAGCGGCATCAGCATCGCAATGGTAACCTTGATCGGGATCTTCGCCCCCCAGCAATTGTCAGTGGCAGCATGGATCATGACTCCGCTCTGCCTCATGGGTCTGGGCCTCGGACACCTAAGCGTAAAAGCCGGCATGTAAGAGTGCTCTAGTGGCGCCGGAAGTGCTGGTGCGGCTCCACATGAGATACCTCTCTTTTCTCGCCCTAGTCCTAGCAATTGCCAACCAAGCTTCGGCCGCTAAACGCAAAGTCATCATCGACCAAGACGCCTTCGAGGGACCTGGTATGCAGCCTATCCTGATGTTGCTACAGTCACCAGATGTGGAAGTGCTTGGCATAACGACCGTCAGCGGGGACGGCTGGCAGCCCGAGGAAACGGCACGCACCCTGAGGATGCTGGAGATGATCGACCGCACGGATATCCCCGTCTATGGAGGGGCGACTTACCCTTTGGTTAACAGCAAGGAGCTGACCGAGCTGCGTGAAAAGCGCTACGGAAAGCTTGGATACAAAGGGGCTTGGACGGAGACCTGGCCATCGACTGATGAGATGTCCCGGGCGGACTACCATGGGCCGGATGTGATCCCGCCTTTCGCCGAAGGACACCCCAGTATCGAAGCCGCTGAGGGAACGGCGGCGGAATTCATGATCGAGCAGACTAAGAAATATCCAGGCGAGGTAACCATTATCGCCATGGGGCCGATGACGAATCTCGCCTTGGCCCAGCGCTTGGATTATAAATTCGCCAGCCGAGTCAAACAGCTTTGCCTGATGGGAGGGACTTTTAACCAGCCTCTCTTCTATAACCACGGTCCTTTCGCTCTGCAGAGAGCGTATTCTCCTCGTATGAGCTTCAACTATCAATGGGACCCCGAGGCCGCCCACATCGTGCACACTAGCCCGTTTCCTAAAATATCGCTCGTCACTAGCGATGCCTCCGTGGATATCTTCGGGACCAAGGAATTGTTAGACAAGATCGCATCCAGCGATTCGAAGGTCGCCGCCTATGTGACCGAAATCGCCAAAGTAGGTTTTCCCCTTTGGGACGAGGTGCAAGCAGGAGCTTGGCTGGAGCCGGATATTGTTACGGAGAGCAATACGCTCTGGATCGGGGTGGACACCAACGAAGGGCCCAACTACGGAGCGATTCTGACCTGGCCAGAGGAGAGCGCTCCTGGAATAGGCGAGCGACCGGTGGAAGTAATCTACTCGGTGGATCAAGCTCGCATGGAGGCAATGTTCACCGAGTTGCTCAGTCACTAGGCCGATCAGGAACTAACCATAATCGGAGAAGAGGGCAAAATCTCTCTTTCGTTCTTCATTGCATTGGAGCCAGCAAATCGCTCCCATGCTGCGAAGTGTTCGCTCTAATCATCTACTTGTTGCTCGCCCTCGGGGTGTCGTTTTTGTGCTCCATTCTGGAGGCGGCCCTGCTATCCATGTCGCCTTCCTTCGTGAGCCAACAGGAGCGGAGCGGGACAAAAACAGGTAAACTTCTGGCCAAGGTAAAAAAGGAGATTGATCAATCTCTGGCCGCGATCCTGACCTTGAATACGGTGGCCCATACGATCGGAGCCGCCGGTGTGGGCTCACAGGCGGTACGGGTATTTGGCGAGGCGTATTTCGGAGTCATATCCGCTATTCTGACCCTTCTGATCCTCGTCATATCAGAGATCATCCCCAAGACCTTGGGAGCCCAGTTCTGGCGGCAACTTGCTCCGTTTACCGCTCGGTCTTGCCGAATCATCGTGATCGGGACTTACCCGCTGGTGGCGATGTCCAAACAGATAACGAAGCTTTTCCAATCCGGCTCGCACGGAGAGCATAGCGTCAGCCGCGACGAACTCGTCGCTTTGGCCCAAATAGGTGGAAGCGAAGGCGTGCTGGACGAAAACGAATCCCGCATGATTCACAGCCTGATGCGCTTTCGGGACTTGCGGGTTCAGCATATTATGACCCCGCGAACGGTAATAGCTGCACTGGACGAAACGCTGAGCTGCGCGGAAGCGGTTACAGCTGCCGACATTATGCGCTTTTCACGAATCCCAGTGTATTCGGATAATAAAGACAATATTACCGGCTATTTCGTAAACAGCGACGCCTTGCAGCGGCTCGCTCAAGGGGAACCCGATACGCCGCTCGAGAAATTGAGCCGGCCCGTGCGCATCGTTTCGGAAATGGATACCTTGTCTCGCCTTTTCGACGAGCTGCTGACCTACCGTGAGCAGATCGCAATCGTGGTGGACGAGTTCGGTGGAACCAGTGGCCTTGTCACCATGGAGGACTTGATCGAAACCCTTCTAGGGCTAGAGATTGTGGACGAATCAGATCCCGAGGTAGACATGCGGGAGCTGGCCCGAGCTCGTTGGGACGAGCGTAACAAAAAGCTGGCTACAGAAAAGTCCGAATCGGCAGGCAAGCCAAACGAGTAGGCTAGCTCTTGCGAATACAAGCTCCCGCGGGCTAGCAATTTTCACGGAAAAATAGATTGTCCGTGGCGGGCGGATAATTAACTTCGGTCCATGACCCTCCCCACACGCAGGTTAACTCTCGTCGTCTCTCTCATCGCGCTGCTTGGACTCTCCTCAAGCGGCCTCGCCAAGCCATTGGTCCCGGTCGAACCCGAATCGGTCGGCATAAGCTCGGAGCGAATTTCACGAATCGATTCCGTGTTCGAAGAATACGTGGAGTCAGGCAAGCTCCCCGGAGCAGTCTCTCTTGTTATTAGAAAAGGCGAGGTTGCCCAACTCGGTGTTTACGGATACCGCGACGTGGAGGGGAAAATGCCCATGGAGGAGGATACCATATTCCGGATCGCATCCCAAACAAAGGCTCTTACCAGCGTCGGAATTATGATTCTGCAAGAAGAGGGCAAATTGCTAATTTCTGATCCTGTCTCCAAATACCTTCCCGAATATGAGAAAACCACGGTTGCAGTGCCGCACCCAGATCTCGGATACATCGTGGTTCCAGCCAAACGCCAGATCACGATCCGCGACTTGCTGACCCATACCTCAGGAGTGGGATACGGCTGGGGTATTGTTGAAGACGAATGGAAAGCAGCCGGTATCCACGGTTGGTACTTTGCTGATCGAGACGAACCCATCCGCGAAACGGTAAGACGTATGGCGGAATTGCCTTTCGAGTCCCAGCCAGGAGAGAAGTTCGTTTATGGATACAATACCGATATCCTCGGAGCCTTGATCGAGGTCGCGTCGGGCCAGAGCTTGGATGAATTTCTAAAGGATCGACTCTTCGATCCCCTCGCCATGGTAGACACCCATTTCTATCTTCCCACGGACAAAGCCGACCGACTCGCCACCGTCTACGCCATGCGTGAAGACGGCGAGCTGAAGCGATCTCCCGACGAGAGCGCTATGGAAGGACAGGGAGGTTACGTCGAAGGTCCACGCATGAGCTTTTCAGGCGGAGCAGGACTGCTCTCGACCGCTCATGACTACAGCCGCTTTTTGCAGATGCTGCTGAACGAGGGCGAATTTGAGGGCAAGCAGATCCTTTCCCGTAAATCGATGGAGCTCATGTCGGTGAATCATCTGCCAAAGGTCGCTGCGTTTCCCTGGGAGAGCGGGACTGGATTCGGGCTCGGTTTCCGCGTTGTTCTAGACATGGGGCAAAAGGGAGAGTTGTCATCAGTCGGCGAATACGGCTGGGGCGGAGCCTATCACTCGACTTACTGGATCGATCCTACGGAGGAACTGGTAGTCGTTTATTTTACCCAAGTCATCCCTGCAGACGGTCTCGATGATCATGCAAAATTGAGAGCTCTGGTGTACCAAGCCCTCGAATAAAGCATCCCTCTGAAAGAGGCCTAATTTAGTTAAAACTTCAGTAAGCTATGCATCTCCAATTCTTTAAATTACCAACCCTGTTTGCTTTAAACGCAGCCTTCACCATGGGAGCTTTATCGCTCCAAGCTCAGGAAAAGGTGGCCCATTGCCGCTTCGTGCCAGAGCGCAAAGACGACTTTGCCTTCGAAAACGACAAGGTCGCCTTTCGCATGTATGGGCCTGCTTTAGCAGAAGGCGGAGAAAATAGCGGCATCGATTGCTGGCTGAAAAGAGTCGACTATCCGATCATCGACAGGTGGTACCGACTCGAAGCGGAAGGCGTGCAAAGCTATCACGAGGACCATGGCGAAGGCTACGATCCTTATCATGTGGGATCGTCATTCGGCTGTGGAGGGTTAGCGATTTGGAAAGATGGGGAGCTTATTAAATCCAATGTTTACCGAAGCTATAAGGTGATCTCCGACGGTCCTGAGCAGGTGAAATTTGAGCTGAGCTACTTGTACGAGAGCGAAGGGATCGAAGAGGTCAAACGAATCACCTTGGACAAAGGAAACCGACTATTCCACGCTGTAAGTCACTTCACAAAGGATGGCGAAGCCGTCGAGGTCGAACTTGCTGTCGGCCTGACAACGCATGAAGGCAAGGCAGACGTGTATTCGGATGCTGAGGACGGAGTGATCGCCGCTTGGGAAACAATTCACGAAAGTGGTTTGGGCACCGGAGTCATTCTACCACGTGAGTTCTCTGCAACCATTCACGAAACCGACGGTGAGGGGGTCGATGACGATCTCGCGTTTTTTGTGACCTCAACCGATGAGGATGGTATGATTAGCTACTATGCGGGCTACGGCTGGGAGCGAGCAGGCGAGATCACAAGTTTTGAAGAATGGAAAACGTATCTCTCCCAGTTTTCCGAGGAAGACTAGCAAAGAGGCCTTCCACAAATAGCGTTTGATTACGCTTTGAACGATTCAAAAAAAAGGCGCCGGATATCCGGCGCCTTTGTCATTTAGCATTTATGAATGAAATTGCTTAGAAATCGTAGCGCACTGTTGCGCCGATTTGACGCGGAGCTGCCATCGCCTCGTAACGCATATCTCCCTCTCCGTTGTCGAAGTAGAAGACGCGGCTGGCATAGCGTTCATCGCTCAGGTTCTTGGCCCAGAGCGCAAAAGTCCAATCTTCGAGGCGGTAGCCAATGGAGGCGTTTGCCACAGTCATGGCATCACGCTCTTGAGTATGGCTGTTCGATTCAAAGTAGGAATCTCGGCCAGCGATTGAGAAAGATCCAAACAAGCCTTCCGGAGAATTGTAGCTTAGGCGCAGGTTGTAAGTGTAGCTCGGAGCGTTGGCCAATTCGCGAGCTGGCACTAGTCCGCTGGGATCGGTGTAGGAATCCCTTTCCGCATCCAAGAAACCGATACCGGCATCGAGGGTCCATTCGTCATTGATCCACCACTTGATTTCAGCTTCCACCCCCGAGTGAGTCGCTCCATCACCATTCACGGTCAGATAACGGAAAAATCCGCCTGCACCGACCGAGTCGCGGAGTTGGGTATCTTCACGTTCGAGGTAGAACGCTGTCACTTGACCCGTGAGACGATTGTCCAGCCAACGTCCACGCAAGCCTGCTTCGAAGTTCCAAAGGGTTTCGGTATCATAGAGAGCTGGCATGTCTGGCGTCGTGAAGGTTCCGCTGTTAGCGCCCCCCGCCTTGTAACCTTTAACAAGGCTGGCAAATCCCATCAAACTGTCGCTCAGATCCTGTTCGAGGCTGAGCTTGCCGCCAAACAAAGAGTCGTCGTTGTCCCGATTTCCATCGTAGAGATAGCCTTGGTAATACCCCATCTCATCGGATTGCGAGTCGAAGCTGACATCGTAATCTTCGAAGCGAAGTCCCGCCACAAGCCGAGTCCTTTCCGCAAGCTGAAAATCCATTTGGCCAAAAACGGCTAGGGTTTCTGTCTTGAAAACAGAATACACGTCGACCTGACCAAAATACCATTCACCGCCTGAAGGATCTCCATCGCGATAGAGAACGTCGGAATCTTCTTCCAACTGTTGGTAATACAATCCTACGGTCCAACGGTTTGCATTATCCATACTGCTGTCGAAGCGTAGTTCCTGGCTAACTACTTCGCGGTCGCGATTTGTCTCTAAGTAACCGGCGTAGGAGGCATCTGTCCAATCCGCATCGTAGCTGTAAAGTGAATCAGTCTGAACAAAGGATGTCTTGGATGTGAACTGCTGGCCATCCTGCAGTTCGTAGAGTCCTTTCAGGCTTAGGCCCAAGCTTTCTTGTTCATCGCGACCTGGCTCGTCCGAGTAGGTCACATACTCCTCGTTTGTCATGGCGAACTGGTCGTATCCGTTATCCGAATTCGCATAGAGCAGGGATGCGTCCCATTGGAAGGCATCCTCTTTCCAGCGCAGTTTCAGGCGAGCAGCCGACTCTTCACGCTCATTGGTTGGACGATCGAGCGTGCGGTTTTCGTAGAACCCGTCGCTCCCTTGCGTCATCATAGAGAAACGCATGGTCAGCTTTTCGGGATTTGCCTCTGAAAGCGGCCCGCCAACGGCGAACTCACCACCGAACAGCGAATCCTCGCCCACAGTGGTCTGGGCATAGCCAGTCCAGTAAGGCGTTGGGTCGGCGCTGACGATGCGAATCAAGCCGCCTGCCGCGTTTGCTCCGAAAGCTCCCGCCTGTGGTCCGCGAAGCACTTCGACTTGTTGAACATCGAAAAGGCTTCCCACGGTGCCAACGCCGGTCAGGTCGAAATCGTCCATCAAGTAGACTACGGCCGAGTCCGGCGTCTCTCCTTCAAACTGGGAATTTTCGCCGATTCCTCGGAGTTGGAAATAGCGTGAACGCGACGTGCCACCCGTTGTAGTAAGGTTTGGCAGGTAAGCAGTAAGGTCGTCGAAATGCTCGAAACCAGGCGTCTGGAGAGAATCGCTGTCGAGCAAGGTAACGCTAGCCGAAGTCTCCAGCAGATCTGACTGCCAAAGGTCGCCTGTCACCACTGCTGCGGGCAATTCGAATACGTCGTCCGAGTCGTTAACGAACTCGTCGGAGTTCACCGAAGCGGTGAGCGAAACGGAGAGCAGGGCGATGGCCAGCGGCGTTTGCGTGTTATTGGTTTTCTTCATTTAGGATCTCAATTTGTAGTTTATGAGACCCGGCTAAGAGCGAAGAAAAGTGGTCCCGGGCACATGCCTATTTCGGTACCATTCCTTTTCCTACGCCGGTATCAACCGGATCAGGTTCTAAGGGACCGCTGCAGCGCGTTTCGCGTTAACGAAACACTTAGCAGGCATCTCAGACCGATTGCACGGTCGCCCCTAAGGATGTGGGCAGAGGTGACAAGACGACGCTCGCTTGTCAACCCCTTGATTCACAGAAAGCGCGTCTTCGAATGATAATTTAAAGCTTGGCAGGATTTGATTGCGTTCTTGCCCTCGACCTCCGGAACCGCCAGACCTTGCGGCTGTTCGCAATCGGGAGCCACGTTAATCGCCAAACGCAAACTCCTTGGGAAAAACGAGATGGATACTATTCTAACACAAATACAAAACACCTCAGCAGTCGAGTGGCTGGGAACGGCAACAGGCTTGATCGGGGTGTATTTGAGTATTAAAGAGAAAGCCCTCGCATGGCTTTTCTTCATTCTCTGTTACGTTCTTTACGTATACCTCAGCTTCACAGCGTCTCTGTTTGCTGCCATGGTTTTGAACGCGATCTTTATTCCAATCTCAGCTTGGGGCTGGTTGCAATGGGGGCGTAGTTCCAAAAATTCGGATAAGCCGGAGGTCAGGATTTCCAAGACGAACCCGACTCAATGCCTATGGCTCGGATGTATCGCTATTTTGGGCACAGCTGGTCTCGGCTTGTTCCTGCAGAATTTTACAGAGGGTGCTTTGCCCTTTCTCGACGCCTTCGCCACGGTTGTTTCCCTAATTGCCCAATGGATGCTCGGGCGTAAGCTGTTGGAGAATTGGCTGGCTTGGATAGTGGCCGATAGCTGTTTCATCATCCTGTGGGGCTGGCAAGGTTACTGGGTCGCTCTGTTGATGTTCCTTGTATTCACTTTTATGGCCACCACCGGCTATCTGAGCTGGAGAAAAGAGATCTCGGAAATCGAAAAATGAGTAGCCAATCAAAACTTCGCAGAATCGTTTTTATTGGTGCAGAATGTACTGGGAAAAGTACTTTGGCACAGGCGGTAGCGGCTCGCTTGGGAGCTCCTTGTTCAGAGGAATACGTCAGGATACATGCCGAACAATTAGAACGGCCTCTGGACGCTACAGACCTAGAGCCGATCGCTCACGGTCAGCTCCGACTCGAAGATCAAGCGGCGACCATGGCGAGTGAGTTTGTAGTGCACGATACCAATATCCTCTCCTCGATTCTCTACGCGGAGCATTATTTCGACACCCATTTGGATTGGGTCGATTCGCTTTTCGAAGAACGCTGCTACGACAGCTATTTTCTTTGCCAGTCGGATATTCCCTGGGTGGCAGATCCCGGACAAAGAGTGAGTCCGGAGGAGCGGGCCCTACTGCAGGAAAGATTCATTGCCATTCTAAATCGGTACGACATTTCCTACGTCCCGGTCTGCGGAACCTTAGAGGAACGCATCACGATCGTTAACAAGAAGCTAGGGCTCGACTGAGCTGCGAGAAATCAAAGAAGCCGATAAGTCGATCACTACTTGGTGTTAGTGGGTAGGATTTGATTCGAAATCCAAGTCTGTTCGCTCTCGAACAATCTTAACACGGTCCCCTGTATCACGCATTGAATACAGTTTTCCTTTGGCGTTTTTGAAAGGTCTATGCAGCACCATCATGAGCTCGCCTTCAAAGGTTTCAAACAGCATGCCGTGACCAGAGTCATGCTTCACCAATGGATCCAATTGCTCCCACGGTCCCTGCAGGTTTCCACTCTTGGAACGGGCTAAGGTCTGGACGTAAACATCGTTTTCATAGCTCGACCAGAGCATTAGCAAACGCCCCTTCTTAGTGCGAAAGAGCTGTGGCCCATCGGTCACGTAGCGCAGAGGATCCGTGCTAGGAGTGAGTGATCCATTTAGCCAGGGAGCGTCCGAGGCTTTGAACAGATGAATGGGGTCGCCGATTGTTTGCGACAAGTCTTCAGAGAGCTTGATCGCCTCCATGGTGCCGTCTATGCGCTGTATCCATTCATGAGCGTACACAAGCCACGGCTCCTCTTTTTCGTCGATAAACAAGGTACCATCGAGCGTCATGAACTCCTTAGGCGGTAAAGGTCCCGTCTTATCCCTCATTTCGAATGGTCCGTCGAGGGATTCAGAAACCGCTACGATGGTACCACGCGGGTAGGTCGAGTAGGGCACATCAGGCGCCTCTTTGAAACTCTGGGAACTGTTGTGTACTGTGGTGAAGAGATAGTACTTCCCCTTGTATTCGTGAACTTCCGGAGCCCAGGCGCCTTCCTCGCCGTATTCATTTTCCGGAACAACAAAAACCGCTTTTGGCATATCCCAATTTTTCAAGTCTTTCGACTTATAGGCCATGGTTCCGCGACCAACTGTTCCGCTCAGCGAGGGAATGTTTGAGGTGAAAAGGTAGTAGGTTTCCGTTTCGGCGTCAGGCACGATAAACGGATCGTGCAAGGGCATTTTATCCAAGTGAAGCGGGGACTTTAGATCGGCCCATGGATTATGCCTCGCCGCTGCGGGAGCAGAATGGGAAGTCGCGTCACCCCATTTATCCTGCAGGGCAGTCAGCTCTTCTTGGCTGAGAGGAATCACTGAACCATGTCGAAAGTGGAATGGGAAATCGAATCCTTCAGCTGGTTCGAATTGTCCGGAGCTCAGATCCGACGTGACAAACGGTTGGTACCCAGTCCCCTTCGAGTACTGGTCCAAGATGAGACACCAACGATCGGATTCCGGATCGATCTGATAGCACTCGGGGCCCTCGTATCCTTGAAGCTTGGACAAAGAAAAATCAGATACAGTTTCCCATGGTCCGGCGAGATGGGGAGCGGTTTCCATACTGATGCTCTTATAGAGCTCGTCTTTGGTGAAACGATAGTAACGCTCGTCGTCTCTTATGATGGTTGTATCAATTACCGTAGTTGGTTTTTCGATAAAAATGAATGGCTCTCCAAAGCTGCGAAAATCCTTGGTACGTGTCGCCCAAATGCGGTGTTTGGCAAAATCGTCACGTCCAGTAGTGGATGCCCAGAAAACGATGTACTCCTCATTGACGTCATCGTAGATAGCCTCCGGAGCCCATGTGCATCCCGCATCCTTAGGTGCCACTTCGATCAAGCGGGGTTCAGACCAATTTACCAAATCCTCCGATTCCCAGACCACGATATTGCGACTTCCGGCCGTTACGGCTCGTCCCCAGTCCGGGGTTAAATTAATCGATAGGTCTGTGGCGATAAGGAAAAATTTGCTGTTGTCATGAGCTCGCAGGAGGTACGGGTCGCGAACTCCCTTTTCCCCCAACTCGCTGACCAAGACCGGTTCCCCTCCATTTAATGCCTTCCAGCTTTGTCCATCAAGGCTAACGGAAAAGTAGATTTGCTCGGTCATGGGCGTTTGCTCGCCCTTGAAGGTGGCGAAGAGATAGCCAGCCGGTTTTTCGGCACGCAGTAGAGGTGTCGCTGTCAGGAATAGACTGAGAACGAACGTTACGATCAGAGAGTGCTTTTTCATTAGGTCGGGGGGGCTGGTATAAACGCAAGCCAACTGCAGAAAGGGGCCTGTCGCATCGAGTCACTCACCGAACGGTTTAGAGGGCAAGCCGATCCGTATCCCTCGTTTGGGGGTAAGCTAACATTTCTTTTAAACGTACGACTTCCGTAGCCAGTAATTCAATACGTAAAATGCCGGTTCTAGCTCTATCAGCCACCCGCTGAGAAGCAACGAGAGCGTTGGGACTTAGCTTCTATTAATGGAAATAAAGGTGATACACGCCTGTCTTTTGTAAATTGACCGTCATTTCCCTAAGTATCGACTGGAGGATTTGACCTTAGAGCAAAGAGGAATAAACGTTTAGGCGAATCATTGTTCGTATTTTCCGCCAGCGTCCAACGCCTGCTATGCCCACAAATCGTACTCCATCCGATACAGACGGAATCGCAAAACTGTCCGAAACACTCGGGAGCAGCGTGCTAAATGGTCTCATTTCGACACTCGACATGCATGCCATCGTGGCGATCACCGACGAGAATGGTGTTATCGTGTACGCAAACCGTCGATTCTGCGAATTGAGCAAATACACCACAGCAGAGCTATACGGTAAAACTCACCGAATCATCAATTCGGGCTACCATTCCAAAGAGTTCTGGGAGCGTATGTGGGCCACTGTATCGTCTGGCGAAACTTGGCACGCCCAAGTGTGCAACAGGGCGAAAGATGGGAGTTTCTACTGGCTCCAGACCACAGTAAGGCCGCTTGTGGGGAAAGATGGAAATATCGAAGCCTACGTATCCATTCGAACCGATATCACCAAGCAAAAGGAGACTGAACGTGGCCTGCAGTTATCTCGCGAACGACTTCGTTGGGCCGCGAAGTCCGCCAAACTCGGCAGCTGGGAATACGACTTGCAGACAGATCTCCTAAACTGGTCGTGGATGACAAAAATCATCCATGAGGTCGAAGAAAACTACGAGCCGAACTTCGACGAAGCGATCGCTTTTTGCGATGGAGAAGAACACAGGCAGCGACTCGAAATTGCCTTCAAAAACGCGATTGAAAAGGGAAGCGCTTGGAATGAGGAACTCGTGATCGTCACAGGTAATGGCGTTCGAAAATGGGTTCGATCGATCGGCGAGCCCAAAATAGTGAATGGGCAATGCGTCAGTTTGGCCGGAGTCTACCAGGACATCGACGAGGAGATTGCTCGCAGGAGGGCTGCGGAAAGAGATGCGGCGATGGTTCGCTCCATATTGGACGCATCCACCGAATTCGCGATCATCGCGACCGACGACAACGGACAGATTTCAGTCTTCAATACGGGAGCGGAACGGACTTTCGGTTATTCCGCGCGTGAATCGAGTGGCCAGCTTTCGCTGGCAGAACTGTTTACTGCCAAAGCGATACAAAACAGGTCAGAAGAATTAGCCGAGAAATTCGACATTCATGTTGGTGGCTTCCAGGTATTCGCCGAAATAGCCGCCAAAAAGGGGTTCGATTCCAGAACATGGCAAGGTAG
Organism: Pelagicoccus albus; assembly: GCF_014230145.1. NCBI lineage: Bacteria > Pseudomonadati > Verrucomicrobiota > Opitutia > Puniceicoccales > Pelagicoccaceae > Pelagicoccus > Pelagicoccus albus. Next base: position 147,693 of record NZ_JACHVC010000013.1, read on the forward strand.
CCGGCAGGATGGTTCCAGTTTTGAATTTGCTGCGGTCATTACGCCGATCCATTCCGTATCGGGCGAGGTCGGTGGCTATCTCTGTATTGGTCAGGATGTTACCGAGATAAACGAAGCAAGAAGAGCGGCCGAAGAAAGTGAACGAAAGTTTAGAGGAGCCTTTGATGCATCGGCCGTAGGCATGGGATTGGTTGCCTTGGACGGAGGATGGATTAGCGCGAACTCCGCCATGGTCGAAATTTTGGCAGTCGATCTTGAAACGCTGAAAAGCAGGACATTGGAGAGCCACTACGATCCGGAGGACCTCGTCGAGGACCGCGATTTCCGAATCGAGATGATTGAAGGGCAACGAAAGATGCACAAGGTGCGTCGTCGTTTCCTGCGACCAAATGGAGAGACCATTTGGGTCGCCTTAACCGTCTCGCTGGTTAAAAGGGCCGACAACAAGCCTGCCTATTTTCTCTGCCAGCTAGAGAATGTGACCCGCAGTGTTAGGCTAGAGGCGGATTTGAAGAAGACGACCAACCGCTTGTCACTTGCAGCCAAAGCGGGTGGTATCGGCATTTGGGACTGGGATTTGGTCGAGAATAAATTGGTTTGGGATGAACAGCTCTACCGCTTGCATGGGCTCTCGCCGGAAACAACGGTCGCAAGTTTGGAAACCTGGAACCAAATACTGCATCCGGATGATGGGCGGCGAGTGCGAGAGGAAATGGAAAACGCAATCTTGGACATCAAGGAATTTGATTCTGAGTACCGTATCGTCACCCCTACCAAGTCCGTTCGAAATATCCGCACTCTCGCCCTCATAGAGCGGGACGAGAACGGGAAGGCCATCCGAGCAGTGGGTTCCAGTTGGGACGTCACAAAAACCGTACGGCAACGTGAGGATTTGGCGAAAGCAGTCGAGGAAGCCAAGCAGGCCAGCGAAGCGAAAAGTCGCTTCTTGGCTAATATGAGCCACGAGTTGCGAACTCCACTTAACGGAGTCATGGGCATGACAACGCTGCTGCTTGGATCCGATGGCTTACTCGATGAGCAACGCCAATTCGTAGAAGTTATTCGTGATAGCGGGGAGTCCCTATTGTCTGTCATCAACGACATCTTGGATTTCTCGAAAATCGATAGCGGGAAGCTGCAAATCGAGGAATACGATTTCAACCTCGGAAATCTGGTCGCTGAAATCTCCTCCGTGATCAGCCAACGCGCGAAACTAAAGGATCTCGAATACTTTCAGCAAATCGATCCAAAGCTACCGCTGGAGTTGCGGGGCGATCCAGTCCGCTTGAGACAAATCTTGATCAATTTGACGAGCAATGCCGTCAAATTTACCGATAAGGGAAATATTCGTTTATCGGTCGCACTCAAGGGGGAGAGCGAAGAGGGAGTCGAGCTCGTATTCAAAATATCGGATACAGGAGTTGGCATCGATGAGGAGCTGAAGGACAAGCTCTTCGAGGAGTTCACCCAAGCCGACAACAGTTCGACAAGAGAGCACGGGGGCACAGGCCTTGGTCTAGCCATCACGAAACGCCTCGTCCAGCTTATAGGAGGTAAGATAGATTTCGTAAGCACCTTGGGGACAGGTTCGGTATTTACTGTGAGCTTTCAGTTCAAGCGAGCGCAGGGGAAAGGGAACTATTCGAAACCTCTTTTCCTCAGGGACCGATCTGCCTTGCTCATTTCGAAAGACCCCGAGTTCAGGGAAGAGCTCGAAGAGGTGCTAAACCTTTGGAGCATCTACACAGGCTCTTGCTCGACTGTGGAGCAAGCGGCAGAGCTTGTGCAAAATAGGGCTGCCGTGAACGCTCCGCTTCATTACATTTTCGTTGATGGTAGAGACCTAACATTCGATCTGGAAAACTTTCGAAAATGTATGGAGGAGAGCAGTGCCAGCCTGAAAACGAAATTGATCTTGATCGGTAATCATAAGGTAGACCCGCGCGGCGAAAGCCTCATCGAGACCCTCGCTCTACCGCTCAAGCAATCGGACGTTTACGATTTGCTCGTTTCTGGCGAGGACGCCTCGAACTACACGGATATAAGCTTCGAGGATGTGGATACTTCTCGATTCGAAGGCCGATCCACCCGGGTTCTCATCGCGGAAGACAACTTTGTTAACCAGATGGTTATTAAGGGAATGCTCCTGAAGATGGGTATTGAAGCAGACTGCGTCAGCAACGGAGCTGAAGCCATAGAAGCGGTGAAAAAAACTCCCTATGACCTGATCTTCATGGACATCCAAATGCCAGAAATAGATGGCTTGGAGGCGTCTCGGCAAATTCGAGGCGGGGCAGCGGGTGAGCGGGCGAAATCCGTGGTGATCGTGGCGATAACGGCGAACGCACGCGATGTAGACAGGCAAGACTGCGCGGATGTTCGGATGGACGCCTACCTGCTCAAACCGGTTGAGGTTTCTCCACTCTTTTCAACCTTGGATAGACTGCTTCCGGGATACCGATCCGATGAGGAGAACTTTGACGATTCAAACGTTCCACCATCAAACCAGGATATTTTCGAATCCGAGGAACTCGTGCATGCCATGATGGACGATGTCTCCCTCGCGGTGGAGGTGATTAACGCTTCCATGCCGGACTTGCAGACGCGTTTACCCAAATTCCAAACCGCCTTCGAATCGGGGGACGAACGCGACGCCCGCTACCAGATTCACTCTCTGAAAGGTACTGCGGCGAACCTGCGCTGCCGTCGGCTTAAGCGGGTCTGCAAAACGATAGAGGATGCCATTATCGAACCGTCCATGAAGGATGTTTCCATTTTGGTAGAAGGGCTTAAAACCGAGCTGGAAGAAGCCATCCGAGCCCTGAAGGACTTCCTCGCAAAACAGGACGAGCAGTAAGCCTGCACAAGACTTACTGCGGCTTCGCTTTTGCCTTACGTGGAGCGGCCCGGCGCTTTTTCTTCTGCTCGATATCGAGGTAAGTCTTTTTCTGCAGTTGCTCCTCGTATAGCTCCATGAAGCGTACGCCGTCGCGTGGCTTCACGAGATCTGCCTTCGTTGCCTTGTCGATCTGTTTTTTGAGGTTTTGGCAAAGGCCTCCCGCCGAATACTGAACTCCTTCCAAAACGTCCTTCATGCGGAACCCCTGGATGGTGTCTTCGATGTAGAAGCCATCGTCCTCATCCTCGTCGAGGAAGACGTGCACTTCATTCACGCGCCCAAAGAGATTATGGTTGTCCCCCATGATGTCCTGATACGCTCCGACGAGGAAGATACCCAAAAAATAGGAATCGCCCTTTTTCAATGGATGGAGCGGGAGATACTGCTTCTCGTCCTCCAAGTCGATGAACTTGGAAACCTTGCCATCGCTATCGCAAGTGATGTCTACCAGAATCGCATTCACAGTAGGACGTTCATTCAGGCGAGTAATGGGAGTGATGGGGAAGAGTTGGTCCAGCGCCCAGTGATCCAGCAAGGATTGGAAAACGGAGAAATTGCAGACGTATTGGTCGGACAAAAGCTCTGAGAGCCCAATCAATTCTTCCGGCTGGTAGCCCTTGGTCTTGCTGATGTTTTTCTCCAAACGGTTGCAAATCTGCCAGAAGAGGGACTCGGCCTGGGCACGACCGAGAAGGTCTAGATAGCCATGGGAGAATAGGGAGTCCGCTTCCTCCTTTTTCTGCTGGGCATCGTGGTAGATCTCCAGGTTTCCGTAGCGATTCCGTCCGTTGAGGATTTCGTGCAAATCAGCAACCACTTGGTGCTTGATCTCGTCTTTGCGAACCGTGAGCAATGAATCGCGTTTCGATATGCGCCCTGTGACTTCTGTAATGAGAATACTGTGCGGGGCTACGATGGCTCGACCGCTTTCGGTCACTAGATTGGGGCAGGGTACGTCCATCAGTCCGCAGATCTGTTTGACGTTGTAAACGACGTCGCGGGCGTACTCTTCCAAAGTATAGTTGGTAGAGCTCTCGTAGTTGGAACGGGAACCGTCGTAGTCGATACCCAAGCCGCCACCTACGTCCAAAAAGCCCATGGGGAAGCCCATTTTTTGGAGTTGGCAATAGTAGCGAGTCGCTTCCACCACGGCGTTCTTCAAGGTAATGATATTCGGAACCTGCGATCCAATGTGGAAATGCAGCAGGCAGAGACTCTCGGTCAAATTTGCCTTTTCGAGCATTCGCGCCGCCTCGAGGATTTCCATCGAGGTGAGCCCGAATTTGGCATTGTCCCCGGTAGACATCGCCCATTTGCCCTCACCGCGGGTTCCAAGCTTCGAGCGTAATCCGATGAGCGGCTCTACATCGAGTTCCTTTGACATGGAGATAATCATCTCCAATTCGCTCAACTGCTCCGCCACGATGATGATGTCCTTGCCTATTTTGCGGTAGTTGAGAGCTAGGCGGATATAGTCCTCGTCCTTGTAGCCATTGCAGATCAGCAGGGACTCGGAGTGTTGGTGCATCGCCATAGCGATCATCAGCTCTGGCTTGCTGCCAGCTTCAAGCCCGTAGCAATGGTTCTCTCCCGCATCTTGGATCTCCTCTACGACTTCGCGCAGCTGGTTAACCTTGATGGGGAAGACGCCTCGATAGTGCCCCGGATAATCCTCGTCGCGAATCGAATCGGCAAAAGCTTTGTTGAGACGCTCGACTCGGTGACGGAGCAGGTCCTGGAAGCGTATAACCATTGGAGCCTTGATTCCCTTGGTCGCTGCTTCCTTGATGACGTCGTCAATTCTGACGGAAATGTCGTCCGCAGCGGGGTGGGCACAGACGTAGCCCTCCTTGTCGACCGAAAAATAAGGGGAACCCCAACGGTTAAAACCGTAGAGACGCTCGGCTTCGGAGGTCGTCCAACGCGATTTCGGGCTCATGCTCTATGCTTCCTTGGCTATCTTGGTTATGGCTTGCTTTTTGAAAGGCCGCTAGCTTGAGTACGCGACTTTCAATTTCAAGAACCCTTTAGAGCTAATAACTTAAATCTGTAATGGATATTTCCACATTCGTAATCGCTCAGCAAGCCGCGCCCGCAGGACAAGGCGGATGGCAACAGTTTTTGCCTTTCATCATCATCTTCGCAGCGATGTATTTCCTGATTATCGCCCCCCAGCGCAAGAAGCAAAAGCAACACCAGAAGCTCATCTCCGAGCTCAAATCAGGCTCTGAAGTGATGACCAGCGGCGGCATCTACGGCACCATCACCAACGTCAAGGAAGACCGCTTCGTCCTGAAGATCGCCGAGGGCACAAAAATCGAAATCGCCAAGGCCTCCGTGACCACTGTTGTAACTCCTGCAGCTGAATAAGGCCGGCCGCTTCTCAATCAATTTCCAGCGAGAGCCACGCCTATCCGGCGTGGCATCTCTATTATTAAAGTAAGCTCCAATCATCTAAAGTATCCCGATGTCCGGAAAGTATATTTGGAAACTGGCACTCACCGGCGTGATCGTCGCGTTCTGCCTCTCTTATCTCATCCCCATGTCCGACCAGGACTTCGCCGAGCACGTGAAAGCTCGCTCCGGCGATCCCGCATTTGCGGCATTGGTCGACAGAGCTGAGGCGCTCTCGGAAGAAAGCGTCAACACCGATAGGCCTTTGAGTGTGTACATGGCCCTTAAGTCTATCGCCAATGAGGAGCGTATCGACGTTAGCCAATACTTCTCGGACCTACAGCTAGAGGCCAGCCTGACCAACGTTGAAAAGCGAAACAACATTCTACTCCCGACCTTGTTGGAAGACTCCAAGGCGAACTTGAAGAAGGGCCTCGATATCCAAGGTGGCATCTCCGTCACTTTCGAGGTCGATCCAGTCGCCCTCGCCGAGGTCCCAGCCGCGGAGCGAAACGAAAAGCTCTCCGACGCGATCAATATCATCGAGCGACGCGTCAACACCTACGGAGTGAGCGAGCCTATCGTTCGTCCAATTGGTGAAAACCGCATCGAGCTGCAGCTCGCGGGCGTAAACACCAAGGATAATCCGGAGCTCATCAACACCATCAAGGCTCCAGCTCGCCTCGAATTTCGCGAAGTCCACCCCACCGCAAATCCGATGACCTCTTCACGCCCGACCGGCTACGAGGAGATGACCATGATCCAGGAGTACAACGGGGTGGAAAACGAAGTGCGTCTCTACGTGAAGCGCATTCCAGCCCTGACCGGAAAATACGTTGCGGACGCCTTTCCTCGAACCAACGAAGTGGGCGGCATCGAAGTTATCCTCAAGCTTACCAGCGAAGGAGCGGATCTCTTCGCAGACGTGACCGAACGACTTGCTCAGCAAGGCCAAACCACCGGGCAGCTTGGGCGCTTGGCGATTGTCTTGGATAAGCAACTACAATCCGCACCGACAGTACGCGAGCGAATCGCAGGTGGCACCGCTCAAATTACCGGTCGCTACACCCAACGTGAGGCGATTGACTTGGCAAACACTCTGAACAACCCGCTCGAGCTGCCATTGGAAGTCGTCGAGATGTACGAAGTTGGTCCTTCGATGGCTAAGGACTCCATCGAGTCTGGCGTCAAAGCCTCCGTCATCGGCATCACAGCGGTTTCCGCCTTCATGATCGCCTACTTTTTCATCGGAGGGTTCGTAGCCCTTATCTCGGTGCTACTTAATGTGGTGATCGTTCTCGGCGTACTCGCGAGCTTCAACGCTACTCTGACCCTTCCGGGTATCGCCGGTATCGTACTCACGGTCGGCATGGCGGTGGATGCCAACATCCTGATCTTCGAGCGTATTCGGGAAGAGCTTCGCAATGGCAAGAACATCAAGTCCGCAGTAGAGGGTGGTTTCGACAAGGTTTTCTCCACCATCTTCGACGCCAACGTCACTACGCTCTTGGTTTCCTTCGTTATGCTGAGCCTCGGAACGGGCCCAGTAAAGGGCTTCGGACTCACCTTGGCTATTGGTGTAGTGACCACCATGTTCTGCGCATTGATCGTCACACGCGTCATGCTCGAAATGCTCTTCACCACGGGCGCGCTTAAATCCTTCAAGACGCTATCGGTCCTCTCGGGAACCAACATCGACTTCATGAAGTTTCGCAAGCCGGCCTTCATCGCGTCCTGGACCTTGGTAATTGTAGGCGTTGTCGTTTTGGCTGTTAAAGGCGACTCGATCTATGGCATCGACTTCACGGGTGGTGACGAAGCCATTCTAGAGTTCTCGCAACGAATCGACGAAGGAGAAATCCGCGATGCCTTGACCGCAGCTGATCTAGGCGAAGTTAACCCGCTCTACCAATCTCAGCTGGGAACGGACGACGAATTACTCCGCGTTCAGACTGGTTTCGCGAAAGGTGAAGAAGCGGTGGCTGTCTTACAACAGGCGTTTCCAGAAGCTGGATACAACATGCTAGGCAAAAACGAGATAGGACCATCCGTCGGTGCTGAAATCCAAAAGAACGCCTTCCTTGCGATCGGCCTTTCGCTGGGCTTGATCCTCCTGTACATCGCATTTCGTTTCGAAATCGGTTACGGTATCGGAGCAATCGTAGCAACGATCCACGATATCTTGCTGACGCTTGGCGTGTTTGTGCTCGTTCCGGGACATCAGTTTACCGCTCCGATGGTTGCAGCCATCTTGCTGATCGTAGGTTACTCATTGAACGATACCATCGTCGTCTTTGACCGTATCCGTGAAGAGCTTACGTTGCGACCAACCTCGAAACTACGCGAGATTATCAACATCGCCATGAACGCGGTATTCACCCGTTCCTTGCTCACCAGTATCACGACCTTGCTGGCCTCGGTTTCGCTGATGGTGTTCGGACAGGGCGTAATCAACGATATCGCCTTCACCTTCACGATCGGTATCATCACCGGTACTTTTTCCTCGATCTTTATCGCGAGCCCGATCTTCTACTTCTACCACAAGGGAGATCGCCGCAGCGTAGAGTCGAGTCACGATATCGTTCCGGAATACGACTGGCAGGTCAGCACCAAGGCCTCTTCAACAGGTTCGTCAAACACCGACTAGCCACGGAGCCTTGGCCCATTGGGAATACAGTCCTCCACCGACCGGTTTATCCAAAAAGTACTCTAGGGAACTAAAAGTCGGTTCAACCGTTGCGGAGCTCCTCGCCCGTCTCGATTTCTCGGATACGAAAGAGGCCTCGAAATTCCTCGAGCCTCGTCTAGGTTCGATTGATTGCCCGTTCGACATACCAAATCTCGAACGGGCCGCCCGTCGCATATCTCAGGCTATCGACAACTGCCAGACTATCGCGATCTGTGGAGACTATGATGTAGATGGCGTTACTAGCACCGCGCTGCTCGTGGCCATATTGCAGCAGTTCGATAACTATCCTGCCTACATTGTCCCGCTGCGTCTGGAAGAAGGCTACGGCCTCTCGCAAAAGGCTGTAGAACGGGCTCTCGGCAAGGCCAACCAACCTGATCTTTTCATCGCCCTCGATTGCGGTACCAACTCTACAGAGGAGGTTCGCTACATTCTCGATCAAGGTTGCGAGGTTATTATAATCGACCATCATCAGGCCAAAGAGGAGCAGGCAGATGAGGTCATCCTGGTCAATCCGCACGTCAACGACCAAGAGAGCTCCAACCATTGTCAACTCTGCACGGTTGGGCTCGTTTTTAAGCTAGCTCACGGTCTTCTGAAAATCCGCCGCGAAAAAGAGGACCCAAGGGCATTCGATATCAAACTTCGCGACTATCTCGATTTGGTTTCCATGGGGACGGTCGCCGACATGGTACCGCTTAATCGAGAAAATCGAATTTTCGCCCGCATCGGATTACAGGTTCTAAGCCGCACCAAACGCATTGGCCTGCAGAACCTGATGAAGGTTTCGGGGGTCGCATCAAAGCACGGCGTAAACCCGATCGACGTATCTTTTCGCCTCGGGCCAAGGATTAATGCCAGTGGACGCTTGGCCGATGCATCCGTCGCAGTCGAGCTCATGCTCAGCGATGACCCGGGCTTTGCCATGGAAACTTCTCTACAGCTCGACTCATTTAATCGAGAGCGACAAGACATAGAGAGGGCAATGACCGAGGGCGCTATGGAGCAGATCCGTAAAGGAGGCACCGATAGCGGAGGTTTTGTCGTTTATGGTAACGACTGGCACCCTGGTGTCGTCGGAATCGTAGCAAGTCGCGTATCCAAGGCATTTAATCGTCCCGCCATTGTGCTGGGGAGAGAAGGGGACTTGGCCAAGGGTTCAGGGCGTAGTGTGGATGGAGTCAACCTTGTCGAGGTCTTGACACCTTACTCCGACAAGCTGGAAAGCTGGGGAGGGCACCCTATGGCGATCGGGATCTCAATGAAGATCGAACAGGTCGAGGACTTCACGAAATTCTTCGACCAAGCCCTTACCGAATACTTCGCTACCCATTCCGTCGAAAGGACATTGAACATTTCATCTTGGCTCCGTCTTGAAGATATTTCTACAAAGCTCATGCAGGACCTCTCCTTGCTGGAGCCATTTGGGCAGGCCAATCCTGAACCCATTTTCGGAGCAAAGAAAATACGTTTCGGATCGAAGGTCACTGTATTCAAGGACATCCACTTCCGCTTCACTTTGCCAACGAGACAGAACCAAGTCATATCGGGCGTGGCTTGGAAGATGGCTGACCGTATTCCCCCTGCAACGACACCGGTCGATATCGCGTTTCGACTTGTTTGGAACACCTTCGGTAACAAGAAGGCGCTCCAACTCGAGCTCGTTGACTGGAGACTGAGCTAGTACAACGCTGCGAAGAGCCGCTTCAGTTGTTCCGATATTTCAATACAGCTTCGCGAAGTTCAGGCAGCACCTCGTTCGAGAAAACGTAGTTCGCTTCTCGCCATGTCGCATAACGAAACCCGGTGAGTACTGCCTCTTTTTCTTCAGGTGATTGAGCCAGCTTCAAGGCTGCTTGGCTAAGCTCGAACTTTCCTTGCATCGAGAAATTAGCGTCGCTTCCAAGAATCAGTTTCCCAATGCCGGCAAAACACTCGCCTCTGTAGGCTTCTTCCGCTTCGGCGATTTTTAGCAACGCGTATCCAGCATCCCAATTCCGCCACCCTGGAAGAACTCGCATCACCATTTTTCGAAGATCGGCATCGCGTTCATTCCAAACCAATTCGAGGTATTCGATCATCTGAGGCGTGGGAGCCGAGTCACTCACGATCAGCAAAGCAAGTAACTCATCTTTACCTTCAGCTTTTTCAAAGCCACTCTCGAACGCTCTCCAGGCAGCCTCGTGATCGCTGAGCAGTAGGGTCAGGCGCTTGAGGTTCTTCTGAGCGTCGCGTCGCAATCCCTTGTCGTTCCCGTCGACCACGATATCTACGAGAATCGAGAGGCTCTCCACATTTCCAACCATCTCGAGACTTTCAATGGCTGCTTCGCGTAACTTCGACGGTTCCTCTTCGGAAGCGGCCAATTTGTTGACGACCTCGCTGACCCCATCGGAGGCTCGCAGAGCGAGCAGGGACAGAGCAGTTTCTTTCTCTTCAATCGTGCCGGATTGGAGTCGATCGAATAGAATCTCGTCAATTTTCGAATCCTCGATTTGAGCCACAGCCTCGCTCGCCGCGTCACGCAAGGCTCTGGATTTTCCAGCGACTAATTGAGCTAGTCGCTCCAGCGAAGCCGAACTGCCTACCCGGCCCAGAGTTTCGGCAGCTTGAGCGGCTAGGGTTTCGTTTTCGGATTTCAAGAGCTCGAGAATAATTCCTTCCGAGTCTGCCCCTAAGTCGTTTGGTAAAGCTCCCAGGATAACGATTTGCTGCTCTACCGAGCCAGTATCCAACAATTCGATAGCAGGTCTTATAAGCACCTTGTTTCCGGACTTCAAAGCTATGGGAAGAAAATCGATCTCAGGTTGTCGAACCATCAGTTTTGCTGCTTTTCGCGGGCTCTGTTCGGCAAGCATTCGAAAGGCCTCTGTCTTGGTGGACCTGTTATCCGATTGCGTCACACTTTTCACGAGTGCTGATCGAGGAGGGGACTTCCTCTTCTTAGCGGGGGTAGGCTTGATGCGGTCAATCGCCATTTGAGCCGCGTAAGCCAATTCAACCGACTCCGATTTTAGCAGCCTCTCTAGAGCCGGAAGTGATTGTTCCGAACCGATCGTTTCTAGCTGTCGGATAATCCAAAGTTTGGTCTGGAGAAGCGGCTCTGCAGGAAGCTTTTCCAGTAATTGATTTTCGATTACAGGCTGCTGCTCTTCGTTACCCGGAGCAGTCGCCTGCGATACGAGATCTTGCAAATCCATGCGGGCCTCATAACGAGCGTCGAAATCCTCTCCGTTTAAGCGGTGAAATATCGAGGATAGCACTTCGTCGGAAATCCGGGAATATCCGAGGGCGGAAGTTGATAAAAGGACGGCGAGAATAAAGGGTTTTGAAAACTGGGATAACATACGATGCGTGGTTTTCGATCGAAAGACTTGAGTAAGTTTGTTCCCCTTAAACAGGGAGCTGGTAGCCATCTCTACGAGGACGATCTTGCCACAAGGCTGCCTTGGGATCGTCCACAATTTGCTGAGCAATCGGATCCCATTTGATGGGACGATTTATGCGCTCAGATATTCCAGCCAGCTGACATATGGTCGCTGAGCGGTGACCAACTGATGCGGGACAGATCGGATCTTTCCGCGTGTATATGCTCTCGATCCAGTTCGCACGGTGGTCAGTGCTCTTATATAGGCGGATTGAATCTGGCGATAGCGGTTTGCCCGCTAGGGATACCGGAGTCGTGTCGAGTCGATTTTGGCGACTGACCAAAACTTCACCCTCGTCTCCTACAAATCGGATCATATGTCCCTTCCGATCTCCCCAGTCTCTTATAACCCGGATTCCATCATCGTATTCGTAATATTGGTACTCTTGGTCGTAGTTCTTGGGTGCGAAAAATACAGGCCCGCTATCGTCGCGATCCAATGCCCATTGGGTAATATCGTAGTGGTGAGCGCCCCAATCTCCGTTTTTACGCGATCCGTACTCCCAGAAATTCCTCCAACCACCTCCGTAATCGCTGGCTACGCGATTTTCGTTGTAGGGTTCCCACGGAGTTGGCCCCAGCCATTTGTCGTAGTTGAAGCCCTCCGGTATCGGCTGCTCCGGGTAGACTGAGGCGGCTGGGAATTCACCAAGGCCACAGTAGACCTCCCGCACTTGCCCGATCCAACCGTTCCTCACGATCTCGGCGGCCTTTCGGAATGCTGATTCTGAACGCTGCTGCGAGCCGACTTGCAGAATGCGACCGTAGCGTTTCTGAGCTTCCACAACTGCCTTGCCTTCTTCGATGGTTAAAGTCATCGGCTTCTCCACGTAAACGTCCTTACCCGCCTTCATGGCGGCAATGGCAAGGGCAGCGTGCCAGTGGTCAGGCGTCGCAATTACCACGGCATCGATATCGCTACGCTCCAAAACTTCCTCGTAGTCTAAGTATCCGTCGCAAGCACTGTTTTCTTGGCGGCACTCCTGTAGAGCAGATTCCATCCGGTTTTGATATACGTCACAAACCGCAGCGACGACGGTGTGCTCTCGCCCGCGATAATAGGCCCGGTGGCCTCCCATGATGAGACCATTTCCTATCAATCCGATATTGATCCGGCTGTTTGGTCCCGGTTGCCCGCGGGCTAAGGTTGCGGCTTTTAACACCATCGGGAAGGCGAGGCTGGAGGCAGCTGCAACGGTGCCTTTTCTCAAAAAGGCGCGACGGGACAATCGTTTCGACATAGGGATTTACAGGGGGTGTCAATTCTGTTTGGGGGACTTTGACCAATAACAGAGCCCATTATCCAAGCAAGCTTGGAGGCGTTCTGTATCAGTCTTCCTGTTGAGCAAAACCAACAAATAAGGACCGCTTCTGAAGCATTTAACGGCTAAGGTCAGGGTGATCACGCGAGCAGTACGGCCAGCCGAGTTGCTCGTGCCGCTTGATTGGCGACCGCATCGGTCAAAGTCTTTGTCGAACTGAAAACGGTGACCCGCTTTTTCGCTCGGCTAAATGCGGTGTAGACGAGTTCTCGGGTTATCTGGCGATTGGACTTGCCTGGGAATATGCAACTAATCTCGTCGAACTCAGAGCCCTGACTCTTGTGGATAGTAAGAGCGTGAGCTGGCTCGAAGCTTGGCATCTCGCTTAGCCTAAATCGCCTTGTTGCTCCGTTCGCTGCAACGAAGTAAGCCGCCAAGGAACCGTCATCGGCTTGCCACACCAAACCAAGGTCTCCGTTGTACAGTTCTAACTCGTAGTCGTTTTCCAATACAATTATCGGGCTGGCGGAAACTGGATCCGTCCCCATAGGGTCCATCTTGAGTCTCTCTCGGATATGCGAAGCCAACTTTCGGTTGAAGGCTTCCGATCCTTCTGGGCCCTTGCGGGTCGCTATAAGAGTAACAAAGCGATTTAACTTCGCCAGAGCGTCATCCACGGTGGAACATTGGTAAAGTGATTCCCATTGCCCATAGCCAAGCCGCAAGGCTTCGGTGGGGATCTTAGAACTTTCGATTGGAGTTTCGATGAAGCTGAAATCATCCAATCCTTTCTCGAGAATATTCTGAAACGTACCTACATCGCCGACTCGGGCAGCTTGGCAAGCGGCATAGATTCCACTGTCTTCGGAAAATCGATACGTCTTCTGTAAGCGTTCCACTAAAGGCGATAGCGGTGAATCGGGCTGAAGCGAGGCTGCCAGAATATCTCCTAGAACGGAACCTACATCCACGCTTGTAAGCTGGTCCTTGTCGCCGAGAAAGAGTAGGCGGCAACTCGTCGGTAAAGCGTCGAGGAGCTTGGACATGAGCGGCAAATCGATCATGGAGCTCTCGTCGACCACGAGTGCGTCGTAGCGAATTGGGCCTCCCTTGTGATGCCTAAATGTTGACCGATTCGGTAAGGCCCCCAGGAGTCGATGAATGGTTAAGTTCGGAATAGAGAGCAGAGCTTTCTCCCTTTCCGAATCAAACGACAGTCTGCGAACCCCGCTTGACATCGATTCTGCCAAGCGAGCAGCCGCCTTACCAGTCGGAGCCACTGCAGCGAAGCGGGGTGGACGTTTTTCAGTCCAACGATCGAGCAAACGATCCAAATAGCGCAAAGCGATCGTTGTCTTGCCTGTTCCCGGGCCTCCGGTGATGACGAAAAAACGATTGGCCACCGCTCTCTCTACCACATCGCCCTCTGTCAAGTCTGGTTCAGAGCAAAGCGATTTAATGCGATCGGCCAAACGGCTTTCGTACTGGTAATACTTATCCAAATACAACTTTGTTTTATTAACCAATACGAGAGGAGTGCAGTTTTCAGTTCCTTCCTCTCTCACCGCAGTACAGCCTCCTAGCATATGCTTCCATTCGTCGATCGCGGGCCAGGACCGAATCGTTGTTGAGCCTAGGTGGGGAACTTGGCCTAAATCTAAAAACGTATGCCCTTCACGAACCGCTAGGTTGCAGAGGGCTGCTGCTATAAGAACCCACCTGTTACGCTCGCCCCACTCATCCTCGAGATATTTTACGAGCATCCTGTCAATTGACACAAACGGGGGTTCGCTCAAAAGAGCCAATTCTTCACCTAGCTTTTTCATGTCGAAACGCCTCCTTGCCCAAGCGCCTCATCGAGTTCGGAAAGCAATTTTGTAGAAGGCAGGTCGTAGTAGACACCGGTCTCTTTGCCGGGACTTACTCCGCGAGCATAAATATAGAAAACTCCACCAAACAAGGACTCAAATGGCTGATTCGGGAAACGCCACTCCACGTAGCGTTTCAGCGCCACACAGTAGAGGAGATACTGAAGAAAATAGTTGTGCTCCGACATCGACTCTAGAATGGCCTTATTGCTGTAATCCGCTGGACTTGGTCCGATATAATTGCTCTTCCAGTCAAACAGGTACAGCCGCCCATCAGACTCAAGCGTGAGGTCGATAAAACCACGCAACATCGAAGCGGGAAAGCCCGTCTCTCCATCTTCAGCCAATGAGGTCTGCCAGCTTTTCGGAATTCGTCCCAGATCGTTTTTCGAAAGCGTCTCGATAATCTTTGTTTTCACATCCCCGGATACTGGATACGAAAATTCTAATTCAGGAATACGGCAATCGGAGCCAGTCTCGGCCAACGTGAATTGGCCAAACTCCGTCTTCAACGGTTGTTCCGTTATCGCCTTTATCTGAGCCGCGACAATCGGGATGTACTCCCGAGGCTCGAATCGAAGAAAATCAAAGGCCGCCTCGGTGGTAGAAGCGAGTGTGTCGGGCCGCGAAAAGTCATAGCGCTCCAAAATAAGGTGCAGTAAATCTCCGGCATGGGTGCCTTTGGGCAGCGTGAAAATGCTCAGTTCCTGGCTCGTTTCCTCCTCTGGCTCATCGGGCAAAAGTACCGTCTCATCATCGACATGGGAATCGCTTTCCAATTCAGAGACATCGATCTGCTCCTCTTGGCGATGAAGACTTTTGTTGAGGGAAGAGAAGCTCAAAACTCGATCAGGGAATGGCATACGCTTGCGATTACGTAGGCTTAAGGCGGATACAGGTTCAGGTTTTTCTGATTTTAGCTTTCTCTCTAATGCGACAAATTGGTCCCGCTCGAGAGGTGACTTTTGATAGGATATTTTTCCGTCCGAGGTTTTGGCTAACTTTTCGAGAGCCTCGCCCAACATATTTGAATCAGGATCAATATCCTCTCCGAGCATGAACTTCGCAAAGCTGGAAGCTTTCATCTTGCTCCGCGCCGATAACTCTTCCGGACAAAGGTAGACGTGATTCTCTTTTTCGGCACGGGTTAAGGCGACATAGAGCAGACGAATATCCTCAGCGAGGGATTCTTTTCTATTGGCTGCTACGCCTGAGGAATCTTCCTCTGGGGCGTAATCTATTACCATTCTACCATCCGGATCGTGATAGCTAATCGACTTTATATCCTCTTTGAAACGGCGTAGCCCGAGAAAAGGCAAAATCACGACAGGGAACTGGAGACCTTTGCTTTTATGAACGGTTAGAATTTGCGGCTTCCCTTCGTCACTGCTGATTCGCGTCTGCCATTCGTCCTTTTCATTCAACTTGTCCTGGCTCTGACGATCTAGCCAATTCAATAAACCACGCGGGCTTAAATCTTCCTCATCACGAACCTCCGACAGGAGCTCGCCGAGCTGTTGAAAGTTGGCGAAACGCCTTTCGGAATCCAACAGGTTTGCGGAATCGGGCTCAATGATTCGAAAGAGCTGCTGCAAGCCAAAGTCAAAATTCACCCCGAACCAATCTTTTGACCATTGGCCAATGTATTCAGAAACTGAATCGTACCGATCGCTAATACGATCACTCACCAAATCTGTCGCGCGAAGGCGACGGTCGAGAGAGGCGATCACGCCACGCTTTAAACTCGAACGGGCAGGGGATATTAAGGCAGAGAGGACTTGCCTCAAATCGTCAGCCTCCTGCGTTTTGAATACGCTTCGATCTGCTCTCAACGCAAAAGAGATTCCGCGTTTCAAAAGTTCGGCCCCGAGAGATTCCGCTTCCTTAAGCGTGTTGACCAAAAAAGTAGCGCTCGCTGGATCGAAATCAGGATCCTCGTTGAGACGAACGGCAAAATCGTTTGCGGCTTTTGCGGCGAGAAAGCTCCGATAGTTGCCGGAACCTTTCGCTTGTTCGTGTTCTGCTAAGACAAACTGCTCGAATTTAAAAACTGGATCTTCTGAATCGTCATCATTTGTAAGGCCTGGTTCAACGGCTTTAAACTCAATCTCCTTGTCGACAAACTGGATGGGCGATTGCTCGAACAGTTGGTTCACGGCATGAACCAAGCGGGGGCTGGAGCGGTAATTTTTTGCCAAGTGCTCCCTCCTCAAGCACTCGACCCGAGTCGCCTGAAAATAGGCATGAATATCTGCCCCCCGGAAGCGGTAAATGGCCTGTTTGGGGTCGCCGATGTAGAAAAGATAGTGGTCTCCTCCCGAGAAGAGAGAGGTTGCTATATCAAGCTGCACTTGATCCGTGTCTTGGAACTCGTCGATCAAAGCGGCGTCGTAACGACTGGCCAAGGCGATTCGTAAGCTGTCTCCTTGTTCCGATTTCAGGGCGCGGTTCAGGTAGTGAAGGAGATCATTGTAGCTGATGACATTCGCCTGCTGCTTGGCACGAGCGAGTTTATCAGAGAGCCAGCCCTTGTAGTTGTAAGACAGTGACAGAAAGGCAGACTCGGCTTTGAGAAGAAAGTCCCCCGCACACGTAACGAAAGGTGGTATCGCTGAGTCTTCATACTTCTTTTTCAGTGCCTTCTGCCATTTTTCAGTTTCGAAATCAGCGAGTATCGCGAGATCGCTCGGCAACAAAAAGCCCCGTCTATTTGCGTTTACCAAGCCGGGGAGTTGCCCGTTAAGCAGCTTACAAACACGGGAGTTCGCTCGTAGAGTGGGAGTAATCTCTTTTGCTCGGCTTAGTAAATCACCGATCTGCGGCGGCAGTTCTTCAAAAAGCGAATCCAACTGCGAAATATCAGCTGTAGCCGGAGTAGGACGCAGCGTAGCGTAAGGGTGGGCAGAGCTTTCTTTGCCGATCTCCTTCAAGCTTGTTTCGAAACTCGCTTTGCGTCCTCCCGAGTATACCAAGCTGAGAGCCTTGGATTTCTCTAGAACCTCTTGGCGTATGTATTCGGATTGGAGCTGATCGATCAGCAAGTTTTCCACTTGACTCAACTCAGCATCAAAAGGCGTTTGCGTTTCGAGGGCGACCAAATCCAAGGAGCGTTTGCAAAAGCTATGGATTGTGGAAATGGGAGCCTCGTCAAACACCTCTAGGCTGTATCGCAAGGCACGTTTCGCTTCATCCACATCAAAGTCATCTTGGCAGGATGCCTCTATCAATACCTCTTCCTTCAACTCACCCAACTCCAACTCGCGTAGGGCAGACTGATAGAGATCTTGGATACGCGTCGCCAGTTCTTCCGTAGCCGCTTCTGTGAACGTCACCGCCAAGATGCGGTCTAGCGTGATCTGATGATGGAGCGTCAGGCGTAGTGCAATTCGGCAAAGCGTGTAGGTCTTTCCCGTGCCCGCACTGGCCTCGATGAGAGTCGTCCCTTTATGGAGCTCTATCACTCGGCAGCTCCTTTCAGCTCGTTGATATCAAGGCTTCCAACAGCAGCATGGACCTTTGACCAGATGGAAACCGCGTGGTCCACGAAACGCTCATCCGGGAGATAGTCATCCCCTAGACAAGCCCGATCGTAGGGGCTCCAGGTGTAGCGTTTGGAAAATTCGCTCGGCGTGACAGCATCTTGGATTAACGTATTTGCTTTATCAAGAGCCTCCGCGAATGCTTCCTCGCTTTCGGAGTTCGAAGACTTGTTCCATTCCTTGGCCGCAGCTTCCGAGATCTCGGGAATAAACGGCAAAGGTCCTTGCATCCCTTGCCGGTAAAGATCGACGAGCTCGGCCAAAAGCTCGCGAGCGTTTTCAACTTTCTTGAAGCGGAGATGCTTTTGTTTATCGTGCAGGGTCAACAAATAGGTTTCTCCGGAAAAACGAGTGTCAAAGGCGGAGGTGAAAAGATGCTGTATCCAGGCATAAATGACACGTTTTGCTTTCAACTCTCCAACTGAGATCTGCAAGGCGTTGCCATCCATAAGCCTTACCGTGGATTCACCAGCAACGGCTATATCGCCAATTCTCGACTCGATGAAACGAGTTTCCATTTCGCTCGTACCTGCAATTTCAGCGACCTCGCTCGCGTTCTCGATCTCCGCGGCGAAGGTGGGCTGGGCGAGGTAGCCCACAGGCAGTGTTTTGCTTTGGGCGAGCGCTTCGAAATCAATCTCCGAAATCGATTCCCCTAATTTTAACCTCTCTGCCAACAAGGTGCGCAACTTGTAGCGATCCAAACCGTCCGGCAATAGCTCGTCCGCTTCCGATAAGGCGTCGGAACTCGTGATGAATTTCAATTGGGCTACCGTCGAGGCAAACGCTTTGAGCGGGTCTGCGAAAAATTGGGCCAGCGTGGATACCTCCAGAACCTCATCAACAGGAGACTCCTCCCGTTCAGGATCACTTTTGAGGGGAGCAGCTTTGTTTAAAAGAGAGGCAAACCGATTCCGTAGGGCAGCTCGGTCCGGGTCGTAGGTTTGCGTCTCATCCGCTTCAAAATAGGAGGCATCGAAAGACTGACGTCTTTGTATCGAGGTGATCTTTTGGTAATCCGCAGGATCCATCCCTTTTTCCAGATAGGCCATCAGTTCTTCCACCACAGTAGACGGTGCCTTCTCGCTGTCGCTATTCGATGCAATCCCCTGATAGGTAAGGAACAGATGGCTTCGTACGGAAAGGATCGTTTCGAGAAAAAACTGACGATCCTCGTCTCTCGTATTACGATCACCGATACGGGCCTCTTTCGCGAGCAGGTCGAAATGGGGACGCCGATTAGCTCGTGGAAAATCGAGTCGGTTCATTCCAACAAGGCAAACGGTGTCTGCTGGAATCGCTCGCATTGGCTTTAGCGAGCAAAACGTCACTCCTCCATTTAAGTAACCACCGGAAGAAACGCTGGAATCAAACTTGTCCGCTAGGGCACGACAGGCTTCCGCTCCTGTGGCGAAAGCGTTATCTAGGTCTGGCAGTGTCTCTACCACCAGTTCCTTCGCTTTTTGGTAGTCTCGCTGCCATTCTTCACGATCGCACTGTAATCTATCGATCAAACCTGCGAACAGGTCTTGCCAGCTACGGATTGACTGAGTTTGGCTGTAATTTCGCCGAAGATCCTTCAGTAGTTCTAGGCATTCTACAAAACGTCCCGCCGTATCCGCCAAGCCACTCTCGATCTCGGAAAAGGCAAGAAACCCGCTAGGCGATTTCGTATCGTCGGCAAAGAAAGCTCCCGCGATGAGGCGAGAACGCATTTCCTTCCACGTGTTGCGATCGGTTGCAAAACCATCGTGTTGTGAGCGATGCTGGCTATCCCAGCCCCACGTGATGCCCAATTCGCGTATCCAGAACTCGATGCTTTCCAAATCCCGATCGCTGAACTGAAAAACCTCACGCAAGAGCGGTGATTCGACAAGGGACATGACGTCTGCGGAACTAGCTCGAGAAGAGACGGATTGGAGTATGGCAAGGAGACCGCTCATCACGCCCGGCCGACGCCCAGCAATATTGTCCGCGATGGAATACGGAATCTCTAGATCCGTTCCTCGTTTCGATTTAAATACTGCTTCGATATGCGAGCGATAAACTTGTATGTCTGGAGCCATGACAAGGATATCACTCGTTTTGAGCTGCGCATCATCGTCCAAGCGTTTGACTATCAAATCCCAGATTGTCTCGATCTCGCGGCGACGACTGGAGCAGGAATGCAACTGAATCGTCCCATCATAAGAAGGGAAGGGTGCCGAACCTTTCTCGACGTCGCGATCTTGGATAGCGAACAGATCAGTCTGCAGGCACGCGAGTTGGCTTTGGATTTCGGCTGGAGGAACAAATCCTGAATCATCCTGCAAGGGATTTTTGTCGATCAGCTGATCCAAGAACATTTGACCCTGCTTGCCGAAGCCGGGAAGCAAAGGATTTCCTGTTTCGTAGAGCCAATCCTCCGGATCGTTGGTCAGCTTCCTGCCACTTTTACGAGCCGCTTGACGGGCGATCTTGCCCATTTGTTTGCGGGTTTTGAGATCCGCCCAATACAAGTCGGAAGGTTGCAGCAGAAAGATATGGACCGGCCGGTATTGGGAAAGCTGATGCAGTAGATCCAGATAAAGTGGGGCTAGCGACGACACCCCAAACACCATCAGACGCTCGGGCCAACGAGCCGGCTCGCAGGCCAGCTCCAAAATACGTCCATGCCGCAAATCCGACCAAAGCCGAGCGATGTGGCGTGGCTGAGCCGTCTTGGGATACAAACGTCGAATCAGTCTGCGCCAGAGCTCCGCTTGCCAGTCGAATCTAGACTCATCCGGCTTGTCTTCCCAAGAGATTATTTCTTCCGGGCGGTAAACAAGATACTCGTCGTACATGCGAACCATTTGGTTGGCAAACGAGTAGCGGCGAGCCCCTTGATCGGCGGAGCAATACCTCAAGATATCCCGAAATCGCGGTTGATCCTCGAGCTGTTGCAAAATCTCCAGCAGATGCCAGCGGGCAAGGTCTTCGGGAAAGGCACCGCTACTGTCGAAATATGGCTCAAATCCGCTTAGGACTCGGGAGAAAAGTTTCCCTGGCAGCGGAAAATCCCAGCCAAAGGAAACTCCCGCCTGCTGGGCGATTTGGAACTGCAGCCAGCGAGCGATTCCCGGATTGAGAGTCATCACCGTCTCTTGGGAAAGCAACCGCGAGAGTGGTTCTCGACGCGACACTTCAACCAAGCGCTTGGCTAGGTTTTCAACCCGATTGGAGGTGTGAAGCGTGAGTTGGGGATCCGGCATCTAAGCTTCCCATGTGAAGCCAAGAAGCTTGGCCTTGGCAACGGATAATCTCTTTAAAGCCGCCTAACCAGAGGGCAAATTTTTCAGCTAATGCTGGTAATACCTTACAGCTCCCGCACCCAAATATTCCGGTAGCGAACTGGGTTGTCGTGGTCCTGTAGAACGATCGGCAATTTTTCTGGGTGCGGCACATAGTAGGGTTCGCCGATGAAAGAGGTTGGCCCCTGCAATTCAGTATCCCACTGAATCAGCACGCCGTTGTGCAACACAGTCGCCTTGGCTGGCGTTGAGAGCGTGCCTTTCTCGTTGAAGCGAGGAGCGGTGAAAATGATGTCGTAGCTCTGCCATTGGCCGGGGGCCCGAGATGCATTCACGAGCGGTTCGCTTTGCTTATAGAAAGCGCCTGCTTGCCCATTTGAGTAAGTCTCGTTCTGATAGGAGTTTAGGACTTGAAGCTCATATAGCCCCATCAGAAAGATCCCACTGTTTCCGTACTCCTGACCCTCTTTACCTTCTAGGACAGGCACGTACCACTCGATGTGCAACTGCATGTCGCCAAATGCCTGTTTGCTGGCGATCGCTCCCTGCTTTTGTCCGGCAATGATTTCCCCATCTTCCACTTTCCAAGCCGCCGGTCCCAGCTTTTCCGCCGAGTCGTAACGCTTGAGGAAGTGCTCTGTGCGATCCATGCGAACGCCTTCGCCGAAGGGCGTTTTCTCCCACTGCGATAGGTCGCTTCCGTCAAAAAGGACCACTGCGTCCGAAGGGGCGCTGCCATTCTGGCCGGGGGTTACGACAGTTACGTCTCGGTGGAGCTCCGTGTACTGCCAAGGGCTCGTCTCGCCAAGCTCTTCCCAATCTAGCGGAGGCAGTTCATCGGAAAAAACGTGAGTTCCGAAGGCGAAAGACAAGGATGCGGCGAGAAGTTTTAGAGGGATCGTTTTCATGGTCAGACGGGGGTTGAATTGAGTTTCGCAATCTAGATCGGTGGAACGCTTCACTGGCAAACTCGAAGACGCTCTTACTTGTTAGGGATATTTGAAGCAGAGGCTACCTGAATGTTGCATTTGCTCAAACCACTCGCATAGAGAGGATGATGATCTCACTCCGCTACGGCACAAACCCTCACCAAAAAGAAGCTTTCCTCGAGTTTCCAGAGCCATCACCGATCAAGATCGTAAACGGAGCGCCTGGCTATATCAATATGCTGGACGCCCTGACCTCCTGGCAGCTCGTTCGCGAACTAAAGGAAGCGACCGGCAAAGCATCCGCCGCCTCCTACAAGCACGTCAGCCCGGCCGGCGCAGCTATCGCCAAGCCGATCGACGACGCCTTCAAGGAATCCCAGTTTCTGAAGACGACCGATTTCTCCCCTGTCGCCTCCGCCTACGTGCGGGCTAGAGGAGGGGACCGCCTCTGCTCCTTCGGCGATGTACTCGCTGTCAGTGATGTGGTCGACGTGAGCCTCGCTCAATTTCTGAAGACTGAAGTGAGCGACTTGATCATTGCCCCGGGCTACGAGCCAGAGGCCTTGGAGATTCTCAAGAGCAAGAAAAAGGGCGGTTTCTGCATGCTGGAAGTCGACTACGATTTCATGCCGACCGGAATCGAGAAGCGTGAAATCTTCGGGGTAACCGTCGCACAGGAGCGCAATAGCCGGCTCTTCACCAAGGAAGACTTCAAGAACGTCGTATCCAAAAACAAGGACATCTCCGAGGGAGCTCTCGACACCTTGCTCGTGGCGGCGATCTCGCTGAAGTACACGCAATCCAACTCGATCAGCATTGCCTATGACGGTCAAATCGTGGGCATGGGAGCCGGCCAACAAAGCCGTATCCACTGCACCAGACTCGCATGTGACAAAGCAGACAAGTGGTTCCTGCAGCGTCACCCCAAGGTTCGCGGACTAGACTTCAAGGAAGGCCTCAAGAAGGTCGAAAAAACCAACCTGATCGACCAGTACTTGCTTTGGGACAGTTTGAGCGGCCATGAAGAGGCGAACATGTTGGAGAATTTCAACACCCGCCCTGAACCCATTAGCAAGGAAGAGCGCTCCGAGTGGATTAGCCAATACAAGGACATCTGCCTCGGCTCCGACGCCTTTATTCCATTCCGCGACAATATCGACCGAGCGAGCAGGTCAAACGTCCAGCACGTAGTGGAAACCGGCGGCTCGCTCCGCAGCGATTTGATAATCGATGCCGTGAACGAATACGGAATGACCCTGACCGCCACTGGAATCCGAAGCTTCCTACACTAGGAAGCGAGAGCTGCCTGAATCGGCGGTTGATGGTAAATCTCATCCCGAAGACCAGTCCAAATCAATAGGGGCCGGCTTCGGGATTTTTTGTTTTTTGGATACACTGGAATTCGACAGCGCCTGAGGAGATCCGACAGTCAACTCTTATTAAAGCTTGGAACAGGGTCTGCTGTGGAGTTTACTCGTAACCGGTTCGGCAAGTGCAGCCACATTGTCCTCGTCGACGCTGGTACGCCTTAACAAAACCGAATTGCGCAACGCCTCATCCACCAAAACTCATAGCCAGTCAGAATGTATCAAATTGATCTAACAGGAAAAGTCGCCTTGGTCACAGGCTGCAAACGCGGCATCGGAAAAGCGATGGCTATCGGGCTCGCGAAGGCAGGAGCAGACATCATCGGCGTCAGTTCCAGCCTGAAAGCGGCAGGGAGCGAAGTTGGAGACGAGATTACGGCCCTTGGGAAAAAATTCTCAGCATACTCCTGCGATTTTTCGGATCGCGACTCATTGCGGGCTTTCATCAAACAAGTCACCAGCGACCATCCCGTGATCGATATTCTGATCAACAATGCGGGAACTATTTTGCGGGCACCCGCGGCCGAACATTCCGACGAATACTGGGACAAAGTCATCGAGATCAACCTCAACGCCCAATTCGTCCTGACCCGTGATCTTGGAAAGCTCATGGTCGAACGCGGCTCCGGCAAGATCGTATTCGTCGTTTCGCTGCTTAAATACCAAGGCGGCGTCAACGTGCCAGGATACGCGGCTAGCAAGGGCGGCGTTGGTCAATTGACGATGGCTTTTGCAAACGAATGGGCCGGCAAGGGCGTCAACGTAAATGCCATCGCTCCAGGCTACATCGACACGGACAATACGGAAGCCTTACGAAACGATCCAGAACGGAGCAAAAGCATCTTGAGCCGCATCCCAGCGGGTCGCTGGGGCCAGCCAGAAGATTTTGTCGGCCCCACGGTTTTCCTTTGTTCAGAAGGAGCGGCCTACATGCACGGTTCGACTATGCTTGTAGACGGCGGATGGATGGGACGCTGATCCAGTAGCTCTGACGCAAAAAGAAGATAAGAAGACCGATAGGTCATAGGCTACAGAATTGTTGGAGAACCTCGATTAGGGACTAATTCCTTAATTAGACATAATATCTATTGTGCGTCGTTTTAGACTTCCGAAGAAATCGCTGACTTTCGATGAAAAACAATGAAACAACGAGCATGTCCGTATTTCATTCGGAGAATACAGTTCTGATAAGGATGCGGACTTTTACTGAACCGAAGTGTTCAGTTGTCCTTGATACGTCCTGACACGAAGAGCGACGTCACGATCATGAGGCCTCCAAATACGATGCCCGGACCGATCGATTCTGTTGGTACAAGCAAAGCCGATTCGACGACTCCAAACAGCGGGATCAAAAATCGGTAAGCCGACAAGACGTTGACGCTATATTGTTCGATCAGACGATTCCAGACCGTGAATGCCGTAGCGGACAAAAAGCTCAAATACGCCAAAGATCCAAATGCGCTTGGTTTAAGATCAGCCCAAAAGCCAGTCCAACCACTGGGAGCTCCCACCAGCAAAAGCATCAGGCCGCCAACAAACAGAGAAATTGAAGTAATCGCCCTGCTGCCGTGATTTATGGAAATCCGCTTTAGTCCGATCGCTCCCATCGCTCCGGATAATGACGCCAGCAAAAAAGCGGTAGATCCGAGCATCACGTTCCCGCTGCCAGCACCCGGAGCGTAAACAGCGATCGAGATACCGCAGGCGCACACCAGCAATATCGCCCAATGCTTTTTGCTGGGCATGGCTGTTTTTTGGAAAATCGGAGCCAAAAACATCCACCAAAAGCTGCCGGCACCTCCGAGCAAAGCGCCAAGTGTTCCACTGGATACGCTCAATGCGTAGTAGAAAAATACATACTGGAAAAAAGTCTGTCCCAAGATGATCCAAAGCAGATTGCCCTTGGGAGCTCGTTTCAGTGTGCCTAAAACGGAACTACGGCAAAACGGGACGATAATCAGGCCCGCAATCATAAATCGGATACCGGCAAATACCATTCGCTCGCCAAACCCTTCGACGGCTAAGGCCTCGTAGCTCAGCTTGATCACAGGAAAGGCGCTGCCCCAAAGTGCGGCACATAGGACGACCTGTAAATAAAAGCTAAGCGGAAGCGGTTTCATCAAATGTTTGCGGCCTAAAAAGAGCTGGTAGGCTCTCTGCAGCAATTAGAAAAAACCGATCTAGCAAAGCTCCCGACTTGGCCAGCGGTCGTTAAGCGATTTAAGCCCCAACCACAAAAACGTTTGAACCTTCAGCGAGCGGTCTGTGGAATGCCCGGCGTGAAGAAGTCTCCTCTCGTCGCCCTATTCGCCCTACTGTTTGTGAGTCTGTTTTCGACCTCCTGCGAGTCCACCTTAGACTACGGCTACTATGTTGGAGAGCTGAACGACCAAACGATTTTGCAGTTGTTTGCCCTAAGCGACGAAGCCGCCACCAATCTTGATTTCAGCACCTACGAGAGCTTTTTCGCTCCTAACTATGTCGCTGTGGACGCTTACGACTCCAACCGGACTCGGATCTACCGCCAAGATTATCTGGGAATGGTGAAAGACATCTTCGATACGGCCAAAGAGATGATGGTTCAGTCCATGGTTATGGACATCGAATATTCGGCCACCGGCCAAGAGGCTTTGGTCAAGATCCAAGAGGAAGAAAAGGTGGTGCAGTTTGGTAACACCCGACACTACACGAGCCTGATCGATGTCGATGTGGCGATAGAAGACGGTTGGATCTTCATCAACAAAACGACCCGAACCTCAATGCAGGTCATCGAAGAATAGATCGTTCGCTAATCGCGAATCTCCATGGCGTTCACGGAATCTTCGGCCGAATAGTCGAATGATTTGCCCGCCATTTGGGCCGGTGGGTTTTCGCGATACCACTCAGCAGAATCCGCTAGGCCATCGTAATAATCGTTTGGTTCCTTGTACCCGAGATCCTTTCGGATCGCGGAGGTATCGATCAGCAAGTCTTGATTGAAATCGCCGGGAGTCTGCAGATACGGAGGCAATTCGTTGGCGGAAATCACTTTGATTCGCCCTTCCCAGCCCAAAACGAGGCCGAGATGCTCGAGGCGTTCCTTCATAGTAGGCGTTTTAAGCTCGCCAACATTGTAGACGCGGTGCCCTTCCCCTGGCTTTGTTGCCGCCAAAAACAGGGCGTGAGCTACGTCGCCTACATAGGAGTGAGTCCACCGCCAGGCAGCCTGATCGTGCCCGAGCAATACAAAAGGACGCTCGTCGAGCATCCGAACGATCATAGGGTAAAAGCGTCGATGGTAATCCTCAGGACCATAAATCGGGGGCAAACGGAGGACCGTACTGGGGTCCTTGGCATTTCGCATGATCTTCTCGACTACCAGCTTGTCCGCTCCCTCTCCATTCAAAGCTCTCGTGCGTAGTGGCGAGTTCTCATCGATCGGAACGGAAATCGAGGAGCCTGGTTCGGTTTCACGCAAGCGTCCGTGAGCCAGGTAGACATTGGTATTGCTCGTTACTACGGTGTGCGAGACTTGACCTTGAAACACGTCCAGAAAAGACGAGACCTCATCGCCAGAATTGGCCGATAAATGAATGGCCACGTCCGGTTTGAACTCGAGGCATTCCTCCCGATAAAAGCCGAGCGAAGCTTTGTCTACAGGGATATGGGTCACGAGTTCCTGCATATCCTCGGGAGGTGGGTTGGAGTCGGCTAGAGCTACCTCGACCTCATGCTGCACCAACTCTGCCATGAGGTTGGGGGCCATAAATCGAGCGCTTCCAATAATAAGGGCTTTCATACTAAAAAAAGGGGGAGCCGGGATCTTCAGCCCGACCTAGGTCAATCTGGTTCAAAGCCCCCCCTTCGCAACATTTTCATGGGAAATCACGATTTTTGTAGGAATAATTACAGGCCTCACTTCAATCACTCCCCAATCCTGCCAGGAAATCTCCTCTCACCATGTGCTCAATACGTACATCAAATCTCTATCTCATCATCTCAGCCGGACTCCTCCTTGCTGCTCTCAGTGGCTGTGCAAAAAAGGAGACCCAATACCACGCCACCATCCGCACTAACATGGGCGAGATCGTGGTTCGGCTATTCGAGACTGATGCTCCCAAAACGGTGAAAAACTTCATGGATCTCGCGGACGGGACCCGATTTCTGAAAGATGGCGAGAGCGTCGCACAAGCAAAGCCTTTCTACGACGGCTTGATTTTTCACCGGGTCATACCTGATTTTATGATTCAAGGAGGCGATCCGCTGGGCACAGGAATGGGTGGACCTGGCTATACATTCGAAGACGAAACGTACACGCCCGGACTGCCCATGAACGGAGTGATCGAAACCGAAGAAAGGGCAAAATACG
Source organism: Pelagicoccus albus (assembly GCF_014230145.1). NCBI lineage: Bacteria > Pseudomonadati > Verrucomicrobiota > Opitutia > Puniceicoccales > Pelagicoccaceae > Pelagicoccus > Pelagicoccus albus. Next base: position 175,687 of record NZ_JACHVC010000013.1, read on the forward strand.
TCTTCCAGAACGTAGTCGCTCCTCACCTACGTGAATATCGCGGCGAGAGCCCCATCGAATTCATAGCAGATCTGTACTCCAAAATGGAGGAAGCCAGAGGCTACGAACCAATGTTCGAAATCCAAGTACAGGAAGTTCTCGACGCCTTGGAATACCAAGAACCTTTGCTTGATAAGGGCGAGCTTCTCAACCACGTCGACTACGGAACTCTCTGCATGGCCAATTCTGGTCCCAATACCAACGGATCCCAGTTCTTTATCGTAACGAACAAAGAAGGAACGCCTTGGCTCGACGGAAAGCATACCGTATTCGGTAAAGTGATATCCGGAATGGAGGTAGCGGAAGCGATTTCGAAGGTCGAAACGGACCCGAACGATAAACCACTCGAAGATGTGATTATCGAGTCGATACGCGTCGCACCGGTAGAGGTGGAAGTTGAGAAACGGTCGTCGACTGAATAAGCCCTGGCTCGATTTCCCACCGTCCCCTTAAAGCAAATACAATTACTTCGGTAGTTCTAGTGTATCCGACGTCAAAGGGATCGGGCTAAACCTTAAGTTCCAGCACCGGTATTGCAATCGTAGTCGAAGCCACTGTTGTTGGCGGTATGAATCCACACCCACAAGTATCCTCCCCTTCGTGCATCAGCACTAAAGGCACGCGCCCCCTGCTCGCTCTATTCCTCTTTGGCCTGGCCATTTCAGCTTCTTTCAGCAATCGAGCGGAAGCGCTGACGTTGGAGCTCTATGGAGCGGTTCAAGATAACACTATGGTGATTCCGGAAAAATACTTGAATGGAGCACCCATTTTCACCGGTGAAGGAGAGTCTTACAGAGAATTCTATTTCCTTGAATTATTTTACTACGGCAAAATGGCGGACATGGAAGTCGGCGATTTTGTACGAATCGTATTGGACTTTTACCCCTCGAAAGACCAGCTCTTGCAGGTGGGCTCGGGAGCCGATCGAAAAGATGTGTACAGTCCGTTTGTTGTACAAGACACAGGGATCTTAAAAAATGCTACTTTTTATGACGCCGCAGGAAACGAGTTAGGGTCCGATGGCTCGGTATATACTTCAAGCTACGTCGATGAGTCTCTGCTCAAGTTTGATACCCTTTCTGGTCCGTATATGTACGATTTCAATTTCGAACTAGACCTCATCGAACTCACAGGAATTGGCTCAGCTATGATTCCACAGCTAGATTCTTACCTCCTTGGTGGTGGCGGCGTCTTGACTACGAAAATCTTCGGTGGTCGCTACCTCGACGAAGGAGCTCAAGGATGGGCTGGAGCAGCAGTAAGCGTCCCCGACTCAGGCAGCACGATCGCACTCCTCTCTCTGTCCCTGCTCGGAGTGGTATTAGTCAGACGCCGAGTCCGTCTGGCTTAAAGGGACCCTCGTAATTCTGGCGGTTGCGGCGTGTTAACCGCTTATCAATTTCGATTCCAAGAGTCTTTTGAAGTCAGAAAACAATGAAATCACCCACCCTCTCTCTATTAATTTTCTCCCTCTTTCTCTGTTCTTGCACCAACATAAACTATACATCGTATTCTTCAGGCCAACAGGTAGGTTATAGCCATATCAGGATAGAACCGGACCTCTATGCCGTCGGATATTTGGGCAAGCCCAAATCCTCTCGAGGAAAAGTCTTTGATCTCGCAGCATTGCGAGCATCCGAATTAGCGCAAGAAATCGGATATACCCATTTCGAGTTGAAAGCAGTAGAAAACATCAACACGAAAGAATTGAGGCTATATGAATATCCATTTTCTGATGTGGATCTAAACCGCTCTCGGTTTCCAGGTATAGTTGAAAGTCCGAAGAGTATTAGGGAAATGGAATTGGGCCAACCGACTGAGGTCGATATACCACACATAGTGCTCGTAGTTAAGTTTTCTAACTACGAAGGGCCTCCTTCAGATTTAGTGAACGATGCTGCAAAGACCGAACAGGATCTAAAAGCTAAATATAATATAAGATAATCCAAGATTTCAGGTTATTCTAATTGATCCAAGTCAAGCTGAACATTTTAGATTTACAGGCGATTCTCACTGGACAGAGCGAAGCTTTTCTAGGTTTGCGTCGCCACTGAGGCTCGTAAAACGGGGGACTGACAAAAATGCCCCGAGTGATCTGGTCCGCGAAATGCTTAAATCAACAAGAACGCTGCTACACCCGGGGGCCACAGTCACGGTATCTGCCTGAGCTTGAGCTAGTCTAGAGGAAATGGAAATTCAAATACGGACCGATGATCTCAGCGGTCCCGAAATAGCCAATTTTCTAGAGGAGCACCTCGAGGACATGAGATCAGTCTCTCCTCCTGAGAGTAAGCACGCCTTGGATCTAGACGGCTTACGGTCGGAGAAAGTCACCTTTTGGGTGGCTCTCTCAGCGAGAGAACTGGTAGGATGCATCGCCTTGAAGGAACTCGACCCGACACATGGCGAGATTAAATCCATGAGGACCAAGGACTCCGTCCGTGGTCGTGGAGTCGGACGCACCTTACTCCAGCACATTATATTGGAGGCACGTCTTAGAAAGTACGTGCGATTGAGTTTGGAGACGGGTAGGATGCCCTTCTTTTTGCCGGCACGCACTTTATATGCGAGCGTTGGCTTCATAGTCTGCGATCCATTTTCCGACTACAAGCCGGACCCCAATAGCGTTTTTATGACCATACCTATCCAAGGCTAGAAACGAACAAGAAAGCAAACGCGGTAGACTTAAATAGGCCCCGACGCTTGCAGTTCTTATCTTCGAATCAGCACGGATCCAGCTCTAAGGCCTTGTAACATTGCAAACGCAGTCGAATCAAACAAACGTCAGCTCCATGGATAATAGGGTTGTTAGCCTCAAGGATAAGGCTTCGAAATTAGAGGAAACTTGGTCGCCACGCGTCATTGGAGAAGTGAACGACTTTTACGCCAAGGTAGCGAAACTGAGGGGAAACTTTGCCTGGCATAAGCATGACGAAGAGGATGAGCTATTCTTGGTCATTTCAGGTTCTCTCAAAATCGAACTCGAGGATGGAGCAGTTGAGTTGAAGGAGGGAGAAATGTACGTTGTCCCTCGAGGGGAGATGCATAATCCAATCGCCGAAGAAGAGTGTTCTGTTTTACTCTTCGAAAGAAAATCGACTAAACACACGGGCGACTTGAAAATCGCTCGAACAAAAAGCGAAGAGGACCAACTTCGACCATTCTGAATCAGAACGAAATTGGAGACTTTCCGAGCAAGCCTAAATTTGAACCGGTCGACAGTCTAGCATTCGAGTCGCAAAGAAGCCCCCTCGCCGTGGCCGAGGGGGCTTGTGATTCCAAAGAACGCAAACATCATAGGCTACCTATCGGAGCCTTACATTTAAGATGTAGCTTCGACTAGAACTTGTATCCGAAAGTCAATGTCACATCCCGTCCCGGAGCGGCATAGCCATTCATGTAAGCGAAAGTGGTCTGCTCGTAATAATCGTTGTCGAAGATATTGCTCGCTGCGAGATTGATGGAAACGCCATCCAACGAGTCAGCGACGGGTTCCCAGCGAAGGAAAGCGTCGTGCACGATGGTGGAAGACTTCTTCGTCGTTCCTCTCGCTCCCGTGGTACTAACCGCTTGAACGTACTCCACAGTCCAGCCGGTCGTTATGCCCATCTCAGCGAGTCGGTACTCGAAGTTTCCGAGCCAGGTACGGCCGGTCTTCATATTAACACTGAGCGTCTCGTCGGTTACCGTTCCGTCTACATTCGTCACTTCTGGAGTGGATAGGATAACCCCCGCGCTCGCACGGAACTTGTCGATGTTCGCACCCACCATGAGCTCGTATCCATCCGCATAGTAGTCTCCCAGATTCGTACGAGGCGTGCCGCGAGGACGAGGGTTAATGACATTGTCGATGGTAGTTTCAAACAACTTGCCGCTGACAAAGTAGTCACCGAAGGTATACTCCAAACCGAATTCTAAATTGGTCGACTCTTCAGGCTTAATGTCCGGATCGGTTTCAGAGTTAGTGAGGTAGCTTTGCACCGGATAAACGCCTCGGAATGCCTCTGCATAGGTGGCGTGGAAAGTCAGATCCTGTGTGGCGTTGTAGAGCAAGGTGGCATTAGGGCTGAAACCTGATTGATCAAAGGTCGTGCCATCCCGCGACTCTAGGTCGTAGCTATCATAGCGAGCTCCTGCAGAGAGGAGAAATGCCTCGGATAGCTCCCAATCTGCCTGACCGTAGAAACCGAGAACCGATCCGACTTCATCCCCTTCGACTCTGTTGCTTCCGTAGGTGTCTTCCCGGAAATCAGTGCCGTAAGTGAAGGTCATTCCATTGTCTAGCAATAGGCTAGTATTACGCAGATCCAAGCCGACGGACTTGATCATGGCATTATTGGTATCGCCAATTAGACTTCGTTCAGTGGTGTAGAACTTGAAAGTCGTATCCACTGCGTCATTGCCGAGAGGATTAAAACCGTAATTGAAGGTGAGCGTTTCGCGTTCATTGATATTTGGAACCGAATCCTCTTCTCCAGGATAGACATTAGCTCGCAAAGAACCTGCACCCTGGTCCTTGATGTATTCGTAGCTCACTGACAAACTCTGAGATTCATCAATATTTCCAGAGACCTTGGCCAAAGCGCTTTTGCGGCGATAGTGAGTCTGGATCACTTCTTGGCCAGCGCCATCCGTATAGTTTCCGATGTCGGAATATCCAGTTGATACAAGATAGCTCCAGTCATCGCTAAGGAGGCCGTAACCCATAGCGTTCAGTTTATACCCGTCTTCACGATCCGCGTAGTAAGTGGCTTTCACTGATCCACCAACGGATTGGCCACTCTCAAGAAGGTCGAATCCATCCTTAGTCTCATATGCGAGAGAACCGCCGAGGGCTCCCGGTCCACTCAGAGCATTGGAGGTACCCGCACTGATCGAAATCGACTTGAGAAGGTCCGTTTCGATACTGCCTCCAGAACCCGCATGGTAAAATATCAGTCCGACCTGTTGAGCCCCGTCGATCGTGACGTTGGTCATGCTTGACTGGAGCCCTTGGATGTAGATGTCCTGGGTCTGAGTCCGGCCGCCACCCGCCTTGGCGGAGAGTGTTGTCTTGAAAAGACCTTCCAAATCCTCAGTCGACCACTGTTCGAGCGAAGCGCTATCTATTTCAGCGTCTGTCGTGACATCGCCGAGACTCGTCGGCAGCTCGGCTGTCGTGAGAGTGGTCTCTTCGAGAACAGTGTCGACTGGAGCTTCTTGAGCCACGCTCAAAGAGGCAAATCCCGCAAGAGCGGAGAGAGCCAGGAATTTGGTAGGGCCAAAAGGAGGCAGTTCGTTTGTATCCGTTTTCATAGTGTTGGGAAGTTAGGACGCCAAACTAACAACATTTTCGAACGAACGCCGCTCCATGAGGGAAAAGATCGACCCCAAAAAGGATTTAAAGGGTTTCGCAAAAAGCCGAATCAGGTTCGACTATGATTTACGGCCCTTGCGCAAAGAAAGAACTTCCTTCACGCGGGCGAGATAGGCAGCCACATTTTCCCTTGGGCGTAGTTTCTGAGATTCCTTGAGGAACTTTATACCTTCGGATAACCTTCCCCGCTCGACTTCCAATCTTCCAAGAGCGAGCAAGGCATCCGCTTCCACTGCATCAATTGCCGCTGCTCGTTCCAGAAAGAAGACCGCCTCCTCGCTACGTTCGGTCCTTTTGCAGAGATCTCCCAGGAGCAAAAGAGCCTGCCCAGATACTGGATTAGCCTGTACGATACTTTTCAATACGGACTCCGACTCGGAAAAATCCCCCATCTCCATAGCCACCTGAGCGCGACATAGCTGGTACTCTTCGCCTTTGCTCCACTCACCTTCGATTCCGGCGCTTGCGTCCAATGCGGCGATAAAGGAGTTTGCCTCCTCGAATAAGCGATAAGCCAACAGACGCTCGAGAGGCAAAAGGACTTTTTCTTTATCCAAACTATCTGCGTTTTCGACAGATTCTAAATAACGGTCGACCGCTAGTTCGTAAGCTCCACGGGCTAGATAAAGATCACCCAATAATACGAGGCTCGCCCAATCGACCTTTTCCATTTCGCGGAGGAATTCGATATTGGCGATCGCTTCTTGTCGCCGATCCAAAGCCACATAGGCATTCGCCTGCAGTAACCAGAATTCAGCGTTCTTCGGGTCTTGCTTCAACAATTCATCATAGAGAGAAATGGCCTGTTCCCGCTGGCCAGTCATGAGAAGACACTGGGCGAGTCCTTGTTTGAAATCCCGACTATCCGCATCAAACAAACGTGCCATTTCATAGGCTTTAAGAGCTGAGTAGTAGTTTTCTTGAGACAAATACGCATAGCCCAATAGCCCGTAGCTTTGGGCATCTCCCCCTCCAAGTGTAATAACATTCTTCCAGTCTTCGATCGAAGAGGCCTCCTCTCCAAGTTGTGTCCGGCACAATCCCAGCATTCGATGGGCTCGCCGGAAATTGGGCATTTTCTCTACCGCTCGTTCTAGCCAGACGATCGATTCGCCCATATCCCCCTGCACATAAAGTAGGCTTCCCAGGATAAAATCAAAACCAGCGGAGCTCTCCTCGCTGAGCTGAGGCTTGAGAAGCTCTATTGCCGCTGCGGTATCCGTATTGAGAAGAGGAGCGATCTCTTGATAGAATTCTAGATCCTCGGCACTCAAATCCGGCTCTATCTCAGTATTCGCGGAGTAGAGAGAGAAAAAATCGCCTCCACCGCGTGGCGCCCCGATGGAGGACAAGTCCGGCACAGCGGCCTGCACCCAATGAGTCGCCACTATTGATAGGACGCAAAATGCTCTTTGTGCCACGTGGCCACCAAGATTTCTAAAAGCCTTATCCAACATATCGATACATTCCAAATTACTTTTCCAGAGCCTGCATGAGCAGGGGCCATTCGCCGCGTACCTTCACTTTTTTCCCATCCACGACTGGAATCGAGAAGCGTGCCTTTTTAGCCACTCTCAACGCCTCCTCCACCAACTCTTCATGAGTGGACGATACCACACGCTCGACCGACACGAGACCTTCCTCGTCGATCACAACCAAAAGAACTACCCGTCCTTCGAGCACACCACGGGCTGATAAAGTACGTGGGAAGCGTACTCGCGGAACAGATACAAGACGGGGCGACTCGGCCATGTCGTCGAAACTGAAAATCTGTTCGATGCTTTCCATCACTTCCGTTTCGTCAGCAAAGTCCTGCAGCGGGGTAGCCATGGCAATGGCGTCGCTTGCTCCTGGATCCAGTTCCAAATCCAATTCCATAAGTGGAATGTCCTGAACGACTTGTTCGAACTTTGGAGGGGGAACCTCTTCCTCAGGCTGAGCATCTTCAGGAGGAGGCGGCGCCTCACGGGTCGGCGGGTTAAGAGTCAGCACTTGCCTGACCGTCATCGGAATCGGTTCTTCGTCTTCCAGCAATTGAGTTAGCGGGATCAACAGAAATAGCCCAAACGCCAAGACCACCGCGCTAATAAGGGCGATCCAGGATCCATGTTTCCAGTGAGCTACGTTATCCATCCCTTCAATTCTGGCTGGTTGCTAGGTTAATATTTTTTGCGCCCGCCAAAGAGGCTTCATCGTGAACGCGGGCATAAAGCTCTACTGGAGCTCTCTTATCCGACTGGATAATCACAGGCATCTGCTCGCGTTTGATCAAACGCCTAACCATGCCTCGCACACCATTTACGCCGATCTCCTCGCCGCCGTAGACGATTCGGCCGTCGTCTGTTATCGCGATCAAAATGGAGTTCTTTTCCAGATCAACAGAAGAGGATGCCCGCGGCCGCTGCACTTCGACTCCGGTCTCTTCCACGAAGACAGTTGTAACGATAAAGAATATCAAAAGAATGAATACAATATCGATGAGAGGCGAAATATTGATCTCGTTGTTCTTCTGCTCGCCAGTGAAGAGCATTTTTCGATTTTTCATCCTGCGAGATTCTCCCTCTTGGAAAAGGTTGAAGTAAACGGCAGCACCCGCCGCACCGGACATTGCTTTTGTCGCAATGCGAGTCTGGTGTTGTAGCGCTCCAGCGAGGACAAGCTCCTCTCCAGACATTGCCGCCTTTGGAATATAATTGCCAAGAGCACAAAACAGGGAATCGAGATAATCAGTCCGGATTGCGTCGTTATGAGCGCTTCGGAAATCCCTTTGATCATATTGTCAAACTTGCTAGCCCCCTCTTCTACCATCCCTCCAAAAGTGGAAAGCATCCCGGTGACAGTTCCGAGAAGGCCAATGAGAGGTCCAGTGGACGAAATGATCGCAAGAAACCGTATCCGCCGGTCCACGACGGGCAGATACTCGTGACGAACTTCCACGAAATGTCGCCTCACCATTTCCGGAGTTTCTGCGTCTTTTATGAGCAGCGACCCGACGGAGGTACGTACATCTCGAAACGCTCGGTCTATTTCCGCATCACTCATCCGATTCGCTCTTTTGCGAAAAAGCAGATGTGTATTCAAGCGAAGCAGGAGTTCTATTCCGGTGTAATAGATGTAGATCGTAAGGGCCAGAAGCGGTGCCATCAGCCACCCTCCACTGGTCCAGATACGAATCGATTCCGACCAAAAGCTTTGTAAGTCAAACCCCATGCAACCTAGTTTCCAACCGAGGGTCCACCTCGCCGATCGACCTTCCGAGAAAGGCTGTTAACGAAGGCAACCGAAAGCTTCTCCATGGAGGAGAGTACCCCTGCCACTTTGCGAGAAAGCAAAGCGTGGATGATAAGAGCAGGAATGGCTAAAACGAGACCTAGCTCCGTCGTTATGAGGGCTTCGGAGATACCGGAGATAAGCGGCTTGGGGTCGCCCGCTCCGAATACATTCATAAGCTTAAACGTTTTGATGATACCCGTCACGGTCCCAAGCAGTCCAAGCAAGGGGGCAATGGCAGCAGTCACTGCGATGACATTTAGGAAAGACTCCAATCGCGGTTGGGTATTCAGCATCGCCTCGTACATGACCTCTTCGACCAACTCGATCGATTCGTCTGCATTCTCCACTGCCTCCAACAACATCTCGCAGGACGGGCTCGATTGCCGACTCGCGATCTCGATTGCCTTGTCCTTGTCACCCAAACGAAGGGCTCTCGCAATTTCATGAGCGACCACTGGAGCGGTTGCCTTAATCTTATAAATCTGGATACACTTCGCTAGTGCAACGAGGAGTGACACGATCGCAAACCCGACAATCGGCACGACCCAAACGCCCCCCTTCTTGAGATGTTCCCAGATGCTGTCCTCAACGCCTTCCAAAGCTAAAGCGTTCCCAAGGGTGACATCTAAAGGAAGCATCCCCTTCCCCGCGCGGCTCGTTTCGGCGACCATTTCCGCCACGTTTGAATGGGTTTCGGCAATCCTCGCTCTGAGGCCTTCGCCCTCTTCGACCCAACCCGCTTCGCTTCCAGCATCGTCTGAAAAGAAAAGCATCGGTCCTACTTGCGTGAATACGCCTTCCAACAGACGACCGTCAGAGCTCAAAGCTTCACCCGAATAACGATACCCTCCGAAGATTCTCTCAACCCGCTCGAGACCGGCTTCAATCATCGAGAGATTTGCCTCTAGTTCCGCGAGCCGATCGCCATCATCCGCTTCCAAGGCAAGGCTGCGAGTTCGTGGGGCATTCTGGTCGGAGGCGATTTCGCCCACTGAAAGCGCGCTTTCGAAATTGGCGGCGAACTCGCCGAATAACACCCGGTCGATATAGTCGTATTGCTTGTTGGTCTCCCGTACGGCTGTTCTCAACTCATCCAGACTTAGACTATTATTGTCTCGCAGAGATCGAGCCGAGGCTACTGCTTTGCGCGATTCGGCGACTTGTCTCTCCAGATCATTGTAGGTCTTGGCCAGGGGAATCTGTTTTTGGAAAATCTCCTCTCTTTGTGCCTCTAGTCGGGCAATCGCAGACTCCAGTTTTTCCTGCTGCCTTGCCGCCAAGTCATCAATCGTCTGGCCGCTTACAAGGCTAACGACTGCGCAACTTATCGTGAATACACTCAAACGGCCAATGCCGTTAACTAGCGATTTCATCATTTCGTTTCCCTCCTAGAGCTGCCCCAGCTCAAATGGTAAGGCGATGAAGCGAGCGTCTTGGTCCCTACCGGTTGCCAATTCGATCGCTTGCATAATTTCCTGACGGAGCTCCGGCTCGGAAACCCAGTTCCAACCTTCGCGGGAGACGACGCCGTAACCCGCGTCACCACTCGCCTCGTCAATGTAGTAAGCTGCTCCAAGCCCGACCCAAAGGGTCGTAAGCTCATTTTTGCCGCCGTTGGCTACCTCTCGAATTTCACTATCCACCACGACCCTATCGTCGAACTCAAACATACGGCTCAAGATCGTCACCACAGTTTGCATACGTTCCGCAGCGCCCATGCGAGTTTCCGAGGGAGACTCCGGAATTCTTAGAAACAAGGGTTGCAATGATTCTTGCAACGGAGCGGGCAAGGACTTTTCGAGCGGCTTAATTCGAGCTTCCATGGTCGCAAGGAACTCGCGAACGCGAGTCAAACGCTCCTTGGCCGCCATTTCATCCTCCCGCAGGGCCAAGCGAGTTTCATTGGACTTGTTCGATTCGGCAGCGAGTCGGCTTTGCTCTTCCTCGAGCGTTTGCATTTCGAGTTCCGCCAGCTTTATCAGATCCTGCAGCGCAGCTTCCTTTTCGAGCCAGGCGACTTTCTCTTGGGAAATGGCTTCCTCTATTTGGACCCATCGCTCGACGAGGTTTCGGGCGTCAGCGAGCTGGTCACCCCACATAAAGCCGCAACTAAAACTAGTAGCTGTTAATGTTATAAGTAGTCTGAATTTCATCCTGTCCTTCTCGCACGACCACAGGAATATCCAGACATCGGGACCGATCCGACTACCTTCAAGGTGTGGAATTGGGCCCGATCTCCGATAAACGCAGTCGTCCGCTTATGCTATAAGAGTGGCTTAACACGAACCACCCCGAAACGGATTTAGCCTGCCCGAAGCCGGATTTTTTTGCTTGGTCGACTCGCGGCAGGATATCTTCTCTTCCGCTCCAAAACCATTGCCATCCCTAATTTTTGCCTCATACACAGGCAACAAATCCTATGGCCTCCACTACCGTATTTACCATTGCCAATCAAAAAGGCGGCGTCGGCAAAACAACGACCGCTGTCAATCTAGCTGCCGCTCTCGCGGATCAGAAGATCCCTACTCTGCTCATCGACCTCGACCCGCAGGCCAATGCCACCAGCGGGCTCGGAATCGAAAAACAAGAAGGACGCAGCGTCTATCCTGTCCTTCTAGGCGAAGGAGCCATCGAAGATATGGTGGTAGATACAGGGCGCAAAAACCTGTCCTTGCTGACTTCGGAGATGGACTTGGCCGCAGCGGAAATCGAGCTCGCCCAGCGTGAAGACTACCTCTTGCAGCTCAAGCAAGCCCTGACTCCGCTTTTCGAATCGGGCGAATACCGAGCAGTGGTCATCGATTGTCCCCCTGCCCTTGGCATGTTGTCGATGAACAGCCTCGCCGCGGCGGACTATCTACTCGTCGCCTTGCAGTGCGAGTACCTCGCTCTCGAAGGCCTCGGCCAAATTCTTTCCGTGGTAGATCGCCTCCATGAAGCGGGAGTAAACGAGAACCTGGAAGTGGGTGGCATCATCATGACCATGTTCGATATCCGCACCAATCTTTCGCGTGAGGTGGTCGAGGAAGTTCGAACCAACCTTCCTGAGAAGATTTTTGACACCGTGATTCCCCGTACGATCCGCCTCAGCGAAGCGCCTTCCTTCGGTCAATCGATTTTCGAATACGACAAGATGAACCCCGGTGCGACAGCTTACCGCAACTTAGCCAAGGAGATCATCAAACGCTTCTCCTTGCGCAAGAAATAGTCCCCGCCCGGCATGGTTGCTTCTAAAATTAAACGCTTGATCAAATCCGTATCCAAAGAATCCGGCAAAAAAGCCGCGGACGAGAGCGTCAACGCCGCAGAACTTCCAGCCGACAAGGTAAAGAAACTTGAGAAGAAGCTGGGCTATTCCTTCAAAAACAAGGGCCTGCTGCACCAGTCCCTGACTCACCCCTCCTTTCTTCTCAACACCAAGGACCAGCTCAAGAATAACCAAAGGCTCGAATTCCTAGGCGACTCCGTCATCCAACTGGTCCTCACCGAAAAGCTCTTCGCTAAGTTTCCAAAATATCGCGAAGGCAAGCTGACCGCGATCCGTTCCGGCTACGCCCGCGGCGATTTCATGGCTGGAATTGCCCGTGAATTGGAATTGGGCACCTATCTGATACTGAAGCAGAAGGACCGCCTAGCAGGAGTTGCGGATGGGGATTCGGCATTGGGCGACGCATTCGAGGCCCTCATCGGAGCAGTCTATCTTGACTCTGGATTTGAGACCAGCCGCAAGATCATTCTGGATCTCTACAATAATCTGGATACGGCACCCAAAGCGAAAGGCGGAATATCCAATCCGAAAGGGAAGTTGCAGGAGCTGATCCAGCCCGTCCACGGAAACAACGCATTGCGTTACGAAACTGTTGGCCAAAAGGGTGAAGCCCACGAGCGCGAGTTCGAAATCGCGGTTTTCTGTAACGACGAAAAACTGGGCAGCGGAATCGGCAGAACCAAAAAGGAAGCCGCGGAAAAAGCGGCTCGCATCGCGATCTCGAAACTAGAGTCCGAAAAGCCGGCCTAGCTGTCAGAGGGAGCATTGCAATCCGCCATCCTTCTCCTTCGTCAACTAGCCCCGTGTCCGACCTTTCTCGCAGCAACCGAAGCATTCTTCTCCCTCCCGACCTGAGCCAATGGGATCAGGCTATCGGCGTGAGTGAAGAAGCCGTAGCTCCTATCGTCGAAGACTGGATCCAAGGGCGGAAAAGCAAGCTGCAAATCGTCGTCGTCCGCAACTCCAGCATAGCGGAACAATTGGCGGCCGACCTCGCGTACTTTCATCGGTTATCTCGCCAATCTGAGGCAAATCCCGACTTCCTCTACTTTCCGGAATCGTCCGATCGCGGAAACGACGAAGATGCCTCGGCTGACCAATTTGAAACCGGCAGCGAAAGGATCGCGATCCTCTCGAAAATCCGATCTCCCGAGAAGCGGATCACCCTCGTGACCACTGCCAAAGCCTTGGCTCAAAAGGTTCCTTCCGCCAAAGCACTGGAATCCACGCAGATCACGCTCAAGCCCGGAGAGGAACACGTTTTCGAAGAGCTCATCGCCCAGATCGAGCAGCTGGACTATGATAGCGAAGGGCTCTGCGAAGCGCCGGGGCAATTCGCTCGCCGCGGCGGCTTGATAGACATCTACCCCATCTCATCCGACAAGCCTTACCGAATCGACTTTTTCGGTGATGATATCGACGCCATCAAAGAGCTCGACCCCGTAAGCCAGCGTTCAGGCAAGGCGGTCGACAGCCTCGTCATCGACGCATCTCCCACGCTGGAAATGCAGGCCGCCGAGAACGGGATCTCAGATCATCTTCCTTCGTTGGTTTCCTGGGCCATCGTCGAACCAGACCAGATTCTGGAAAGCTTCGATACCGCTCTGGAACAAGCCAGCGGCCACAGCATCGGCAAAGCCTGGACCCAGCTCCGCGACGCTCGCGCTGGCCACTCGGATGATTGGGCCACCTTTTCCGACCTCGATCTCGACAGCGAGGAAGACCCGACTGCACGCTCGACTACTTACGAAGCGGAATCGCTCAGCTTTTATCGTCCCATACCCGATAGCGCCAAATTCGCCGACGAACGGCTCGCGGATGAACAATCCGCTCGTATCCAGTTTCTGGACCAAGTTTCACGCTGGAGCAAAAAGGGTGAAAAGGTCTTCGTGGTCCTCCCCAACGAAAGCGACAAAAAGCGGATCGAAGAACTGATAGCCGAGTCTGATCAGCTCTCAAAAATCGACTTTACCTTCTGGGAAGGCGATTTAAATCAAGGCTTCCGCATCCACTTCAGGCCAAAGCTGGGAAAACTCTCCTGGCCCTCTCTGAAAGGAACCAAGGGCTGCGTACTCATCACCGAAACGGAACTATTCGGGCGACGTCGCGGACGCAAGCCGCCTACTCGCCAAAAAGCATTAGTCAGCCAATCCCAGGTGGATCAGCTGCTCGATTTCGCAGAGCTGGTTGACGGAGAATTCGTCGTACACCTGCAGCACGGAATCGCTCTCTACCGCGGTATCACGAAAGTGGATATGCAAGGCCAGATGCGAGAGGTTCTCTCCCTGGAATTCGACGAAGGCGTGGCACTTCACATCCCCTTGCAGGAGGCACATTTGATCAGCCGTTACGTCGGGATTTCCAAAACGCGACCCAAGCTCGGCAAGATCGGCTCCAACCGCTGGGGCAAGACCCGAGAAGCTGCAGAGCGAGCTACGCTAGACCTCGCTGCCAAACTGCTCGAGTTACAGGCCAAACGTGACAGCGGAGGCGGGCACGCTTTCGCCTCCGATACGGAGTGGCAAACGGAGTTCGAAAGCTCCTTCCCCTTCAAGGAAACACCCGACCAGCTCAAAGCTATTAAGGAATCCAAAGCGGACATGGAAAAGCCCATCCCCATGGATCGGCTTATCTGTGGCGACGTGGGATTTGGCAAAACGGAAGTCGCTATCCGGGCTGCTTTCAAAGCTGTGATGGACGGCAAACAAGTCGTTATCCTGGTACCGACCACCGTGCTTGCCCAACAGCATTTCCTCAATTTTCGCGATCGCATGGCCGGCTACCCGATCGTGGTGGAAACCGTCAGCCGTTTCCGCAAGCCAGCTGAAATCAAAAAGATCCTACAATCCACTGCTCAAGGCAGAGTAGACATCCTCGTCGGCACACATCGAGTCCTGCAAAAGGACGTTTCCTTCAAGGATCTCGGACTAGCGATCATCGACGAAGAGCAACGCTTTGGATTGAAGCACAAGGAGATCTTCAAGGAATGGCGATCGACGGTGGACATCATGACCATGTCCGCTACGCCCATTCCCCGCACGCTCTACATGGCGCTTACGGGGGCTCGCGAACTGAGCGTCATCGAAACGGCGCCCGTCGAAAGAAAGCCCATCCAAACCATTGTCAAAAGCTACGACGACGCTCTGGTGGCAGAGGTGGTACGGCGTGAGATAGCCCGCGGCGGACAGGTTTTCTACTTGCACAATCGTGTCCAAACCATCGATACGGTGGCGGCCAAGTTGCGAACTCTAGTACCGGAGGTCACCATTGGCGTCGGGCACGGACAAATGGACGAGAAGCGGCTTGAGCAAGTGATGCTCGATTTCGTTAACCAGAAATACCAGGTCTTGGTTTGCACCACGATCATCGAGTCGGGATTGGATATTCCCAACTGCAATACCATCATAATCGAGGGAGCGGATCGTTTCGGCCTTTCGCAGCTTTACCAGCTACGAGGACGCGTGGGCCGCTTCAAACGGCAGGCCTACGCCTACCTGCTTCTGCACAAGCACAAGCGACTCATGGACGTGGCTCGCAAGAGACTGGCAGCCATACGCCAACACAATCAGCTCGGAGCCGGCTTCCGACTCGCCATGCGGGATCTCGAACTGCGTGGAGCGGGCAACCTGCTAGGCAGCGAGCAATCCGGACACATCGTAGGCGTCGGGTTTGAGCTTTATTGCCAACTGTTGAAGCAAAGCGTCGCCCGTCTCAAGGGAGACGCCGCCGCTACCCAGATTCGGGCAAGCGTGAAGCTCGACTTCGTCTACCAGGGCGAAGGGGAAATGCAGGCCGCCAACCGTCACGAGGACGGGTTTACAGTGCTGAAACGCTTGGATTTGAAAGAAGGCATGTGCGAGCCGATTCAGGCCCGCATCCCAGCCAGTTTCATCAGCGAAACGCGCCTTCGCATCGACCTCTACCGTAAGCTTGCGCTTGCGGGCAGTCCATCGGCGGTACGCGAGCTACGGGAAACCATTATTGACCGCTTCGGCAAGTTTCCGACCGAGGTGGAAGCCCTGTTAAGATTAACAGAGATACGTTGTCTTGCGGAACAAAGGAACATCCATTCGGTCGAGTCCCAAGGCAATCGATTGAAATGCCGGATTTACAAAGGCCGAGAGTCGGATTACATCAAACTCGGAAGCCGGTTCCCCCGCCTCAATGCCAATAATGCCTTGAAACGGCTAAACGAAATCCTTGTCTTCCTCAATAATTTGCCTAGTCACCGCTCTTAGCCCTGATGCCGAGCACACCTTATATGATTAAAAAAGCGACCATTCTCCTCTCTCTGATCTTTCCCCTCGCCATTGGTTTTGCCCAAACGACAACTCCGAAAGGCGCACGCTTGGCGAACAGCATCGCGGCGATCGCAGAGGACAAGATTATCACCGTAGAAGAAGTACGACGCGAACTTCAGCCGTTCCTGCCTCAAATCCAGGCAGATTCACAAGGCGATCCGGTTAAATTCCGTCAGCTCATCGAGGAGATGGAGTCTGATATTATCCAGAATCTAACCGACAACGTCCTGATCGTAAAACAGTTCTACGACGATAAGGGCCAAATCCCCGCTAGCTTCGTGGACAATGAGATCGAGGAGACCATCATCACCAAATTCGAAGGCAAGCGCTCCCTCTACCTCGACTACCTGAAGTCGATCGGCAAGACACCAGAAGAGCACCGCACCATGATCAAGGAAGAGATCATCGTGAACTACATGCGCAGCAAGATGCGCAAATCCGCCTCCATCGTCAGCCCGGTTCGCATCGAGGAATTTTACGAACAGTACAAGCAGGAGTTCTTCGAGGAAGAAGCCATCCACTTGCGTTTGATCCGCCTCACCAAATTGGCAGATGAGAGCGAAGAAGTACTCAAGCAGACCGCGGACGAAATTTACGAGAAGCTCGAAATGGGCTTCGCCTTCGACGAACTGGCAGCGAAATACAGCAACGACCCGAAGGCCAAAAAAGGCGGAGACTGGGGCTGGGTAACGCGCGGTTCGCTCATCGAACAACTCGCAGAGCCAGCCTTCGCCCTGAAGGAAGGCGACTTCAGCGACCCGATCCAAATCAAGAGCAACCTCTTCATCCTTTACTGCGAGGAGCACCGTCCGGAGGGCTACATGCCGCTTCCCGAGGTTCGCGACAATATCGAGGAAATCCTGATTTCCAGCATGGCTCGCGAAGCGGAAGAGAAGTTCCTAGAGCGTCTACGCCGCGACGGCTACGTTCGCCGCTTCAACTAATCACGGTTTTACCCGCGCGGACTGTTTTCGGTCCGTGCTTTTTTGTGTCCGCTCACAGCCGGATTCCGCTGTTGCTTATCCGGAGAAATACGTATGCCATGGATTCGCTCTTCGGAGCCTGTTACCCCACCCCGAAATCCATGCCTCAAGAAACTTATCGCACTCCCAAGCTCCGCGATATCAGCGTAAACGAACGTCCTCAGGAGCGACTCGAAGCCCACGGTCCCCAAAGCCTCAGCGACACTGAGCTTATGGCCATGATTCTGCGAAGCGGCAGCAAGGGCCGCAATGTGCTGAGCGTCGCCTCGGAGATTCTCCAACAAGCGTCCTCCCTCAACGGGCTCCTGAAGTGGAGCGACGCGGAATTCAAAAAGATAAAGGGGGTCGGCAAAGTGAAGGCCCTCCAACTTGTTACCATAATCGAGATTTGCCGACGCATCCGAGATCGCTCCCCGGTCTCCGAGCCGGTGCTCGATAGCCCAGACCTCGTAGCGGACTACCTGAAACGCGAAGCCGAAGAGCTCGAGGTAGAAAAGTTTTGGACCCTTTGCCTGAACCGGAAGAACCGTATCATCAAAAAGGTCGAAATCACCTCTGGCACCGCCTCAAACAGTCTGGTGCACCCTCGCGAGGTCTTCCGAGAGGCCATCCGCCATGGAGCATCCGCAGTGATCTGCGCCCATAACCACCCAAGTGGCGATCCCGCTCCAAGCGCCGCGGATATCAAGGTCACCCGCCAGCTGCGCGAGGCCGCCAAAGTGATTGGGATCGACCTTCTCGATCACGTCGTCGTTGGAAACAACCGCCATGATCCCAAAGGCTTGGGCTACTACAGTTTCCAAGAATCGGGGCTCCTTTGAACATCCCTGTACCCCTCGGGCACCCGACAACGGCACGGTATCCAGAATTCAAAAACGGCTTCAAAGAGGGGCCCTCCCACTGGGGTGAAACTTTTCTTAAATTTACACTTGAACTTTGTTTCAAAACCGGAACTGTAGGCGGCCTTTCACCGGTCGGTGGGATACTCAAGCGGCCAACGAGGGCAGACTGTAAATCTGCTGGGGAAACCCTACACAGGTTCGAATCCTGTTCCCACCACCATTTTTCCGGTTTCGGAAAACACGATGAAAATCAAAAATGACGACCATGCCGCTGGTCGTTTTTTTGTGTCCGCATCCCTGCCTTCAACCAATTGACTCATTCGATAACGCGAATCGCGGAATCGACGCATTTTCTTCACCTGACAAATGGACAGTTCACTCTTCGATTACGACTTGCCGCAGGAACGCATCGCTCAAGAGCCTGCTCCTGTCCGCGACGCGTCCCGCCTCCTAGTCGTACACCGAAAGGAACGTAAGATCGAGCACCGCCAATTCTCGGACTTGGCGGACTACTTGGGAACTGGAGACTCGATTTTCCGCAACAATGCTCGCGTACTGCCCGCTCGCCTATTCGCACAGCGACCCACTGGAGGCGCCGCTGAATGCCTTCTCTTGCGCCCCGCAAACGATGACGGACTGCAGTGGTGGACGCTCCTTCGCCCTGGCAAGAAATTGCCGTTGGGATCGACCTTTGGAAGAGACGGCCTCTTCCAGGCATTCGTGGAGGAAAAAAACGAAAAGGCCGAATATCGGGTTCGTTTCGAGTTGGAGACTCACAACTCTGTGGCCTCCTTAGCCGAGGATTTGGGGAAGATGCCGCTTCCTCCCTATATCGACCGAGAAAAGTCCGATCAGCGGGACGAGGCGGACAAGGAACGGTATCAGACCATTTACGCATCGGCGGAGCGCTCCGTCGCCGCAGCGGCCCCGACCGCCGGATTGCACTTCACTCCCGAAGTGGTGAGTAAGCTGCAAGCCAAGGGAGCAAACTTCTACGACCTTTCCCTGCATGTAGGCATGGGTACTTTCAAGCCATTGCAGACCGAGCGAATCGAGGATCATCAGATCCATCGCGAAATCTACGAGATCCCGGAGAGCACTCAAAAAGCCCTGCGGGAAAGTGGAGGCTCACGAAAAGTTTGCGTAGGCACCACCAGCGTTCGGAGCATCGAGGACTATTTTGCCAAAACCGACAAAATCGTCTCAGGGAACTTTGTAGCCGAGGCGGGCATCTTCATCTACCCGCCGCGGGCCTTTGCCGGAGTGGATGCACTCATCACCAATTTTCACCAGCCGAACTCTACTTTGCTCTGCTTGGTGTCCTCATTTCTTGCTCCTGGCGAAATGGACGGAATCGAGTGGCTAAAGGAAATTTACGCCGAGGCAATCGACCGAAAGTACCGCTTTCTTAGCTACGGCGACGCCATGCTCATCCTTTGACAAGCGAGACCCAATCCTGTAATCTCGCCAAATCCATAAATTAAATCAGCCAATCCCATGGGCCAATTTGAGAAAGCTTCCATCAGCAGCATAGTCGAAGACGCAACTTTCGACTTTACGATGGGCGACGCCGAAATCGGTATCGCCAAACTTCAAGCAGCCCTACAAGAGCAGCCAGAAGCCTTCGAGGCGTGGCATGCCTTGTGCGAGATTTTCTACTCGGAAAAACGCTACGACGAGGCTCTTGAGGCCGCTGAGAAAGCGCACGCCCTGAAACCCGACGATCTCTTCGTAAATACCAGTTTGTCCCGCATCTGGCTGGAAAAAGGATCGAAGGAAAAAGCCGAGCACTTCGGGGCCCAAGCCCGTATGGCTAGCTGGAAGGATCAGCTGCAAAACCCAGACAGCGCCTCATCCCAATCGGATTTGGCCTAATCCCCACAAAAACAACGACTTTTCGCCAAAGATTAGGAAGGCTTTAAAGCCTCGACATTCCTGAGATAACACCCAAATTCCACCCCCTTTTACGGGACAGGCCTATGGACAACAATTACTCGCTAGATTTCGAACAGCCGCTACGCGGACTCATCGAACAGATGGAGCACTTGCACCAGCTGTCAGCTGAGAACAACATCGACCTATCGAAAGAGATACGGGGAATCGAGAAGAAGATCGAAGAAACGAAACGCTCGATCTACAGCAATCTCACCCCTTGGCAGCGAGTACAATTGGCCCGTCATCCACAGCGTCCCTATGCCTACGACTACATCGAACGGATTTTCACCGGCTTCCAGGAGCTCCACGGCGACCGCGCCTTCCGCGACGACCGCGCGATTATCGGCGGAACCGCATTCCTTAATGGGGAATCCGTCATGGTCATCGCCCAGCACAAAGGCCGTACCACCCGTGAAAAGCTGAAGCACAACTTTGGCAGCCCCTATCCGGAAGGATACCGCAAGGCGCTTCGCCTCATGAAGATCGCCGATAAATTCGACCTCCCGATCATCACCTTCGTCGACACCCAGGGAGCCTACCCTGGAGTCGCGTCCGAAGAACGCCACGTTTCCGAGGCGATCGCGGTCAATCTGCGTGAAATGAGCCTCATGGGATCTCCCATCATCTCTACCGTTATCGGCGAAGGCGGTTCCGGCGGAGCTCTCGGTATCGCGGTGGCCAACAAGATCCTAATCCTCGAAAACGCATACTACTCTGTGATTTCACCCGAAGGTTGCGCCGCGATCCTCTGGAAGGACCGTGCCGCAGCTCCGCAGGCAGCTGAGGCTCTCAAATTTGGGGCCTCCGAAATTCACAAGCTGGGCATTGCTGACGGCGTGATCCCCGAACCAATTGGCGGAGCGCACAACGACCCAGACGCAGCCGCCGCCAATCTCAAGGGCGAGATCGTAAAACACCTAGCAGATCTCAAGAAACTCACCCGCGAAGAACGAATCGAACAACGCTACCAGCGCTTCCGCAACATGGGCGTTTTCGAAGAAGAAATCAGCGACGGAAAAGTCGTACCCATCGAAGAAGCAGCCTCCTAGGCTAAACTCGTCATTCCAAGCAGCCTCCAACCGAACAAAATGAGCGCAAATTCAGACCTGAAATCGTCCTCCAAGACCAGCTCCGTCACCATCGAAAACGGTGCCGACGTCGTCGTCGAAGCCCTCGTGCGTGAAGGTGTCGACGTGATCTTCGCCTACCCAGGCGGAGCTTCGCTCGAGATGCACCAGTCACTCGCCAAGCGCAAGGACGACATCCGGACGATCCTCCCTCGTCACGAGCAAGGCGGCTCATTCGCCGCGGAAGGATATGCCCGAGTAACCGGCAAGGCCGGCGTCTGTATGGCGACCTCCGGACCGGGAGCAACCAACTTGATGACCGCGATTGCAGACGCATTCATGGACAGCACGCCGCTGGTCTGCATCACCGGACAGGTTTATTCAAAATTCATCGGCAAGGCAGCGTTCCAGGAAACCGACTTCTTCGGCATGACGCTTCCCGTGGTCAAGCACAGCTACCTCGTGTTGGATGTGAACGACCTGCCTCGCATCATGAAGGAAGCCTTCAAGATCGCCACAACCGGTCGTCCTGGCCCCGTCGTGGTAGACATTCCCAAGGATGTTCAACAAGCGGCGGTTAATCCCGTTTGGCCAACCGACGAACAAGTCCCTTACCGCGAGTCCAAGCTTCCGGAAAACGCCTCAGATCGCGAGCTGGAGAACGTTCTGAGCCTGATCGAAGACGCAAAGCGTCCAGTCATCTATTTCGGTGGCGGTGTTGTTTCCGCGGAAGCCCACAAGGAACTTACGGAATTCGCCGAAAGAACCGGTATTCCAGTAGCGTCCACCCTCATGGGGGCCGGCTCCTTCCCTGAAACGCATCCATTGTCCCTCAAGTGGTTCGGCATGCACGGATCCGCTTTCGGAAACTGGGCGGTCCACCAAAGCGACTTGCTCCTCACTTTCGGAGCCCGTTTCGACGACCGTATCACAGGTGACGCCTCCAAGTTCGCTCCTCAAGCGGAAATCGTGCACATCGATGTTGATCCATCCGAGCACAACAAGAACAAGATCGTCCACCATCCGATCGTCTCCGACATCAAGTACGCCCTTGGACGCATGCTGGAGTTGATGGGGATACGGGGTTTCAAAAAGCCGAATCTCGAAGCGTGGCAAAACCAGTGCACCGAGTGGAAGAGAGATTTCCCATTCACTTACGAGGAGAGCGAGCACATCATCCCACAGCACGCGGTCAAAACGCTCTGCAAGCTAACCAAGGGTGACGCCATCATTACCACTGGCGTGGGACAGCACCAAATGTTTGCCGCCCAATTCTACGATTTCAACTACCCACGCAGCTTGATTTCATCCCTTGGCTTGGGATCCATGGGCTATGGCTATCCATCCGCAATCGGAGCCAAAGTCGCGTGCCCAGAGCGACAAGTCATCGACATCGATGGTGACGGCTCTTTCGCCATGAACGTGCAGGAATTGGCCACCGCGAAAATCGAAAAGATCGCCGCCAAGGCCATGATCCTAAACAACCAGCACCTTGGTATGGTCGTGCAGTGGGAAGACCGTTTCTACAACAGCGTTCGCGGAAACACGATTCTCGGAGACGAGTCCAACATCGGCACTCCCGAAAACTTAGGCGGACTCTACCCGGACTACGTTAAGATCGCTGAGGGCTTCGGACTTCCGGGTCGCCGCGTCCACAAGAAGAGCGAGCTCGAAGACGCCATCCAGGAGATGCTCGATAGTGAGGAGGCCTTCGTCCTGGACGTAATCACGCCTTACGACGAGCACGTGCTGCCAATGATTCCAGCCGGCAAGACTGTCGATCAAATGATCGTACGTTAATCCGCCCAGAGCGTATTCAAATTTCAAAGCCGCTTCTCGATTTCGAGAGGCGGCTTTTTATTGCTGCAACAACGCTCAGAGTTCTCGGCTAGGAGAATACAGTAGCCAACTTTCCACTACGCTCGTCAGCCATCAAGGTATCTTCGTCGCCGTAGTGCTTTGTATCCACAAAAATCTGCGGAACGGTTGTCTGTCCACCGGAGCGTCGCTCCATCTCCTTGAAGTTGCCGGTGGGAAGTTTCACGCCTGCAACAATAGCGACTTCCTTCCACTTGTACGGGATCCTGTGCTTCTTCAGGATATCCTCTGCTTTTCTGCAATAGGGGCATTGTTTGCTGCCAAATAATTCTACGTCTTTCATAGCCTCAACTAATCTCAATCACAACCGCGGTTATATTGTCCCTACCCGATTCTTCAAATGCTTCCTTAACGAGGCGATTGGCTGGTTCCATCTGAGCGAACCGAGGCGGAGGATTCCGCACAAGCTCCTCAAGCCGACGGTCCCAAACACCATCGGTTACTCCATCCGAGCAGAAAACAAAGCGATCACCCTGCTCGATTCCAACCGAACCAACTTGGGGCTCGATCTTGCGACACCGCCCTCCTAGGACTTGTTGCAACACGTTGCGTTCCGGGTGGTTACGCGCTTCCCGTTCATTGATTTTGCCCTCTCTCAACAACCACCCCACGTGCGTGTGGTCTTCGGAAAGTTGACGGCAGCCGCCGCTTGCCGGGAGGTAATATATTCGGCTATCACCGATATGGCAGAAATGAAACCAACCGGGAGACAGCCAACCTAGGCTCAGTGTAGCGCCCATACCCCTACACTCTTCGTAGTAGGCCGACATGCTAGTCATCTCTTTATGGATACGCTCGAATAGTTCCGTCAATATTTCAGCTGAACCACGCTTTAAGCCGATCGCAGATAGCTTGAATGCCTTCGGCAATAGATCGGCGATCTTTTGCACTGCGATGCGACTAGCGAATTCGCCCGCATTTGCTCCACCCATTCCGTCACTAACAGCGAATACAAAATCGCCCTTAACCATCGGGGCCATGCCCGTTTTGCCCAGGTACTGCAATCCCTCCGCATTGAAGGTTAGGGCAAGGAATGCATCCTCGTTATTTTTACGATAGCGGCCTGGGTCGGTTAAGCCCGACCACTCCACTCCAGTCTTATCGTTGTACTCACTCATCTACTTTGCGCTCAAAGTCTCCTCCCCGAGCAAGTTCCGCGTCGTCAATGGTCAAGCCCTCTCCCGTCTCGATCAATGTAGCAAACTCGAAATCGATAAGGCAGAAGCGTCCAAGATGAGGATTGTAAGTTACGTTTCTTGTGAAGGCATCTCCATGACGAACGCCGTAAGTTTCTAGTTCTTCGAAAAGCATACGCTCTTTTTCCGAGCTAATCTTCTGCACGATGTTTCCACAGTTTGAAGTCACAATGTAAAGCCGGTCCGGATACTCTTCCAGCAACTTAGGGACGAACTCGCAGCCTCTCGTTTCCAGGTATCGCAAAACCCGGACCTCGTTCTCGAAACGTTCCTTCGAAAGGAGTCCTTTGTACTTCTTGTGAACCCTTCCATCGAAGCCGATTCGAACCTCTGCTCTTTGCGTATCTTTGATCTCTTGCATGATCGTTTTTGAGCTTTGCAGATAAAAGCGTGAATCCAACCAATTATTTAAACCAGAAAAGTAAAATAAGTTGAAACTAGGCGCGCGTTTTGCTGATTTCGGAGTCCGTTCCAGTGGCGGCGACACTCCTTTGGAAATGCCTCCTAGTCAACGGAACGATCCAAACCCTAATAGTTAAAACAAGTATCTATGGCTAAATACAAATTCGAATACATCTGGCTAGACGGCTATTCGCCTGTGCCAAATCTTCGTGGAAAAACTCGCCTCGGCAACGAAGCTCCTAAAAGCATCGAGGACCTACCTCTCTGGGGCTTTGACGGTAGCTCCACCCAGCAGGCCGAAGGCAGCAGCTCTGACTGTGTACTTAAGCCAGTAAAATTTTACCCTGACGCAGCTCGCGGCGAAGACTCCTACATCGTTCTCTGTGAAGTAATGATGCCAGACGGCGAAACGCCACACCCAACCAACCATCGCGCGACCATTTTGGACGACGAGGACACTTGGTTCGGACTCGAGCAAGAATACTTCCTCTTCCAAGACGGCAAGCCACTCGGTTGGCCAGACGACGGCTACCCATCTCCGCAAGGTGAATACTACTGCGGCGTTGGTTACGCTAACGTTGGCAGCGTAGCTCGCGAAATTGTAGAAGAGCACCTCGACCTCTGTCTCGCGGCAGGAATCAACCACGAAGGTATCAATGGCGAAGTTGCCAAGGGCCAGTGGGAATTCCAGGTTTTCGCCAAGGGATCCAAGAAGTGTGCCGACGACATCTGGGTAGCTCGCTACCTGCTCGACCGCCTCTGCGAAAAGTACGAAATCTCTGTAGAGTACCACTGTAAGCCATTCCAGGGCGACTGGAACGGTTCTGGTATGCACTGCAATTTCTCCACCAAGTTCATGCGTGAAGTTGGCGGCAAGGACTACTTCCTCAAGCTCATGGACGCGTTCGAAAAGAACAAGGACGAGCACATCGCTGCTTACGGTCCAGACAATCACCTCCGCCTCACCGGTCTCCACGAAACTCAGTCTATCGACAAGTTCTCTTGGGGTGTTGCTGACCGTGGCGCCTCTATCCGCGTACCACACAGCTTCGTCAAGGGTGAAGCCTACAAGGGCTACCTCGAAGACCGTCGTCCAAACTCTCAGGGAGATCCATACCAGATCTGCTCTCGCGTCCTCAAGACCATCTCTGAGGTCCCAACAGCATAAAGGCGACTCTGGCCTAGGAAAAACTCTTGAATATTTCAGCGGCTCCCCAATCGGGAGCCGCTTTTTTGTGCCTCGAATTTTGACGTTGAGAAGCGACTTGGACTGCCACTCAATGCCGCAATGCCAAGACCCATCGGATGGATTAAACGCGACCCGGAACTCGGTAAGCTAAAGATAGAAGCCCGCATATTCGGCAATAAGCTGACCTTCCATCGTCAGGCTGGCCGATTCGAGCAATGGGAAGAATTCACCCCAAACGACGAGGATTGGGATACGATCTGCGAGCTAGCCGAAAACAAATTCCAGCGAGGCAAGGTCCAGGCCCAACACCTCAAGATTATCCAAGCAAGAGGGCGAAAATTCTAGCAATGACCCGCCTCCTACCGCTTCAAGGAACGGCGGTAGAGAAATGCCATACCTAGACAGCTGAAAAGGGTCACCAGAGCAGCGATAAGGTAGCATCCACGTAGCAAGGTCGGCAGAAGCTGCTCCATCAATTCCACCGAGTCTTTGGGAGCCGCCTGTAGGATGGTTTTAATTGGTTCCCTCTGTAAGATGGAGGCGATCTCAGCGGAATCGATCTGCAGAGCCGCCCAAAGCAAATACACCAGAACGGTTACAGCGAGGAGACATTGATTCACCGCTAGGGCTTTCGCCGCTGCCACTTTTCGCTCTGCGATCAAAACCTTTCGCTTCCAAAGCTCCACCCCACCGTGGAGAAGCAAAGCCGCCCCCACAAGAACACCCGCCAAACCACCTAAGACACCAGAAAAGAGGAGGGATAAGGCGCCAAAAACCAGCAGACTGTAGGCACTCATAGCCGATAAAACTACAAGTTGACGCGATACCTCTTTTTCGCTGGGAGAAACCATTTCCTTAGGGCCGATGCGTCCGGGCTGCCTTAATTAAATCCGGCGGAGCCACTTCCAGCTTGTCCAGCAGCTCTGTCTGAAGGTCTAAAGCCATCATAGACTGGGAAGGAACGTCGAAACCGGCATAGACCGAGGTCATTTCCGCCCTCGCCATTGGAGTCATACTTCCATCGGCTTCGACCTTTCTGAAGCGATAGAAGTAAACGACTGACTTTTGCTTGATCTCCTTGACGAACAGGTGGACCTGAAAGCGATCCCCGTAACGAACCGGAGCATGGTAATCACAACTCGCCCTTACCCTTGGCCATCCCCAAAATTGATCCCCTTCCTGAACGACAGGCTCAAATCCGAGCGACTTGAGGAAGGCGTGCTCTGTGATTTCCATCCACCGGAAGAAATTGGAGAAATGGGCGATCCCCGCCATATCCGTTTCGTAAAAAGCGAGTTCGCGCTCCAGTACATAATCAAAAGCCATATCGCAAAAAGGATTCTCAGAGTCCTTCAAAAACACAAGAGGATCCTGCTCTCCGGGTAAGCTGAGGAAACAACGAGGGATAGGTATTTATTCAGGTTTGAAGCAGATAATTCTTCAGCTCGGGATCCTTCAGTCTCCTAGGAAAAAACCGATACCAAAACCACAGTGCCCTCGATTAACACCATTTCACCAGCAGAACTCAAAGAGGCGGCTCAATTGCTGCCCTCTTCCCCTCGTATCTTTGGCAAGCTCAGCTCGCTGCTGCGTAATACAGATACGGATTTGAGCGACATCACAGACCTGGTAAACGCGGACTCAGCTCTCACAGCAAGCGTGCTGCGTTTGAGCAACAGTGCTATGTTTTCACTTGGGACTGCGGTAGACACTCTGGATGAAGCGATCAATCGCATCGGATTTCGCGAATTATTCAAATTGGTAGGGTTTGCAGCTTCCCAACAACTCTTCGCCGAAGAAAACGCGACCTACAACATCACCGGATCCGAGCTCTGGGAAAATTCGCTGGCCTGCGGGATAGGCATGGAAATATTGGCTCGTCGAACGGGATACGATGAACAGGAAGCCTATACCATTGGCTTGCTCCGCAATATGGGGAAAATGGTTCTCGACTTCTGTGTTAAGGGAAAGCCGCAGTACCCCAATTTTTCCCGCCAAAATGAGCTGCCACTCATAGAATGGGAGGAAAACAATTTTGGAATTACCAATCCCTCAGTAGCCGGGTTTATTCTCATGACTTGGCACTTCTCCGAGGAGACATCCTACACCATCCAATATCAATATCAGCCAGGGGAAGCCCCAAGAAAGCTCCCACTTATTCATTTACTCAATCTGGCAAACGGAGTTGCTGAGAAGATCGGAAAGGGGCTACACGGAGAATCGACGTACTGGGCTAACTGGGAGGACTATCTTCCAAAGACAGGCCTATCTCGCGATGAATTCGAAGAAAGCACCGAAGAGATAGAGCAGGCGCTTCAGAAAGTGGTGTCTAACTTCTAGGCTAGCCGCTATTTGTCTTCGTCAGACTCTTCGTTCATCTTCTGAATCAGAGAGCTTGGGTCATCGACATCGCCTTCTCCTGATTCAGCGTTCATCTGAGCGATGAGATCGCTCGGGTCGATATCGTCGTCGCCCCCACCCGAATCACCACCGGCCAGAATACCAGAGGTATCCAGATCGTCGTAATCTAGATCCTCGTCGTCTGACTGAGATCCCCCTGATGGCAGAGAATCTGTGTCTCCAGACTCCAAACTAGCTCCCCCTTCGGCGACCTTCGCCAGCATATCGTTTTTCACAAAGGTCAAAACGCGGTCGGACAAGGCCGGCAATTTCCAAACCTCAGGCGATACAAGCACTTCTTCCATCTGATTGGCTTTGCCAGCGACAGAAACGAATATCTGTATGCACTCGCCTTGATCAGACTTCATCACGGACTTGATTTTTATAATCATCCAAGGCGAAGCCCCTGGCTCAGCAGTGTAAGCGTAAAGATCCGTTTGCGCCCCGCCCAAATCTACGAACCGAGTGAACTTCATAGGATAGCCACCTCCCCAATCTTTCAAGAAACCGGTCAGTTCCTGCTCAATTGCGGCAGCTATCTCAATTGTGAAAACTTTCATAGGTTCGTTTGAAGGCTTATGAGAATAACAGATCCAGTTGAAAAGCAAACACCACTTAAGGAGCAGCGTTTCCGCGTTTCGCATCCATCCGAGCTACAAACTTCTGGGTAATCTCGGCCGTCAGGTCCATCAGATCCAACTCCTCTTCCATGTCCCGCACTTTCCTCGGACGGCCATGCAAAGCGAAGGCGCAGTTAGCTACTCCGAACAATACTGGCAGAAACGAGTGTACGGTACTCCGTGTTTGGGTATGAACCCAGATTCCGAATACAGCAAAAGCGAGCCCCACAACGATGTAGAAAACCTGCAAAACAGGAGAGAATGTCTTGACCTCTATGTCCCGTAGATCCTCTGCCCCAATGGGCGTACCCTTCATTTCAATACGTCGCTCGCACAGTTTAACCCCTGCTGAAACGATTCGCTTTTCTATAAAATTACGGCCCATCCTTCCAAATCAACGAGACCGCACGGACAAGTCAACTCGCCCGTAGGCAGTTTACGAATTCCTAGCGAGTGCCGGGTATACTCTCAGTTCGAATAGGAGTCGACCTTGCCATCCTTGAAAACCACTTCTTTTTTGACTCGAATATCGCCACCAACGGAGGTTCCAACGCTACCGCTCACTCCGCTGTGACGGCCGTAGCTGCCGACGCCGATGCCTATTCCGATTCTTGGCGTCTTCTTTTCCCAAAGCCATATTTCACTATCTCCTATCCCTCCGGCATTTTCTTGCACAAGATCGGGCTCCCCCCAAGCCATACGAACTTGTTCCCGATCAAAACCCACCTCGATTTCACCGGCCCTCACTTTTTCCTGAACCTCAATAGGCCAAGAATCGAAAGCAACCATCCCTTCATCTATGCGGGTTGCGAGTGAGGGTCCGGAACAGCCTGTAATAGCGATACAAGCGAGAGCGAGAGATATGGAGATTGTCTTCATGGCGAGCTGGATTGGTTAACGGCGTTCAAATCGCACCGAATCGAGACGACTCTCCCTTTTGACCGCAGTGTGGCCAAGGGGTTTCAAAATCCTATCCGATGTTCTCTACATTCCGAGCAAACGCTCGAGGGCTTCTCGACGCTCGACTCCCTCCACCGGCACAGGCGGGAGAGCGCAAACTTCGTCGAGTCTGGCTACTGCAAGTTCAGCTAGCTTACGGATCGCCATCTCAGAGGCCTTGACTCCTCCTAATCGCTCATGTTCGCATTCGACGTAAAGGTGCATGGCATCCACCACGAGAGACGCCGTCCGTGGATAAAAGCTGCTCATCAGGTTCCAAGGATCCTCATTGCGATCCCCGCCTTTACGAAAATCCGTTCTCAATAGGACGCTGGGAAGATCCGCAAACTTGGCAGTCATAAACTCAACCACAGTGCCCGAATCGAGTTCGGTCCCGTCATATTGAAAAATGGCAGCTTCGCAGTTTAGCAGACCCTCGAAGTCACTGTCGCGAATTGCCTTTGCGCCTAAGCTTTCCGGCTCGTAGTCCTGCGGCAAATACACGTCGTAGCGACCATTTGAGCACTTTTTGATCTCTTCCGCTAGCATAGCATTGCCCGCGAGATGTCGAAGATCGAACAAGCATCCCGCTAGATAAACTTTCTTCGCACTCATAGTTTGGAACGATGGCTCTAGAGAATTGTGGATTGAATCGTCGAGGCGACGACCGCTGTCAAATAACAGGCAACCATTCCGCCAATCAACGCCTTAAAACCGTAGCGGAGCAGATTTGGCCGCTGGCTCTTTTCGAGCGCTGAAATTCCGCCAACCTGAATCCCGATGGACGCGATATTAGCAAAACCGCAGAGTGCGTAAGTTAGGATCAAGATCGATTTTTCATCGGTAATGACTCCTGCATCCTTCAACTCGGCAAAATGGAAATAGGCATAGAGCTCATTGAAAACGATACGTTCTCCCAGCAGCTGCCCCACCACCAACAGGTCACTATTCGCCACCCCTAGAAGCCAAGCGAAGGGGGCGCTGATAACGCCCACCACGAAACTGAAGTCGAAGCTGCTGAACTTTCCGTCTGTGATCGAAGCGACCCAAGCGTTCAAGCCCGTCCACTCTCCAATCCAGGTGCCCGTGACATAATTGAGAAGCGCCACCAGAGCCGTGAAAGCGACCAGCATCGCTCCCACATTGAGAGCCAGCATCAAACCGTCCGAGGTACCTTTAGTAGCCGCGTCCAGCACACTTTCATATTCCGTGTTTTTTGGGAAAGCGAGCTGGCCTTCCACTTTCTCGGTCTGCGGGGCTATGATCTTAGCCGCAACCATCGCTGCCGGCGCACTCAAGATCGAAGCGGTAAGCAAGTGCTTACCAAACGCGATCATAGCGGTCTCATCACCTCCCCCCAAGGTGCTCATATAGAGAGCAAGCACTCCGCCAGCGATCGTCGCCATACCTCCAGTCATAAGCGAATTGATTTCCGAACGCGTCATGCTCTTGAGGTAGGGCTTGATGACGAGCGGGGCCTCCGTTTGGCCGATGAAGACATTAGCGGCGGATGCTAAGCACTCTGCCCCGGAAAGTTTCAAGGCCTTGCTCAGCAGCCAAGCGAAGGCGAAGACCATGACCTGCAAGATTCGTAGATGATATAGGATCGCCGAAAAAGCCGAAAAGAAGACGATGGTCGATAGCACTGTCCATGCGATGCCGAAGACCGGAATATCAGTAGGCATGGAACCGAAAACCATGCTCGCTCCGTCGTCGCTGAACCCGATCAGCTTGCTGAAAAAACCGGACACCGAAGCGACAATGTTGCGGAAAACGGATACCTTAAGAATCAGGACAGCCAAAACGAACTGCAGCAGCAACCCAGCTCCGATTAAGCGCCAATTTATCCGTTTTCGGTCCTCGCTTACCCACCAACATAGAGCCAGTAGACCGACTATTCCAATCAGTGCCCGAAAAAGCGAGTAAAGCATATCCATCGGGGCCCCTTTCTGCTGCCTATGTTTGTGTCCCGCAACTATAAAGCTTCCACTTAGAAGCAAAGTTTTCGTCGGATATCGCGGCGCCTAAACAAGCGAAAGCCGGGCGACGAATTCGGGGCCCGGCCTGGTAGATGGCTCTTGGAAGATCCTGATAGGTTTTATCGGTATTCCGTTTCTTTTTGACGTTAACCTCCTTGAGCTCGATCTAATTTTTGTATCGTCCAACTCGCCGCTGACTTAACCGAATTAAGCCCCCTCCAGCTAGTTTCAAGGCATAGTATAAGCTACCCTACGTATTCTCATTCGATTTAAATCTAAAAGGGAATCCCGCTCGCAAGGGCGAGTAACAGCATTGCAATTTCTTAATCGAAACCCGCTTGGAGGCTTGTTTTTCGATCTAGCCACCCTCTTATAGCGTAAACTGATACCAACTTATGAAAGACCCACTCTTTAACTGGCTCGACCATCGCGCAGCGGGAGTACTCCTCCACCCAACATCGCTTCCAGGCGAATACGGCATAGGCACGCTGAACGAACATGCTTACCGATTCATCGACTTCCTCACTGCAGGTGGGTTCAAATATTGGCAGCTATGCCCACTGGGGCCAACCGGTTTCGGGGACTCGCCCTACCAGTCCTTTTCATCCTTTGCCGGGAATCCATACCTCATCTCCCTAAACGCATTGGAAGGCCTCCATCTCCTCGATTCAGCGATCCTTGAGGAGCTTAAAATCTTGCCCAACAGCTTCGTAGACTACGGAGGACTCTTCAATGCCAAGTGGCCGGTTCTCGATGCCGTCTACGAAGCCTTTGTCCAAGGTAACAAGAAAATCCGCCCCTACGGCCCCTTCGCTAGCTTCAAAAAGAAACACGCGGACTGGCTCGAGCCGTACGCTTATTTCCAAGCCTTCAAGGCCCACTTCGACGGCAAGCCATGGTACCAGTGGCCTAAAGAATTCCGCTCTTTCTCAGAGGCCAAAGACAGTCCGCTGCTCAAAGAGCTGGAGCGAAAGATCGATGCGGAAATGTTCTTCCAATACCTTTTCGAAGGCCAATGGCAGGCCCTCAAAAGCTACTCGAACAAGAAGGGAGTCGAAATCATCGGAGATATTCCGATCTTCGTAGCCCTCGACAGCGCCGATGTTTGGCAAAATCCACAGTACTTCCAACTAGATCCTGAAACATACCTGCCGACCGCCGTGGCGGGTTGCCCTCCTGACTATTTCTCCGAGGATGGCCAACTTTGGGGAAATCCTCTCTACGACTGGGATGCTTTGGCTAAATATGGAAACTCCTGGTGGATCAAGCGACTGAAGCGTTGCTTCCAGCTCTACGACGTCGTGCGGGTCGATCACTTCCGAGGCTTCGATTCGTATTGGAGTATTCCATACGGATCCGAAACCGCCAGATTCGGAGAATGGAAAAAAGGCCCCGGGCTCGACTTCTTCAAATCCATCAAGAAGAAGATCAAAGACTGCAAATTGATCGCGGAGGATTTGGGCGACTTGACGGACGATGTTCGAGCCTTACGCCGCGACTCGGGACTGCCTGGCATGTCTATCCTGCAGTTCGCGTTCGGCGGCGATGGAGACAATTTTTATCTCCCACACAATCTGCAGGCCGACTCGGTCCTGTATCCCGGCACACATGACAACAACACTTCACTCGGCTGGTTCGAAAGCGCTTCCGACCGGGAGAGGACTCACGTGCAACGCTACCTCGGGGTAGACGGAAACGTGATTGGCTGGGACTTGATCCGCGCCTCCTACAAAGCCGTTTCGAAACTAGCCATCATTCCGATGCAGGACATTATGAGCTTGGGATCTGAAGCACGCTTCAACACCCCCGGTCGAGCTCAAGGTAATTGGTCTTGGAGATACACTCCAGGTCAACTTGCCCAACTGCAAGGCGGCACCACGAGCTACCTCAAAGAATTGTCGGATCTCTACTATCGCGACGGATCACCAGCGGTCGTATAAATCTAGACTAAACTTCCCCATTTCGAAAAAGCCTTCGCCAAAGAGCGGAGGCTTTTTTTGAGGGTCAACGATTCACGCTTTGCTGTACTCGAGTCCGAGCCATTCAAAGGCCTGTCGCTCGGTTTCGAACAACTCTATGCAAGACTTCTCAGTGTCGAAAAATTCGCTGAAGTAATGCACGTATGTAGCTGGAACAGGACTCAAGCCATACAAGGCAGTGCGGACAGAAGTATAGTTTTGCAGTGCTCGATACCGCCAATTCCGGATTTTGATCAAATTGTCTCGCACCAAAGGGATATCGATCTCCTCTACTTCTGAAGACGAAATGACCTTCAGGTTTCGGTCATAGTGGGAGCTCACTCGAAGGAGTTCGAAATGCCGCAGGACAGAATCTAGATCGATGCGATTTCCCCAGCTAACTTTCAATAAACCCGTTTTCGAATAGTAGGTATGCAACTCCATATCAGACATTCACAACCATAAACAATAAAACGACTTACGCAACCTAGCTAAAGCGCCTAGATTTTAATCTTCGTCGTAGTCAGCCATTTGGTAAATGGCTTCGCAGCAGGAATCTGTTTCGTCTTCCAAAATGTAGTGTCCTCCTTGCGGATAATGGAAGGCTGTCGCGTCCGGCAAAAACCGCCGCCAACGCTCATAGAAATGGTCGTTGAAACAAAAATCCTTTCCACCCCAGAGTATCGTCACATCGCGCTGCCTCAGCTTCAGCAAATCATTCTCGACAGAAACCAAGGTTTCGAAACTCGGATGCGAAACGTGCATGGGAATATCCTTCACGAATTCGTACACCGCTCGCCGATCGCTCCAATTTCCGTAGGGAAACAACATGCCCTGCTTTACGGCTTTCGAAAGCGGCTTTTTGTGGACCGACATGCTTGCCGCCGGTCCGGCAAAACCATTCAAGCCCTGCACGAGCAGCTTTCCGAAAATCGGGGCGCGGCAAAGCGAAATGCGTGAAGGGATCCGCGAGTCAACAAACGCGGCTGTATTCAATATGGTAACTCGGCGGAGCTTTTCGAAACGCCTCAAGGCCGCTCCCAGTCCGATAACGCCTCCCCAATCGTGTACCACGATGTCGAATCGTTTGAGTCCGATCGAGTCGATCAACTCCCCTAAATCCTTGATTCTTTGTTCGACTCGATACGAATAATCCGACCCCGGGCGATCGCTCAATCCGCAGCCAATATGGTCAACTGCGATACATCTGAACTTGGAGCTTAGCTTTTTGACCACATTGCGGTAGTAGAACGACCAAGTTGGGTTGCCATGCACCATGAGTACTGGAAATCCGCTACCTTCATCGACATAGCTCATCTCGTATCCGCAACTCAACTTCAGCCGCTTCGGCTTGAAGGGATATTCCTCCTTCAGAAATTCGGGCACTTCCTTCGAGCTCACCACTCCACCCCCATCATCAAACAGTTTAAACCACTTCCAATTCCCAGCAGAGCTACCTTGTCGCCCGCTTTGATCGCTTGCTCTTCCGCGGCTTTGGCCAAAGTAATAGGTAGTGCCGCCGACCCGGTGTTGCCGAAAGTCTGGTAGCTGGAAAAATCCTTCGCATGATCCAAGCCAAGCGTATCGAAGAGCAATCGCTGATGGGCCGCTCCAACCTGATGGCAAACCACGCGATCCGCAGTATTTTCGCCCCATCCGAGCACATCCTTAAACGCGAGCCAGGTCCGCTTGGCTAAGGCAACGCCAGCCTGCAGCATCTCTTCCGAATCAGTCTGCATCTCGAGACCTCCGCCACCTGAGCTGGAATCTCCTTGGCAAAGGTCATTGGCAGACGTATCAGCCAATACACTACCGCCCAAAATCCTGTGTCCGTTAGGTGAAAGTGATTCGTGGCAAACGACGGCTGCCACGGCTCCAGCCCCAATGGTCAAATTCGCGAAAAACGGTTTTATCGTTTTGCGGGTCAACTCACGCTCCAGCAAAATCTGGATCGTTCGCTCCAAGAGCGGTTTGCCATTCTCGCCTGACACTACCACGCCAGCCTTCACCTGACCGGCATCGATCATAGAGCTCAACAGAGCGATCGAATTGAGAAAACCGAGGCACGCATTGGATACATCGAAAACCTGCGTTTGCGGCCCCAATCCCATTAAGCGATGAGCGAAAGAAGCCGTAGCTGGCTCGAGCATGTCGCGGCTCACAGATGAATGGATACAAACCTCCATCTGATCCGGTGAAAGTCCAGATTGGGCTATCGCTTTCCGGCCGGCTTCGGCCGCGATTTCGGAAGGACGAACTTCGCGGTCCCAAAACTTGCGTTCCTTGATGCCCGTCATCAACTCCAGACGGCCTTCGGGCAATCGAAGCTTCTGGTAGAGCGGAGCAAGCTTTTGCTCGATCAGCTCGCTGGACCAGGATTCCGGAGGGGTGGTGTACGCGATCGAATCGATTACTGCGGAGCGAAACTTCATGAGATTAGGACTCTCCGCCCTTCTCTTCCGGTCTCATGGCCAACTTTACGACTTCAGCATCGAAATAGTTAATTCCCATACCCGCGTCTAGAGTCAGTCCCGTACCATTCATTCCGCTCGAACGATCACTGAGTAAAAAGACGGCGGCGTTGGCGACTTCCTGCGTATTCAGAGCTTGCTTACGGAAGGTTAGCTTTTCGCTGAAGAGATAACTCTCTAAGTAACCGGGGATCCCGGCAGAGGCGCTAGTCTTCAAAGTTCCGGGGTTTACAGTATTGAAGCGTACGGCAGTGTCCTTGCTGAAGGACTTGGCGAGGAAACGAATGGAAGAGTCGAGAGCAGCTTTTACCGGCGACATGTATCCATAATTCTCAGCCGTAATGGTGAGTGATGAAATACTGATGGCCACTACGGAGGCCGTTTTACTGAGGTATGGCTTGAAGGCGTTGGAAACCTCAACCAGCGAGAACGCTGAGATCGCTGTCGCCTGCAAAAAGTCTTCCCGCTTGGTCTCGTGAAAAGGTTTGAAGCCCTCGCTGTAGTTGGCGAATGCGATGGAGTGGACCAGACCGTCCAAGGTTCCGAAATCAGACCCGACATCCTCTGCGAGTTTGAGAACCTCCTCCTTGTTTTCTACGTCGCAAACATAGACCGGCTTATCCTTGAGCAACTTTGCCGTGGTCTCTTTGCGCGCTTCCGAACGCACGCTGTAAATAACGGTCGCGCCCTCTTCTTCTAGAGTTTTAGCGATGAACCAGGCGACGCTCTTCCGATTCGCCACGCCCATCACGAGGAACTTTTTGCCTTCTAAATTGAGGAAACCCATTTCGACTAGTCTTTGGGAGCCTTGGCTAGAGCTACGCTAAACGAAACGGTCATAACACGGCGACCATCCTCCGTTGCGACGCTTCCATCCATAAAAACGAATCTGCCCATTTTTTCCTTATACTTGGCCGTAATTAGCAGAGTGTCCTTGGGCCGTACGATGCTTTTGAAGCGAGCATCCGAGATCTTGGTCAGAACCGGCACCATGTCTGGTTCTGCAGCCAGATCATCCGCAAAGAGACGGGTGAGAAAAATCGCTCCCGTCTGGAAAACCGCTTCGGAAATGATAACGCCCGGCATGATCGGATTGCCTGGGTAATGGCCCTGAAAAAACGCTTCCGTCTCTGGCACGTAGCGACGCGTAGTGAGCGAGTTTTCCGTGTGTTCCACCACTTCGTCGACGAAGAGGAAAGGAGGACGATGCGGGATCGCGTTTAGGATTTCTTCAGTTGCCATAGGGTTCGTGGTTCGGGAGCTGTCGAGTAAGACTGATTTAGCTCGATACGCTAGATGATTTCTCCGCAGCCTTCATTGCTACGATTTGCTTGTCCACCTTGTTGGAGGTAATCACGCCATAGTTCATGGATCCAAGCCAGCCTGACATGATGATTCCCACGGATCCTGCGTGATACAGTCCGCCAATCTGCTCCGGCAATTCCATCGAGCACTTCAGGCCTTCGAATTTCGTTCCGAAGGAAGTCCCTTCCGGATGGCGTGTGTAGCGGTTGATCGTTCTCGGCGTCGCCGCCTCCAAGTGGTCAATCTTATCTCGCACACCAGGGATATACTTCTCAAGCGATACCAAAGACTCCTCGATGAGCCGTTGCTTGTGCGTTTCGTACTCCTCGTCGCTCAAGCTTCCCCAATCCACATATTTGGCGTTCAAAGATGCAACAATGGTGTAACGGTCGGATCCGGGGCGAGTCTCTGGGTAATAGACAGAGAAGGTTCGGCTGGTAGTGTGGAGGTCGACCAATTCTTCACTGCTAAATACTGGAGCGTCAGACGTGAAGACTAGGTCACCGATGTTCGGGATCGATTCGCCTTCCTTAATACCCATGTAAACTTGGCAGGAGCTGCTGTTGATGCGAACCGCGTCCAGTTCATCGAGGTAGGCTTGGGAAAACTTTTCTTCGCCTACCATCTTCTTGACGGTGGTCACTACGTTGGCGTTAGAGACCACTGCCTTGCAGCGGATGGTCTTGAGATTGTCCGGCTCGCTGTCGCGCGTCCGTCCTTCTAGCACTACGCCAGTCACCTGAGGCTTACCGTCGACCTCTTCGGTCAAAATCTGACGGGCCAAAACATTTTTTCGAAGCGTCGCTCCGTTGCGCTCCAACTCCTCTACCATCTTTCCTACGAGGACATCCGTTCCGCCTTGGAAGGTGTAGACGCCCTTGCTCATGAAATTCGAGAAAACGATTCCGTAGGTGATCGCTGGTTCATCGAGCGTGGATCCGTTTGCGTAGGCGATTGGCTCCAACAACAGACGATGTACGTCCTTGCGGCCGGGGAAAAACTCTTCGAAAAGCTCCCGAGTGGTCCGCTTGTCGTCGTCGTAGAAGTTCATCTGGCGCAGATGCGTGTAGAAGCCTTCCACTTGGTCGCGCTCCAACTTGAAGTCCTCAACCAGGATTCGAGTAAAGTCCTGGCGGTCAAAAGTCGTCCAGACATCAAACTGCGGGTTGATGAAGCGGACGTCTTTGAGCTGTACGATCGAGTCGGCAATTTCCTTGGTCCAATATTTCCGGCAAGACTTAACCATGCCGTGCGGGAAGCCGTGGAGAGAAATGTCGAAGATGTGTTTTCCGGGACGCTTGAACCAGGTAGCAAGGCCTCCGTACTGATAGTGGTGCTCGACCAACAGCACTTTGTGTCCGCATTTCGCAAGAATGTTGGCGCTGGTTAGCCCACCAAGACCACTGCCGATTACGACAACGTCGTACTCCTCCTCAACTCCTTCTAGCCAGTTTTTGCCCATAAGCGGCCAACGAATAGGACTGATAACAGGAAATACAACCGATAAATTGCACGCTTTTCTCGAGACCTCGTTAACTGCCCTCCCCAGAGGGAAAAAGGACGGTTTCGGGAGTCTCCGAATCAATTCATCAGGCCTCGCGAAACCGCGTAAAATCCCTGCTGGCACACGCGTTGCTTAACACTGTTCTCCTAGTCCTGAATCACGCGCAATAGGCAAAAACGACCCACCAAACAAACATGAGTACCTTAGCAAAAGCCTCCGGCGGAGAACAAAATCCCGGCAAAAAAGCGCCCTTCGACACATCGCTCCGAGCCGCGCGTACATTCCAGCAAATTAGCTCCCAATATTGGGGCAAAAAAAACAGGGGTTCCGCCCTTTCCTACCTACAGTCCCTTTCGGAACTTGAGATCAAAGCAGTCATTCGCGTGCACGGTTTCGCCATGGACCTGCCCCTTGGCCGAGACGGGAACAATTAAAGCAAAACCCGCTATACTAGGGATTCCCCGAAGTCGGCCAAACTAAGCGCCATTACCGATTCTTTTTAGCCTGAACGGTCGATCTGGAATCTAGCCTTTTCTGCTTGCGGATCCGCAGACGCGCGCAATTCGTAAGCGTAATGGCCAAGACCAAGATAAAACTAAAGACCACCCAGGGGGAGGTAATTCTAAAACTCTTTCCCGATATCGCTCCCAAAGCGTGCGAAAATTTCGCGACTCACGTGGAGAACGGATACTACGACGGAATCATCTTCCACCGCGTGATTCCCGACTTCATGGTGCAATGCGGAGATCCCACTGGCACCGGCCGTGGCGGCAAATCGATTTGGGGCAAAAACTTCGAAGACGAGTGCAAGCCTGAAGTAAAATTCGACAAGACCGGAATCCTAGCCATGGCGAACGCTGGACCAGGTACAAACGGCAGCCAATTCTTCATTACCACCGCAAAAACTCCTTGGCTCAACATGCGCCACACAATCTTCGGCGAAGTGGTCGAGGGTTACGAAAAGATCCAGGCGATCGAATCAGTCGACCGCGACGGGATGGACAAGCCTCTCGAAGAACAGAAGATCATCAAGGCCACGGTCATGATAGACTAGCCGAGCCAATCAATTTTTTCAAAAAAGGGCCTGCTTCGATATCCGAGGCAGGCCTTTTTCATTTAGAAATTCAAAGGGGCTCTTTGACGCAATAGTACTCCGCAAGAACGCCATCGGAAAAGAGCTCGTCTTGAATCCGAAATCCGTGGCGCTCCAGCAAGCCTCTCATCACCCAATCATAGGTTGAAAACTCTTCGCGGAAGTGCATCTGAGCGTCTTCGGCCAATGGATCACCACCCAATCCGCGTTGCGTTTCGACAAAATCCGAAATCGCTCCGAGCGGATCTCCGTCTTGCAAAACGATATCGCGAATAAAGAGCGTACCTCCCTCGGCCAGCATTTGATGGATCCGCCCCAGTGCGATTCCCTTCCAGAAATCCGGCAAATGGTGCAGTGAGAAACTCGCCGTCACCGCCGCCGCCTTTGCCCCTTCGTGCCTGTAATTCAGAAATCCGGCGTGGCAAAACGCGATGTTGCTAAGCCCTTCGGCTTCCGCCCTAGCCTTCGCTTTGGCAAGCATCGCCTCGGAAACATCTACGGCGTACACCATGCGGCAACCCCTAGCAGCCGCTGCCGCCAAGCGGCCCGTTCCAGCCCCGAAGTCTATCAACACGGAATCCGGATCGAGATCGAGACGATCAAGCAAAAGCCTATTCTCGTTCTCCACATCCCGAAATTGCCCGTGCCT
Source organism: Pelagicoccus albus (assembly GCF_014230145.1). NCBI lineage: Bacteria > Pseudomonadati > Verrucomicrobiota > Opitutia > Puniceicoccales > Pelagicoccaceae > Pelagicoccus > Pelagicoccus albus. Next base: position 216,334 of record NZ_JACHVC010000013.1, read on the forward strand.
CTCATCGTAGACTTCGGCCTCTGCGGAGAGACCGTAGTCGACGCCGAACTGCTTGAACTCATTAAACTGAAACGGGGTGATGTCTTGCATTTCTATCAATGGGCTAGATCGCGACCTCCTTCTCAGCTTGCTCGATGATAGCTTCGGAGTTAGCGCCGCCTGGAGGAACCATGGGGAAAACCTTGTGAGTTACGTCTAGAGGAACGTTTATCAAAACACAACCCGGAGCGTTGAGGGCTTCTTCCAAGGTTTCCGATGGGTTTTCTGCCGAACCGAGGTCGTAGGCGGAAATCCCAAAGCCGCGTGCGATCATGCAAAAGTCGAGATGACTACTGAAGTTTGAAGCGAAGATGTTCTTTCCGTAAAAAAGTGTCTGCTGCTGGTGAACCAAACCGAGTGAATTGTTGTTACACAATACAACCTTTAGGTCCAAGCCTTCCTCGGCGGCTGTCGCCAACTCCTGGATGTTCATCATCAAGCTACCGTCGCCAGAAAAGCAAACGACCTTCTGGTCCGGAGCCTCTAGAGCCGCGCCGATTGCCGCCGGCAAACCAAAGCCCATGGTGCCAAGCCCACCGGAAGTCAGCCAGCGGCGCGGTTTCTCGAAATCAAAGGCCTGCGCAGCTCGCATCTGGTGCTGACCTACATCCGTCGTGACGATTGTATCCTCAGGGCAGATACGTTGTGTTTCACGAATGATACCATAAGCAGAGGTCGCCGAGTCTGGGTTAGGCATCTCCATGGGAAAATCCTTTTTCAATTCCGCAACTCTGCTCATCCAACTCTCTCTACGGCGAGCGCGAGTACGGGGGGAAAGATCCCTCAGGGCAGCCTTCAAATCCGCCCGGATTCCAACGTGAGCGGTCTTAATCTTGTCCAGCTCCGCATTATCGATATCGATATGTACAATCTTCGCATTCGGACAAAACTGAGCCACCTTTCCAGTTGCCCGGTCGTCAAATCTAGCTCCAAGAGCTATAAGCAAATCGGCTTCTTGCAAGGCCATGTTCGTATATCGAGCGGCATGCATACCTAGCATGCCAATGCTCTGAGAATGGCTCGCCGGAAACGCGCCCAATCCCATCAAGGTCGTAGTAACGGGAGCGTGGATACGCTCCGCAAACTGCAAAGTCTCCTCCTCAGCTGAACTGTGGATAGCTCCTCCACCCAAATAAATAATGGGCCGTTCGGCGGCATCGATCAATGCTGCCGCTTCCTCAATCTTCGCCATTGGGTAGGCGGGAAGTTCGGAACGGAATCGGGCAGCCGGCCATTCAGGAACTTGTATCCGCTGCATTTGTACGTCTTTGGGGATATCAATGAGAACTGGCCCAGGCCGACCAGAGATCGCAACTTCAAAAGCTTGCGGAATAATCTCCAGTAATTCTTCCGCGGAGCGGGCCATGTAACTGTGCTTGGTAACAGGAACACTCAAACCATAGGTGTCTATCTCCTGAAAGGCATCGGTGCCGATCAAGCTCAGCGGTACTTGACCTGTGATACAAATAACCGGGATCGAATCCAATTTTGCGTCGGCCAAGGCTGTGATCGTATTAGTCGCTCCCGGGCCAGAAGTTGCAAAGAAGACCGATGGCTGGCCGCTCACGCGTGCTTGCCCCTGAGCTATAAAACCAGCTCCCTGCTCGTGGCGTGCGAGAATGTGCCGGATGGATTCGCTGCGGGAAAGGGCATCGTACATGGGGAGATTCGCTCCTCCAGGTATGCCTGCGATTTGCTTAATGCCCTGTCTCTCGAGCAATTTGATCAATATTTCTGCGCCTGTGTAGTTCATTTTCGGATTCAGTTTATAAATTCAATTTCAGCTGGATCCCGCGGAGACGCCCTAAAAACGAACAACCCCGCCGGATTGCGCCGGCGGGGTTGTTTCGATTAGCTATTCGCTTGTATCAACCTCTCGCTGACGCGGTCCATCCGACCACGACCACCACGACCACGTTCACTAGCACGAGGTTGAATAGCTTGGCTGCCTTGTTTGCGGATGGTGTCATCTTTAAGAGATTGTAATTCGAGGAACGGCCAAAACCGCTCACGATTGAGGAAAAAGTCTTTCGATTCTGGAAATGTCAAGTCCCATTCAGGAGCTTGTCCACCAACGAAGCTGCAAAGTGAAATGGCCAACCTGCTTCTCAACAGATTGGCCACGTACAAATTAAATTGAGTCTGAGTGTTAAAACTACGCTTTTGCGGGCTTGTAGTAGGAGACGATTGAAGCTCTTCCGAGCTCGTGTTGCATAACCGTCATGAACATGGCTTGCGCGAGCGGAGTGTTTGCTTTGATCCCCAGCGTCTCCACATCAAGAGCGATAACGGTGAAAAGATAAGTATGCGTAAAGTCTCCCAATGGTGGACAAGGTCCGCAATAGGCCGCCATCCCTGTATCGACTTCCGCCATGAACGCCTTTTCCGGCAAGAGACCAGTTCCTGGATTTCCCGCCCCAGTCGGGAGTTCACTCACCGAAGCGGGAATATCGAAAACCGCCCAATGCCAAAATCCGCTTTGCGTAGGGGCATCTGGGTCAAAACAAGTGACCACAAAACTCTTTGTTCCCTCAGGAACATTCGTCCAAGCGAGGTGTGGCGAAACGTTTTTGCCAGAATATCCGAAGATATCTGCTAGTTGCTCGGGCGCGAAATTCCCCCCGAGATCGTTGCTGCTTAGCGTGAATAGATCTTTGCTCATATACGTGGAGTTTTGTTTTTACCTGTTTTCTTCAGAGAATGAACATCACCACAATCCGGCGTGATGAGACATCGCTCAATCTTTGGAAGACGCCTAAGTTTTGTCAGGGTTTCTTGAATACTCAAGGTATTAACTCAAAATCGTCCTCTAGCATTTTCAAAACATTCATATAGGCTCGAGCATCGTGGTAAGACGCCTTCCAACGGTGGGCCTTGAAGGTTTGCTGACCTTGCTCATACCGGTCTCCGAAGTTTCTCCAAGCTCCATATTCTTTGTCTAACAGGTATTTTTGAATGTAGCCCCACTGCTTTAAAAAGGCTTTCTCGTACTTCTCATCCTCCGGAAAAAGCTTGGCCATCAGCAAGGTCGCGTTCAGCGACTCACCGGCTACCCACCAGACTTTGTCCGTATCTATAATCTCGCACGGGCCTTCACTTCGGAAGTAGTACCCTGACTCAAAGAGAGACCCTTCCTCTTGATCCCAGCCAGTCGCCAAAGCGTGATCTACCAAGCTTCGAGCAGTCTCTAAGGTATCCTCGCTAAACGATCCGTTCAGAACGTGGTCTGCTTCCAGCATCAAAAAAGCGGTCTCCACGTCGTGCCCCCAAGAGACATGGTCAAAAAAACGATTCGCCACGATCTGCTCTCGAGGTAATTGCCCCAAACTGAGAGGCGACCAATCTCGCTCAAAATAAAGGTGGAGAAAGCCTTTGTTATTCACGAATCGGTCGCGAACTAGCTTAAGCACCTCTCGTAATCTTTCTTCTACCCGCGGATCCGGCCAGACTCGGTAGAGCGAGGCCAGGCATTCGAGAAGGTGGATGGAAGAGTTGTAATCCTTGAGCCCGATAAAATCAGTATCGAAAGCATCGATACGTTTTGCAGTCCAGTTCCCTTGCCGATCCATGGTGTCGATGTACCCGCCGTGCTCGGAATCCCATGCGTGCGATTCTAGCCAGGAAAATGATTTTTTGGCATATTCCAAAGCCTGAACATCACCTGCATGTGCATAGCGGCTAGCGAGTCCATAAATTGCAAATGCCATACCATAGGCGTTTTTCGAATCATCGACGACTACCCTTCCCTCCCGATCGACTAAGGTGAAAAATCCCCCGTATTCCGAATCCCACATGGATTCGATCAGGAACGTAACGCCTTGCTCTGCATAGGTCGCATACACCGGATCACCTGTGAAATCCGCAAGTTCGGATAAAACCCAAATATGGCGAGCTTGCCCTACTAGGAATTTGTCCTGATTTCCGGCCTGATTCCATTTCTCGTCAAAGCTTGTCAGATAACCACCGTAAACCTTGTCTACAGTATCCGGATACCAAGCTTCCAAAAGATCGCTCCGGAAGGATTTTTCAATTTCCTCCCGGGCCTTTGGAAGACTTGACGGGTACCCGTCAAAAATCGAAGTCGATGAGAAGTGAATCGCCGCTCCAATCGCAGCGATCAGCGTGATTGCGACTATACCAGCTTTAGACAATTCAAGTGAGGGATGAATTCAAAGCTGGTTTAGCCTGAAACGCTTAGATCGTAAACTGTCCGTTCTCGTAAATCACGAGGCTACTTCCATCCTTGAGAAAAGCGGTAACCTTACGATTGGAAGTCGCTACGATATCGGTGTGAACCACCGAATTATTGTAGCCCATTTCCGCCCACTCTTCCTCTGAAACAGAAGACGGATCCCCTGTATAAGAGTCACGGTAGGCCGCACCGACAGCGATGTGCGTATTACCAAATTCGCCACCAACGTTCTCGTCGTAGAGCGTTTCACCCATGAACTTGGTGATCTTGGAAAAACGTCGATCAGTCAGCGAAAACTCACCTACCTTATCTGCGTTCTCTACCGCAATCATCTCCTTAAGAAGGTCCTCTCCCTTGGTCGCGGTAGCCTTGACGACTACCCCATCCTTGAATTCCAAATACGCGCCTTCGATGATCGCTCCGTAGCGGTAGAGAGGTTCGGTGAATTGGATATGCCCCTCGGTGCCTCTCCAGTCCGGAGAAACAAAAAGCTCGAAACTTGGAATGTTTCGTCCCGATCCGCCCAACCACTTTCGCTTGGCGCCTAGCTGAACCCACAGATCGGTATCCTCCGCTTCCACTTGGACCTTTTCGATTTCCAATGCGTCGAGCTTATCTTTGTAGGAGTACAGTTCTTCGTAGAGAGACTTCCATTTTTCAGCCGGCTTATCCTCTTTCAGATAGCAGGCCTCGATGATCTGCTCCCAGTATTCCTCAAGCGTCATGCCTACTTCGTCAGCCATTTGCTGCGTTCCCCACATCGCCAAAGTCCAGGTGTACTCGCCTGCTGACTCCTTTTCCCGGCGCCACTCCATGTAGGGCTTAAGGGCCTTTTGACGAGCCATGATCTTCTTGCTAGGGATCCCCTCGAGCTCCTTCTTATTGGTCTCGGACAAGATCGCCACCGTGTGATCAATCTGGTCAACCAAGCCTTTCATGTATTTTTCGGGGAAAAAGGACAGCTGCTCTTCGTTCGCCAACTCGAAAAACTCTCTCTCGATATCATCGGGAGTGAAGAAGATGAGAGGATGAGCACCGGCTTTGACGACCGCTCTCCGCAAAGCCACGAGAAATGGCTTCGCCACTTCCGACACGCGCAGTTGCACGACTTCGCCCGGCTTAACACCTTCTCCCCCGTTCAACGCGAAGTTGATCATCACATCCGCGTACTTTTCCAAAATCTCCTTTGAAGGCTCGTAACTCATGGCGTTCCACAATTGCCCTTGCAGGATAAAATGCAAGGCCACTGGATTCAGTCCGGTCTATTCCTCGTCCGGGGAAGCCACCGCAATTAATTCTACCGCCACCAAAGCCTCCGGCGATTCAAGCCCAGCAACCTGCAAAATGGAACAGGCAGGGGAAATGCCGTTCGCATAAATGAGTTGGCGACGAAATTTCACCGCCTCGCTCGATTCTCCAGACTTCAGGTAGATTCGCTCCTGAGCAACGTCTGCCATGGTCAAACCATAGTTGCCCATGATAGACTGCAAACGCATGTAAATGGTACGAATTTGCTCTTCTACGTTCGAGCCTTCGCCAGAGATCGCGGATACAAAAATGACTCCACCCACTCTGACCGCTTGCGGAGTCGCGTTATCCCTGTCGACTTCAGAAAAATAAAGTGGCTCTCGAAAAGGCGGTTCCTCCGAGGAATCATGCTCTTGAGAAAAAAGCGGCATGGCGAAACCGCAAAGCAGGAGGGCTACAAGAAAGGCGTTGAATCTCATAAGGCCCAAGCTAGCATAAACACTTTCGCCCGCCAACTCTGCGCGAAACCGAATTCACAATCCAGCTGCGTATCCAGACGCAAACTATGTTACCCGAACAGCCGCTCATCGCCATCCTCTCCGACTTCGGAGAAAAAGATTGGTACGTCGCCTCCATGAAGGCGGTTATTGCCAGAATATGCCCACAAGCACGAACCATAGATATCACGCACCAAATAGAGCCGGGCAACGTCAGATCCGCCGCCTTCGTTCTCTCCCAGTGCTATACCGATTTTCCCAAAGGCACCATCTTCCTGTGCGTCGTCGACCCAGGAGTCGGAACGGAGCGTAAGCCCATCGTACACTGGGATGGCGACTATAGCTTTGTCGCGCCAGACAATGGCATACTATCTCTGCTCAACCCCGGGATGTGTCGCACTTACGAAATCGAACCTTTACGTTTCGACTCGCAGACTCGTGGCAGCAATACCTTCCATGGTCGCGACGTCTTTGCGCCTGCGGCGGCCATGATCGCCAAGGGGCAAAACCTTGAGTCTTTCTGCACTCGGCTTCCTAAGTTCAACCACGAAGGCGTGGAGTTTCCAGAGGTTTTGCGGCTCCCCATGGGAGGAGCCGTTCTCTACTTCGACCAATTCGGCAACGGGATCACCAGCCTCCGCCTGAGTCGCATAAGCCCCAAGCCCAAAGGAGTCGTCCTTGAAAGTGGAGATCACATCCCCTTCGGAACTTCCTTTTCATCCGTTCCAAAAGGGAAACCTGTCGCCTACCTTGGCTCGGGCGGGTTTCTGGAAATCGCGGTCAATCTGGGCAACGCTCGAGTCGCTCTAAACCTGGAAGCGGAATCTCATTTCCAGCTGGTCTGAAGCAGTCAACCACTCACTTGGCTAGGCCAGCCCGGCGACTCTGATCCCAATCCGGGGCGTCGGCGATGTCGGTTTTGTCTGCGGGTACGATCGCGACGGCCAAGGCGTCTTCAACCACGAGAAAACGGCTCGCCGCCTCTTTCAAGTCCTCTACCGTGATTGTCGTAAGCAAACCATCTCGGTAACTCACCGCGTTTTTCGTGATTTCTGGATACTCTTGCATGGCATACAGGACGTTCTCGAGAAGGTAAGAATTGTCCTGCCACGCTTGCTTCAGCCCCTCTTCGAGCGGCGCAACTGCGGCCCGCAACTCCTCGTCCGCAATCGTGCCGGAGCTCAACTCTTCCGACAAACTAAGTACCACGTCCAAAATAGCTCCCGCATCTGCCTTTTGGCAGTCCACGTCAGCTCGGATGTGCCGGAGTGATTCATAAGCAGGAAAGGTCTCATAGCGAACTGAGGGGGAATAGCTTGCACCCATCTCTTCCCGAACCCTCTCTCGTATTCGCGATTCCAATACTGCACTTAGGATGTATAAACTAGCGCTCTGCTTAAGGGTAAGCTCTTCTTGTATGGTCCAAATGACCACGGAGGCGGCTGTATCGCCCATCCCGCTTGCATACTCGATATTGCGCCGACCCGTTGCCGCTTCGAAATGCATCGAGCGGGCACTTTCGAATTCCGACTTCAACAGTCGCCGCGGCGGCAAGGCACCCAGCGTTCTTCCGAAAAGGTCCACCAACGCAGCTTCATTTACATCCCCCACCACTGCAACTTCGAGGTAGCCTTCCTTAAAGGGTTTCTCAACCCACTCCGTGATACGATCTGCCGTAACCTCGCTAATCTCGGAAATCGAAGGGGAATGAAAACGTGGGTCATCTGGATACAGTAGCCTATTCAAGAAACGATATCCTTCGTTCATTCCATCCGGTTCTAACTCTCGGCTTTGTTTCAATTTAGATTGAGCCAAGGCAAACGCTTCTGGATCGATATTCGGAGCGAGCAGGAATTCCGATACAACCTTGAAGACCTCGTCCAGTCCGTCCACTTGCGTAACCGCGCGATAGGTAAACGCGTCGTGGTCCTCTACTCCGAATACAAAGGAGGTCACATTCGTTCGCAGTTCTTTGTAGACCTCTTCAATATCCTGCCCACCAAACCCGCTTCTAAAAAGCGAAGACATCGCCAAAGCGTGGGTGCCAGGATTAGAGTCCCGAAACTCCAACATGCCACCGCCGATCCTTACGAGGGCCCGCACCGTGTCTTTCTCGTTTTTCGTATGCAAAAACGTGAGGCGAGCGTTGTTGGAGAAACGATAAGTCCGAGCTCCGACCTCTTCGATCGAATGGATCTCCTCGACTTCGCCGGGCTCGCCTAGCTCCGTGTACTCAAGTTGTTCCGGTAGTTTCGGAACATAGGGCAGGACCGAGTATTTCCGGTCATCCATGAAGCGCCGTTTCAGAACATCCGCGTCGAGCGGTCGATTCAGATCCCCCGCCATGAAGTAGGAAAGCCGCTTCAACTTCCAAATCCGATTAAACTCCTTGTTTACCTCCTCAAGGCTGAGCGACTCGATGTAGGCATTCATGCGCTCCGTAGATTCTCGGGAGGAAACGTATACCCTGCCTGTTGCGATACTGTCGACCAAGTCGTCAATCAGCATCCGCGGCTCTGCCGATTCATAGCTGGAAAGAGAAGAGCGGCTAGACTGAAGCCAGGTACTCTTGACATAATCCAACTCATCCTGAGTAAACCCGTAAGTCTGCGCTTGGCGAAGTAGCTGGTCCAGCCATACGAATGCATCCCACCAAAACTCCCCTCCTGAGCTTATCGTTAGCTGACAATAGGGAAAGTCGTAGATGCGGTTGTAATTGGCAAAACGCTCGCTCATCCCGTCGATCAAAATTCGGCATCGTTCATTGAACAAAGAGGTCGCCAAGGCGCGGCGAGCATCCGTTTCGCGGCGTTTCCAGCTATCTACATTTCCCCGTTCTTCCCAGGTGCGAGAAACTTCCAAAGTGTAGCGTTCCACCCCATCCACATCATAGTGCCCAGAGCGAAAAGGTCGGCTGCGGGCCAACTTCCCGAATTTTCTTTTAGGCGATTTTTCCTCTGACTCCTCGAGACTAGAGAAATTATCCGCTATCCGAGCTTCCAAATCGTCACGGTCGAAATCACCGACCACCACAAGCGTCATCAGGTCAGGTCGATACCATTTCCGGTAGAACGCCTTCAGCTGCTCTACAGACGTTTCCTTAACCACCCACTCCAAGCCAATCGGATTTCGCTGCGCCAGTTTAGTCCCCGTGAAGGAGAAACGGAAGGAGGCTTCGGCGATTTTCGAGCTTGGCGTATCGCGGGCTTGTTTTTCGCGGAGGATCACGCCCCTTTCGTTCTCAACTCGCTCCGGCTTAAAGAGGATCCCGTCCGCATAATCCCGGTACAGCCGAAGGCCTTGTTCAACCAGTTCCGCATCGTTCTGCGGGAGCTCTAAATTGTAAACGGTCTTGTCGTGATAGGTGAAGGCGTTGACATCCACACCGTAGCTCATTCCGAGCCTCTGGAAAAACGCGATAAGCTCACCTGGCTTGAAATTGCGGGTTCCTTCGAAGGCCATGTGCTCGACGAAGTGAGCAAGTCCGCGTTCGTCATCCTTTTCGTCTAGCGAACCCACCCCAACCATCAATCTCATGCTGACGAGACCTGGTTTGGCTCGGTGGGGCATCAAGGCGTACTTGAAGCCGTTTTCGAGTTCCCCCCAAACGATACGCTCGTCCGGTTCCAGAGAACTTGCCTCATGCAACCATGCGTCCCGTTTCGCTTGCGAAACGGAGATGGGCAGCAGCACCAAAAGGCAAACCGCCGCCAGCCTCATTAGATTCCCCACCCCCATAAAAGATACTACATTAGCCGTCCGCGGTTAGCTTAACGATACTGACCCGCTGTCCCTTGCCTCCGCCTTGCTGACTGCTCTGTTCGGGAACTGCGATCAGAATACTACCATCTTTGAGGCTTTGCAGAGCGATCTTTCCGGGAGAGGAGAAATCGTGGCGAGGGCGGAAACGCATCGGGCGCGTATCCCGTTTGCCCTTTGGAAACATAAGTTCCCCCGAATTTCCTGCCAGCAGAACATGCCCCTTTGGCATAACCTGAATCCCTGTCAAGGCGCTCAACTCGCGCACAATCGTCTGCATCGAGGAGATGCCCTGATACTTTCCAGCGTCGATCCTGAAAACCGATCCGCTAGGGCGTCCCTGCGTATGATTAGTTACGAAATACAGTTTGTTTTCCTTTTCGCGAAAGGTCATGTCGGTCGGAAGACTGGTCGTGCGGATGAGCTCTACCTTGCGCGGAGAACGGTTTCCTAAAATGTCCTCTACGGCTTCCGCCTCTAGTCGCCAAATCCCTGGCCTTCCCAGTTGCTTACGGTCGAACATATGCCCGCCGACTCCCGATTCACCGATGTAGAGATTTCCGCTGGAATCGAAGCAGATGCTCGAAGGGGCTAGGAGCGACAGATCATCCTCCAAGCGAACTCGGCCATTAGGTCCCAAATCGATCCGCTCAATCTCACGACCCGTGTTGGGGTCAAGGACCATGATTCCAATCGCGACTCGGGAAAGGTTTCTCATCGCCCGGCCTGCTTCGTCCTGTACCAGCGGAGTCCCGAAAGCCAAAAAGATAGCCCCCTTCGGAATGTTGCCATAGCGGACCGGTGAGAAATCGAGATCGATCGGAGCAGTCAAACTTTTCACAAACTGCATATTAGTGGCCTTTACTTGCCCTTGCGGATCAACAGAGAGTTTGCTGAGGAAACTCTCTCCGCGCAGAGTACCCGCCTCGCCTTGGGCATGGTTGATCACAAAAAGATACCGTCCGTCCGGACTGAAAATCGCCGCAGTGGGGGTCATGAATCCTTCCAGCTCTTGAGAAATGACCGGGCGGTCTTGGGCAGCTAGCTTCGCTGCGAGCATGAGGGTAAGGATAACCGGTAGGGCGATAAGGCGTTTTTGAAAATTCATACGATCTAACTAAGGGGCATTCGATAAAACTACAACGGGCCAAAACCCGCTGTCCTCGGCAAACATGCTGAGATCGTCCCCCATGCCAAGCCTCCTTTTTACCACTCCCAACGGCCATGCTGTGACCGGAGACCGGAATAACCTACAAACGTAGGATTTTGAATAAAAAAAAAGAGCCGCCTCCCGAACGGAAGGCGGCTTGCAAAGTTTTTCCTGGATCGCGGGCCTACTTGACCGGTACAGGTGGCAGGTTCCAGATTTGGTCCGCGTATTCGCTGATTGTGCGGTCCGTGGAGAACTTGCCGACGCGAGCAGTATTGAGGATGGCCATTTTTGCCCAACGGGAGGTGTCCTTGAACGCTTCGCCAACCTTGTCCTGACACTCGATGTAGGAGCGATAGTCCGCCAAAACCTTGAAGGGATCGCCACCGTCTAGAAGGCTGTGCTTCAATGATTCGAGCACATTTGGCTCATCCGGCGTGAAGTAACTGGAACCGATCCAGTCCACGACCGCCTTAAGCTCCTCGTCAGCATGATAGTAGCTGGCTGGATCGTAGCCCTCGACATCTAGCTTCTGCACATCTTCCACTTCCATACCGAAAATGAAGATGTTGTCGTCCCCCACTTCTTCGCCGATCTCGATGTTCGCTCCATCCAGAGTGCCTACCGTGAGAGCTCCATTGAGGGCCAACTTCATGTTGCCGGTGCCAGATGCTTCCTTGCCCGCAGTCGAAATCTGCTCCGACAAATCCGCAGCTGGGATAATCTTGGCAGCCAAGGAAACTCGGTAGTTGGGGAGGAACACGACCTTGAGCTTTCCTTTGATTCGCTCGTCTTCGTTGATCATCTTCCCGACCGAATTGATGGCCTTGATGATCGTCTTGGCCAAATAATAACCCGGAGCGGCCTTCGCTCCAAAGATGAATACGCGTGGAGCGATATCCAAATCTGGATTGTGTAGAAGACGACGGTAGAGGGTCAGGATGTGCAGCAGATTGAGATGCTGACGCTTGTACTCGTGTAGACGCTTAATCTGAACGTCGAACAACGCGTTTGGATCCACCTCCACATCACAAAGCTCCTTGATGGTTTCCGCGAGGGCCACCTTGTTCTCGTATTTGATTTTCATATACGAGTCTTGGAACTTCTTGTCGTCTGCGAATTTTTCCAAGCCCTTCAACGCGTCCAAATTCTTAGGCCAATCCTTGGAGATGCCAGCCGCATCGATGAACTTCGAGAGCTTCGGATTACAGGCCAAGAGCCAGCGGCGCGGCGTGATACCATTGGTCATGTTCGTGAACTTGCCAGGATACATGGCATTGAAGCTTGGGAATAGAACAGACTTCAGCAGTTCCGAGTGGATGGCCGCCACCCCGTTCACTGTGTGGCTTCCCACAACCGCAAGGTGCGCCATGCGGATCATTTTCGGATGACCTTCTTCGATTAGGGAAAGATCGCGCTTCATCCAATTGTCGCCAGGCCAGCGGGCTTCGACTTGCTCCATCAAGCGGCGGTTGATCTCGTAAATGATCTGCAGGTGACGTGGCAGCACCTTCTCGAAGAGAGGTACGCTCCACTTTTCAAGAGCCTCTGGAAGCAAGGTGTGGTTGGTGTAGGCAAAAGTCTTGGTGCTAATCTCCCACGCCTTTTCCCACTCGAGTCCTTGTTCGTCGACGAGGATTCTCATCAATTCCGCAACACCGATAGCTGGGTGCGTATCGTTGAGCTGGATCGCAACTTTATCGGCAAATCCATCCCATCCTTCGTTGTTCTTGAAGTAGCGACGTACGATATCATGCAAAGAACAGGAAACGAAGAAGTACTGCTGTACGAGACGTAGCTCCTTACCATTTTCTGTCTTATCGTTTGGATACAGAACCTTGGAGATAGTTTCACCGATCGCCTTCTCGCGAACCGCTTCCACGTAGTCACCCTTGTTGAATTCGTCCAAGTCAAATTCTTCGGAGGAACGCGACGACCAGAGACGGAGGAAATTAACTGTCTTGGTGTCGTATCCAGCGATTGGTATATCGTAGGGGACGCCTTGGATGGTGCGAGTGTTTACCCAGACTGGATGAGGGTCACCCTTCTCGTCGAACTGAGTCTCCACGTTACCGTAGAGCTTCAAAGTCTGGGTGTATTCCGGACGGACGATATCCCATGGAGTGCCGAACATCTTCCAAGAGTCAGGCATTTCGATCTGGTGACCATTTTCGAACGCCTGCTTGAACAAGCCGTATTCGTAATAGATGCCGTATCCAACCGCTGGTAGATCCAGAGTCGCAAGTGAATCCAAGAAACAGGCCGCCAAACGGCCGAGACCACCGTTGCCCAAGCCCATGTCGAGCTCTTCTTCACAGATTTCATCCCAATCGACTCCGAGCTCTTCTGCGGCTTTGCGAGCCTCGTCGTAAATCCCCGCGCTGTACATGTTGTTTACCAACATGCGACCCATGAGGTACTCCATTGAGAGATAGTAACAGCGGCGAACGTTCTTTTCGAAATGCGTCTGCTGCGTCTTGATCATGTTGTCCACGATCCGGTCGCGAACAGCGAGAGAGATACAGATCCACCAGTCACGCTTCGTCGCTCCGGACGCATTGTGAGCAAGTGTATATTTCAGGTGGTCTAGAATCGCCTGTTTCATCCCTTGAGGACTGCTTTCAGGTGATTTCTTGGCAGCTTTCTTAGCAGCAGGTTTCTTTTTAGCAACGTTACTCATTTTCAGTTCGAATGTAGTCGAGATTGGAAAGGTTTTTGAGGAGTTAGTTCGGGTCCTTGATAAAGGCAAAATCTTATTTTCGGCATCCGCCGAACAAAACCGGCAACTCAGCAGTTTTAGTGCCGATAAATGGGGCTTGGGGATTTGGTGTATAATTAGAACGATCCCATGGCGGGCGTGACGCAGTTTCGACTTTGCTAATTCTTCCGGTAACGGCAAAAGCTAGCGCGTAACTTAGATAACGAGGACAAAACTTGCTCCCCTCTAGTTGCCCGGGCCCAAAGCTCGAAAACACTCCCCCAAACCCGTAAATCCCACCACAACAACATCCTGCATGAGTGACAAAGCTTCTCAAAAGCTGACTTTTACCGAAAAGTTCGGCTACAGCCTCGGCGACGGATCGGCCAATTTCGTCTTTCAAGTTCTCCTCTGGTACCAGCAACCCTACTTCATCGAAGTCTTCGGATTAGGCCCCACCGTCCTTTTTTGGCTCCTGTTAGGAGGTCGTCTCTACGATGCCATCACGGATCCAGCCATGGGCATCATTTCCGACCGAACCAAAACCCGCTGGGGTCAATTCAGACCGTGGATACTTTGGTCCGCCATCCCGTTTGCGGGCGTATTTTGGCTGACCTTCACAAAGCCAGATCTAGGTCCAGTCGGCCTCACAGCTTACGCAATCATCGCCTACCTGATATTGATGTCGGTCTACACCATGAACAATGTGCCCTACGCGGCTCTGGCTGGGGTGATGTCTTCCGATCCCGACGAGCGAACCAGCATCCAGCAGTACCGGTTTTTTACCGCCATGGCGGCATCCTTCGTGGTGCAAACCTTCACAATCCCCTGGGTGGCGAAGTTTGGTCAAGGCGACGATGCTAAGGGTTGGTCCATCACCATCGGCATATTCGCGGCAATCTCGTTTCTCTTCTTCTTAGGCACCTTCGCGACCACACGAGAACGTGTCCCCGTGGGGAAATCCGCCCCTGTAAAAGACGACATGCGGGACCTCCGCCAAAATCGCCCATGGCTGATTCTATTCGGAGTAACCCTCTTCATATTCATTACCCTGTCATTCCGAGGGGGCCCCATGTACTACTTCATGGCCCAATATATGGATTCTGATACTTTGGTGAATTTCGTAGCCAAATTCGGGTTCGTCGCCTCTCCGGATGGTAATATTTCTTTCGGTCAAAAAATATTGGATACGATCGGACTTCTCGTTCAGCCAGACCGATCAAATGGCTCCTCAGTGGCGATCGGGGTCTTTGGCATGGCCGGAAATATCGTCACGCTCATCGGAGTCGCCTTCTCCAAAAAGATCGTACACGCCTTCGGAAAGAAGAACATGTTTGTCGTATGTCTCGCCGGCACGACCATCGTGACCGCCTCGATTTTTGTGGTTGGTCCCTACGATGTTACTACCCTTTTCATTTTGTCGCTTCTCTGGCCAGCCACCTACGGTCCAACGATCCCCGTCCTTTGGGTAATGATCGCGGATACCGCAGATTTCTCAGAATGGAAAACAGGTCGTCGGGCAACCGGATTTGTTTTTGCCGGCATCGTTTTCGCCTTGAAGGCTGGGCTTGCTCTAGGTGGAGCCTTCAGCGCCAAGATAATGCAATGGCACGGCTACGAATCAGGGGCCGCCAACACCGACGCTGCCCAATTCGCTATTCGCATTTCTGCCACTATCTATTCGGCAGTTCCACTGGGAATCGCGGTTCTATTGCTTCTCGTTTACCCGATCGGTAAGAATTTGAACGCGCAAATGGTAGAACAGCTAAAGATTCGCCGCGAAAACGCATCCGATTAAGGATTATAACTCGCGTATCGACTAACTTACGCGATATTTGCCTTCAATCCGTTTCCCCAGCGGTAACCTCTACATAGTTGAGCCGGGCTCAGCTGTGCCCAGAGCGTACCCCCAGCCCGATTGGCTTACAAAATAGATAATGACCAAAAGAATACGACTAATCCTTCTGACAGCCGTTTTGGCCCTATATTCCTACGCGACCGCCGAAGATGGCTACCGACTTTGGCTAAGATACGAACCCCTCGAAGATGCGGCTGATTACCTCCGCCAGATTGGTGACACCGAAGCCGGCGAAACAAATGAAACATCGGCACTTGCCGTAGAAGAGCTAAAGCTCGGCCTAGACGGATTACTGGGGACGAGCCGATCCTCCAAGGCTCCTAAAATCTTACTCGGCACCCCCGAAAGCAACAAAGCCATCGCTAAGCTCGACCTTGACCTGTCTGATCTAGGCGAGGAAGGCTTCTGGGTCGCGGCCGCCGGAACGAAAAAGAAAAAGCAGATCGTCATAACCGCCAACACCGATCAAGGCGTGCTGTATGGCGTATTCGCTTTTTTAAGACACCTTCAAACCGAGCAAGACCTTGACGGTCTAAACCTCAAGAGCACACCACGAATCGAGCATCGTTTGCTGAATCACTGGGACAACCTCACGCGGACTGTTGAACGCACCATGGCGGGGGCTTCCATATTCAATTGGTTCGACCTGCCCTACTATGTAGAGCCCTATTACCACGACTATGCTCGAGCCTGCGCCTCAATTGGAATCAACGGGACGGTGCTTACGAATGTTAACTCCAACGCAACAATTCTCCGCCCACAGTACTTGGAGAAAGTAGCCGCTCTCGCCGACACCTTCCGTCCTTACGGTATCAAAGTTTACCTGACCGCACGCTTTTCAGCCCCGATCGAAATCGGCGGCCTAGAAACGGCGGATCCCCTCGAACCAGAAGTTATAAAATGGTGGACCGACAAGATTAACGAAATCTACGAATATGTACCGGACTTCGGTGGATTCCTCGTTAAGGCCAACTCGGAAGGCCAGCCGGGCCCGCAATCCTACCACCGCGACCATGCCGATGGAGCTAACCTTCTAGCCCGTGCCTTGGCTCCGCATCAGGGTATCGTAATGTGGCGTGCCTTCGTCTATGAGTTCGAAACTCAAGAAGATCGCCACAAGCAAGCCTACACCGAGTTCACCGGATTGGATGGCAAGTTTGAACCCAATGTTTTGATACAAACTAAAAATGGGGCCATAGACTTTATGCCTCGCGAGCCTTTCCATCCACTCTTTGGCTCGACCCCCGAAACCCCGCTGGCGCTTGAGTTGCAAATCGCTCAAGAATACACCGGCGGCGATATACATATGGTTTATCTCGCTCCCATGTGGAAAGAAGCTTTATCGGCTGATACCTATGTTGAGGGGGTCGGATCCACTGTTGCAAAAGTGATAGATGGTTCAGTCTATGGGCATGAAACCTCCGCCATCGCCGGAGTGGCAAATATTGGAAACGCTAGGAACTGGACCGGGCACCCAATGGCAGCGGCTAACTGGTACGCCTTCGGACGACTGGCCTGGGATTACGATCTAAGCTCTGAACAGATAGCGGACGAGTGGACGCGAATGACTTTCGGCAACGAAAGTAGCACAGTCGAAACCATTGAATCGATGTTGCTAGCCTCCTATGAAAACATGGTCAGCTACTCCATGCCTTTGGGACTTCATCATATCATGTATCCTGGACATCACTACGGCCCTGGACCATGGCACGATGAGGGGCGTCCTGACTGGACTTCTATATATTATCACCAGGCAAACGAAGACGGAATCGGCTTCGATCGTACCGAGACTGGATCCGACGCGCTTTCCCAATATGCTCCCGAAATTATCGAACAATGGGGCTCGCCAAAAACGATACCCGAAAAGTTCCTGCTGTGGTTCCACCATGTAGATTGGGATTTCGAAATGAAAAGTGGCAATACCCTGTGGCAAGAGATTTGTCTGACCTATCAGGAGGGAGTCGATGGCGTATCGGAAATGATTGGACAGTGGGAAAGTCTCGAAGGCCGTATCGATGAGCAACGTTACGCTCGCGTCAGCGCCTTGCTCCACCGCCAACTCCAGGATGCGAAATTCTACAAGGACGCCTGCCTCGCCTACTTCCACACCTTTGCACAACGACCCTACCCAGAAGGGGTCGAAGCCCCAGAGTATGATCTGGAGCACTACAAGTCTTTCGAGCTATATCATGTGCCAGGTGACCCGGGAGAACAGTGGTAGCGGTAAAGCCGGAAATATAAATTGTGTTTCTGGCGTCCATAAATCGCCAGATTACATTTTTGTTATGTAAGCCAGTTTTGGCAAATTGACCTTGCAGAGAAGGGGCAGAAATTATCTGCCTAGTTCGACGGAATCGCGAAATTATGTGTAACCCATAGGAATTCGTTGGGTAAGCTAGTTCGTAATTCTGACATTGGACTGCTAATTCCTCCCCTTCCCTTGTGAATACCCGATTTCTCTCCCTTATCGTTACCTTGTATTCGCTTGCATTGCTCTCACCTTTATCGGCTCAGAGAGAAAACGATGCGAACGTCTCGAACCTTTCGCTGCGATCGGCTATCGACAAGGCTCTCGCCCAGAACTTGGGCCTGCGTATCCAATCATTGGATCCGGAAATTGCCGATGAGGCGGTCATTGGCCAAGAGGCTGCTTTCGACCCCACCATCTACTCTCGAGCTAATTTAAGCCAGAGCGACCTGGATTGGCAGGACTCGGACGGAAATCAGCGTCAAACGACATCCGACTCTCGCTCCTATTCTCTCGGCGTCACGAAGCGCGTGACCACCGGCGGCCAATTAACGGCGAGTGCTAGCCAATCCCGCAGCGACGGCTCGAGCTTTAACTCAGAACTTGGACAGCTCGTAGGAGGAGCGCTCAGCGAGCGAGCTTCCCTCTCACTGGAGTTTACCCAACCCTTACTCAGAGATTTTGGCAGAAAGGTTAACCTTGCCCCGCTACGAAGGGCGGAATCGCAAGCTCGTGTCGCCGACCTGCAGACCCGCAACGCCGTATTCGACCTACTTCAGGAAATCGAGGTCTACTACTGGCGCCTATCCGATGCCTATCAAAGACTCGAACTGAGCAAGTCCAACTTAGAGCTCTCCCAAAAGCAGTTAGAAGAAGCCGAAGAACGCGAAAAACTGGGCTTGTCCACCAGTTTGGAACGACTGCAGGCGGAAGCCAACCTGGCTCAACGCCAGGAGCAGATTATTCGAGCAGAGCAATCGATTCGGGGAGCCAGCGACGATCTTCTATCTGCGATGGGCTCACTCGACGATCAAGTGGCCCTAGAACCCAACTTTGTCGTGAACGGACTGCCCGAATCCACAACGGATATCCCGGAATTTTCCGCAGTCCTAGATACCGCCTTTGAGAGAAACTTCGCTAGCGATATTCAAGAGGAAGTCCTCGAACAGTTGGAACAATCGAAGATCTTGGCGAAGAACGAGCAACGCCCTCAAGTCGACTTGAGCCTCTCTAGCTCCTACAATGGATTGTCGCCCATCAGCGGGACGGACGCATTCGACGAAGCCTTCGACCGGAGGGGTGACGACTGGGGTCTTGGACTCAGTTTCAGCCTTCCATGGGGAAGACGGAGCGCAAAGTCCTCACTCCGCCAAACACTCTACCAAATCGATCAAGCCGAGCTGCGCTTGGCTGAAATTAAACAGGACCTGCTACGCTCGGTCCGTGCCGCGTGGAGAAACCTGGATACAGCTCGCCAACAGTTGAACGCTGCGAAACTGGTCGTCGCCCTGCAAGAGGCTACCTACGAGCAAGAGCGCTCCAAATACGAAGAAGGCCTCTCCACTTTCCGCACCTTGCTGGAGAGCCAACGCGATTTGGATGTGGCGAAACAGAGCCTGCTAGACGCTCAGCTTTCTATGATCGAATCTGAAATCAACCTATCCCGCGTCGAAGGTACCCTTTTGGAAAGACACGGTATCGAATGGAACGATACACTTCCACGCCCCTGATTTCCCTCCCATCCACCCCCACTCTCCAAGTTCCACACCCATCCCTTAAATGAAAAAACGCTACTGGATAACTGGCATTCTAATTGTCGTCGGCGGACTTGCGTTCGTCAGCCGCATGAACAAAGGCGAAGAAATCACGGAGGTAACCGTTGGCAAAGTCTCCAAGGGCGACATCACCAGCATCGTCACCGCGACCGGCAAAGTTTATCCCGAAGTCGAAGTTAGCATCTCCTCAGAAGTCGCCGGTGAGATCATCGAACTTGGAGTCAAAGACGGACAAAAGGTCGAGAAGGGGGATCTGCTAGTAAGCGTCAACCCGGACCGTCTTGAAGCGCAAGTGCTCCAGCAGGAGGCCGCCTTACGGGCCAGTAAGTCCAACGCTTCCGAAGCAAAAGCTCGGCTCCTGCAAACCGAGCTCGACCTGAAGCGTTTGAAAAGCCTTTTCGAGAAAGGCTTCGCCACCCAAGAGCAAGTCGACGAGGGCGAGACCAATCTAGAAATCGCTCGGGCATCCTACCAGGCCACCCTCTCGCGCATCGAACAGCAGGAGATGCAGCTCAAGGAAGCAAACGACTCTCTCGCCAAAGCGACCAGCTACTCTCCGATTAGTGGCACGATCACCTCCCTGAGTTCCGAACTTGGCGACCGCGTGGTTGGAACTGGCCAGTTTGAAGGAACCGAGATCATGACGGTGGCCGACCTCTCCCAGATGGAAATTCAAGTGGATGTTTCCGAGTCTGACATCGTTCAGGTCAAGATTGGCGACACCGCCACCATCGAAATTGACGCTCTCCCCGATCAGGAATTCAAGGGCGAGGTTTCGGCCATTGCGAATTCCGCAACCGGCGGTGAAAATTCAAGCGACCAGCTGACTACCTTTCAGGTCAAAGTCCGCCTGATTGATCCAACCGATCAGATCCGTCCGGGCATGACTGCCACCGCAGACATAAAAACCGAAACGGTTACCGACGTACTCAAAATCCCCTTACAGGCAGTTACAGTGCGATCAAAGGCGGAAGTTGCCAAACAATTGGGAGAAGGCGGATCTGAGGAGGAAGGCGAAAGACCATCAGGACAAGGTCATCCAAATGGAAGCGGTTCCGGAGGCGGACCTGGTGGTCCACCGTCCGGAGCTGGAGGATTTGGCAAGAAAGACAATCTGGAACGAATCGTATTCGTATTCGAAAACGACAAAGTCAGTCTCGTCCGCGTAAAGACTGGATTGGCTGACAACCGGTCGATTGAAATCCAATCGGGACTGGAAGAAGGACAGCAAATCGTGACCGGCGGCTACCGTGTGCTCACCCGTGAGCTCGAACACGGCAAGACCGTCAAAATCGCAGAAAACAAAGCCGGCGGCAATTTCCAGCGCCCGAACAAGTGAGCGAAACCATAATCCAGATCACTGGGGTCAAGAAAATCTATGACCTCGGCAAGGCCAAGGTTCACGCTCTCGACGGAGTGGACCTGAGGATCCACGAAAACGATTACGTGGCGATCATGGGTCCATCCGGAAGCGGCAAGTCGACCTTGATGAACATGCTCGGTTGTTTGGATACACCCTCGGAGGGGCAATACTTCTTTGGCGGTGAGGACGTGGCTAAGATGAACGACAACGCCTTGGCAGACATTCGAAATCGCCGAATCGGATTCGTATTCCAAAGCTTCAACCTACTGCCGCGCGCTACCATTCTGCGAAACGTCGAGCTACCGCTTGTCTACGCTGGGATCCCCAAACGGATCCGAGCCGAGCGCGCTCAAGCAGCCTTGGAGCAAGTTGGCCTCGGCAATCGCGTGAGTCACCGTCCAAACGAACTTTCGGGAGGCCAACGTCAGCGTGTCGCTATCGCTAGAGCGCTCGTTACGGAACCTTCCATCATCCTTGCCGACGAACCGACCGGAAATCTCGATTCGAAAACCGGCAACGAGATCATGGATCTCTTTGAAGGTCTCTACTCGAAGGGCAATACCATCATTCTCGTAACTCACGAAGAAGACATCGCTCAACACGCTCGCCGACTCGTTCGCTTGCGAGATGGTGTGGTCGAAAGCGACGTCGTCACCCCACGTTAACCCCCGAGACCCTGTGGCACGTTCCCCCATCAGACGCCTTACCAACGACCTCGAGGAATCCGCTCGCATCGCGGGCGAACAACTTCGGGAGCACAAAGTTCGCTCCCTTCTGACCGCGCTGGGCGTAATCATCGGAGTCTGGGCTGTCATACTAATCGGCGTGGGTATCAATGGCCTGGATACCGGTTTTAAGAACAGCCTGAGCATGCTGGGGGACGATCATTTCTACATCGAGAAATTCCCCTGGAGAGATGTTGGCGATGATTGGCGAACCTATATTCGTCGCCCCAATTTCGAGTCCCGCTACGCAGACGAACTTAACGAAATCATTAACGAAACACCTGACAGCGGACTCATGCTTGCGGTCCCTACAGTCAATTTCAGGCGAGGCATTTCCCAAGGCGATTTTTCGACCAACAGTATTCAATTCACTGCTACAACCGCGGATTTTGGCTTGGTCAATACTGCAGATATAGCGGAAGGACGTTTTTTCACCGCAACCGAAGCTTCAAGCGGTCAAAACGTCGTAATCCTGGGATCTGGGGTTTTGGACGCCCTCTTTCCGGGAGAGGACGCAGCGGGTGTTCTCGGTAAGCGGGTAAAAATCGCCCGCATCAATTTCACCGTGATCGGTGTTTTGGAAAAACAAGGGGCCTTCCTTGGACTGCAGAGCTTCGATAACCAGGCCATCATTCCGCTGGGAACCGCTCGTAAATTCTTCGTAGGCGGACGTCGATGGAATGGTACCTCTATCCGCGTGGTGAAGTATCCAGAAACTGAACGCGAGGTAGCTCGCGATGAAATCATCGGAGCCATGCGGCGTGTACGCGGGCTTTTGCCGGGAGAAGATAACGACTTTGAAGTAAACGCCTCGGATGCGGTAGAAAATACCATCGGCCCCGTCAAAGCCGGGATCGCGGTGGCAGGTTTCGTAATCACGGGACTCGCCCTCTTCGTCGGAGCCATCGGGATCATGAACATCACTTTCGTGAGCGTTAAGGAGCGAACCAAGGAAATAGGAACGAGAAGAGCTATCGGCGCCCGGCGCAGCTCCATTCTTACTCAATTCCTATTCGAGGCTGTTTCGATCTGCTTGTTGGGCGGGATGATAGGGCTCTTCCTCGCCTTCGTATCCAAGCAGGTGTTAGACAACTTCGCTCCCAATTTTCCGGCCAGCTTCTCTATCAACCTAATGATCTTGGCGGTTTCACTTTCCGTGACGACTGGGATCCTTTCTGGTTTTATCCCAGCCTTGATGGCTTCGAAGCTCGAACCTGCCAACGCTCTCCGCCATGAGTAGGAAGTCGAAGCCAAAAACCATGCTGCTCTCGGACCTAATCGAGCAGTCTTTTTCCTCTCTCGGGGCCAATTTCCTACGCTCTTTCCTGACCATCCTCGGCGTGTCCATTGGCGTCTTTTCGGTAGTCGGGGTTATGACTGCGCTTTCCGCGGTCAGGCATAGCATCGATACGAGCCTAAACGTTTTTGGAGCCGACGTTCTTCAGGTTACCAGAGATCCAGCCATCCAGCTAACTCCGGGCCCTCGTCACCGTAATCGTGGCCGCCAGCCCATTTCTCCTCGCCAGGCAGAAACCTTCAAGCAGGAGATGGACGCCCTCGGCATCCCGACTACATTGACCGCGAGCGACAGCAACGAGCGGGCAAGTTACGGCACAAACAAAACGCAACCGCGTATCCGGATTGTTGGCACTAATGAAAACTATCTCATCACCAACAAGTACGAACTCGATTTCGGACGTAACCTAACTCCCGCCGACATCGAGTTTAACCGCCCTGTGGTCGTCATAGGTCGTGAGATGCTGGAGGAGCTTTTTGTCAACGAGGACCCCATCGAAAAGCAGATCAACATGGATGGGCAAAAGTACATCGTAGTTGGTGTGCTTCAGGAACGCGGAGAAATTTTTGGGCAGTCCATGGACAACATCGCCCTTATCCCGCATTCCAAATTCGTCGAAAATAACTGGCACCGCCGCCGTTCGATGGAAATCGCGGTACAGGCGGACTCGGTCGGTTCACTGGAGGATGTGGAGGACATCGTCATTGGCGGCATGCGCAGAGCACGCGAGCTTCAACCCGAGGACGAAAACGATTTTGAAATAACTTCCAATGAAGCCCTTCAGGCCGCCTTCGCGGAAATTGCCGTTATCGTGGGAATTGGCGGGCTCTTAATTAGCGGTATCGCCCTGGTGTGCGCAGGCATCGGTATTATGAATATCATGCTGGTGAGCGTTACCGAGCGGACACGAGAAATCGGAGTAAGAAAAGCCTTGGGAGCTCGCAAGCGGAGCATCCTCTCCCAGTTTTTGCTGGAAGCGATTTTCCTATCCGAAGTGGGTGCCGCGATCGGGATCTTTATTGGGATCACGGTCGGTAACATCATAGCGACTCAATTCAACGCCACCATGATCATCCCGTGGTTTTGGATCGGGGCCGCGGTCGGGATTTGTTCGCTGATCGGCATCGGATTCGGATTCCTGCCGGCTCTGCGAGCTTCCAATCTACACCCAGTCGAAGCGCTCCGCCACGAGTAGCCTGTTGTTTCTAGAGAGCCTTCGCAGCTTCAAGGAAGGCAGCCGGTTCCCAAGTCTTCTTCGTGGAACGCATGACGATCTTGCGATCTCCATCTACTAAAACGGTCGCGAGACTATGTATAATATCGTCGTCTGCTTCAATACGCGTGAGGGCCATGGTCTTGATGAGCTGACGTACCGCCTCTCTTTCGCCTGTGACGAATTTGAAGTTTTTTCCGTCGATGCCATAGGCGTCAGCGTAGGCTCTAAGAACACCCGGGCTATCGTATTGCGGATCCAGGGAAACGGAGATGAATTCCAGCTTTTCGAGTCCCGCATCCGCTGCCATCTTCTGCAGAGAAGCCATTTTGGAAGTAGAGAGCGGGCACATTTCTCCGTCCGTGCATCTAGTAAAAATGAAATTAAGCATAAAGGGCTTACCTTCGTACTGAGCAGGAGTCACTGTATTCCCGTACTGGTCCAGCAAGGCGAATTCAGGAAACGTATCCCCCTCCGCAAGATAGTAGCCGCTGGCGAGCTTCTCTGCCTCCTTAGCAAGTCGCTCGTTCACCTTACGCATTTCGGAGGCCGCTTTGTCATCGATTTTCCAGATTTTGATGAGTCGGAATCCACCGTCTTCATCTCGGATCATGCGGGCCCGTATCTGGTCGCCTTCCTTGAAGACCTGCACATCTCCGGGGCCGACCCTGAACACCATAGTCATTGGTGGCATGAAATCAGGAATCTCTTCGTGGGCGACCGTAAGTGTTAACCCCTCTTCATCGACAGCCTGAATTACTCCTAATAGAGCGTGGCCTTCCTCATTTTCATCTTCTTGACTTTCGTTTTTTTGAGCGCATCCCAGAAGCCCAGCCGTGGCGACGGCCACGAGTAGCATTCGTCCGAGAGAGCTACTCGTAAGCTGTTTGAAACAAAAAAGCGAGGGTATGAATTTTACCTGAATCATAGTACTCCGTTTTAATTAAGCCACGTCTAATAGAGATGCCAGCAAAAGCCGTATATTCTGAAACAAATCGATACCAGCCAGCCCTATTCTGGTTTGGCTTCGCCGCCTTGGTGTGGATCACTTTCCTGCTCTACGCCGGTGGATTTACTACCACAATAAGAGCAGGAATGGCGTTCCTAGATTGGCCGCTTTCAAATGGATCCATAAATCCAGACGGCTGGCTAGAAGACAGGGACATGGCGGCGGAACATTCGCACCGCCTGCTTGGTATGGTCATGGGGCTGCTCTCCATCGGACTTTGTGTTACGAGCCACATGAGCAAAGCAGCTCTCCCAGTCCGCAAAATGGGTAATTGGTTAGTAGTAGTTGTTGTCCTTCAAGGACTATTGGGTGGTCTTCGCGTTAAGCTCGACGCCTTGAACTTGGAAATCGACCACAACCTCTATGCCCAAAGCTTTGCGGTCGCCCACGCGACACTCGCCCAGCTATTCTTGTGTCTACTTGTAGCATTTGTGGTGAGCAATAGTCGCTCCTGGATCGAGCGAAATGCAGGTTTCACGAAAGCGCCTTCCTCCAATCTTCGGACCTACGGGCTGGTCGCTTGCGGAACAATTGTCATGCAGCTCATCGTCGGAGCAATTATGCGCCATGCTCATGCAGGTCTGGCCATTCCGACCTTTCCGCTCACTCCGCAAGACACCCTAGTCCCCCCGGTTTTCAATTTCGCCATCGGCATCCACTTTGCTCATCGCGTCGGAGCGGTAATCGTGACTATCGCCATTCTCGCCTATTGTTTCAAGATCTGGCGGGACCCTGCGGCTAGAAGTGGATTGGCAAAATCCGCAGCCGGACTTTTAGCTCTGCTAATCGTGCAAGTGCTCTTAGGCGCTCTGGTGATATGGAAAGTGCGAAATGAACACGTCACGACCTTGCATATGCTCAATGGCGCGTTCACTTTAGCCCTTTGCTGGTCAATGACGTACAGAAGCCTAAAGCCAAATTCCAACCAAGCCGAACTCTCGTTGCGCAACTCGGACAAGCCCGAGAAAAGCGATACTTCGTCCCTCGGCCAAACTGCCAAAGCGTGAGCCTAGAACCTTCAAAAAGAGTCGATCTGACTCCCGCTGCTACTTTGTCCGAGAGTTCAGAATCCAAAACGATCCCCTGGTCCGCATACTATGAGTTGACCAAGCCGCGGCTCAGCTTGTTATCCGTAGTCACAGCTTTGGTGGGCTACTTGGCCGCTTTGCCCGAGCGCGACGTTGGCACGCTCTTCTTCTTTCTGACTGGTACCGCCATCTGCGCCGCCGGAGCCGCGACCTTGAATCAATATATCGAACGAAGAACTGACGCGCTTATGAAGCGTACAAAAACCAGGCCGCTGCCAGCAGGCTTGGTTTCTCCGTCCAATGCCTTGTGGCTGGGAGTGGCTCTTTCGGTCATCGGAGTCGCATTTTTGACCTTTGGAGCCAACTACCTCGCCGGAGCTCTAGGATTAGGCACTATCCTGACCTACATCGCCATCTACACGCCTTTGAAGCTGAAAACTCGCTGGGCGACAGAAGTAGGGGCAATACCAGGGGCTCTGCCTCCTCTCATCGGATGGGCTGCGGCTGAAGGAACGATCAGCCCGCTGGGCTGGATCCTCTTCGGAGTCCTTTCATTTTGGCAAATTCCGCACTTCATGGCCATCGCTTGGACATTCAGAAAAGACTACGGCTCAGCTGGATTTCCTATGCTGACGGTTGTAGATCCCAGCGGCCGCAAAGCTGGCATATGGGCCACGATCAATGCGGTCGCCTTGCTCGTTGTCAGCGTCTTGCCGATTTTCCTCGGTCTTTGCACTTGGTTCTACGCCTCGGTCGCAACGCTGTTCGGAGTATGGATGCTGCTCCGATCCATCGCTTTCGCTGCCGCGAGCGACAAGGATGGCGTGGCGAGGAAACTATTCTTCAACTCGATTCTCTATCTTCCAGCGGTCCTATTCACGTTGGTAATCGATCGCTGGATGCTATTTTAGTCTAATCCATGGAAATTAGCGATATTCCCGCCCTCAACGCCGCGCTCAATGCGGTAGCGACCGTTCTGATCCTTGCAGGAGTCACCTCCATCAAGATGGGAAAGGAATCGCTCCACCGATTTTTCATGGGTGCATCCCTTATCGTGTCCGCCCTGTTTCTGATAGGATACGTTTACCATAAATACAAGGTGCAAGGAGTGCATACGCCTTTTGGAGGAGAGGGCTTCATCGCTTATGTCTATTACGCGATGCTTATCTCCCACATCATTCTGGCAGCATCGATACCCGTACTCGTTCTGAGGACTGCCTACCTCGGTATCAAAGATCGCCGGGCCTTGCATGTTAAGTGGGCACGTTTCACCTACCCGATATGGCTGTATGTCTCAGTAACAGGAGTTCTCGTCTACTTCTTTTTATACGTCTGGTTCCAGACTCCCAGCGTCTCCTAGCTAAGCTCATTTAACGAGCTTCCTGACACCCCCTCCCTCCAATGACTTGGGACATCGCCTTTGTATTCGCTCTCCTAATACTGACCTTGATCAGTTTTGTTTGGGAGAAGGTCCCCGCCGACGTAACAGCTCTTTCCGTATTCGCTATTTTGATAGCTACGGGAATACTTAGCTCCGACGACGCCTTTCGAGTTTTCTCGAATCCTGCGCCCATCACCGTTGGGGCCATGTTCATGCTAAGCGCGGCGTTGGAAAAGACAGGCTTAATCCGATCCTTGACGCACAAACTGCAACGGTTGAGCCGGTTGACCTACCGACCTTTTCTGATAATAATCATGCTGCTGGTCGGCATCCTTTCTGGCTTCATTAACAACACGCCGGTGGTCGTTGTCATGCTACCAATCGTACTGTCGCTATCTAGCAAGATTGGCGTAGCAGGCTCTAAGGTGCTTATTCCACTCTCCTACGCATCCATTCTGGGAGGGACCTGCACCCTTCTTGGTACCAGCACCAACATCATCGTGAGCGGCGTATCCGAAAAATACAGCGGATCCCCGCTCGGCATGTTCGAATTCGCGTTTATCGGCATTCCCGTATTTCTAGCCGGCCTCATCTACCTGACCCTTTTCGGAAACAAGCTCTTGCCCTGGCGTGAGACGCTGACCTCCATTTTGTCAGAAGAAGAGCGTCGCGAGTACATCGCTGAAGCTTTCGTCGACACCGGGTCACCTGCCATCGGCAAGACGCTCAAAGAAGCTGGCTTCAAAAGGACGAGCGGAGTGCGAGTTATCGACTTAGTACGTTCTGGCGTCTCCCTCCAAGGCAGGATGCAGGAAATAAAACTCCGGGATGGAGACCGTCTCTTTTTGGCATGCCGTGCCTCTGGCCTCGCTCAAGCCCGTAGCATCGAAGGTATCGACCTAGCCACGGAACGCGAGTTGGGACTCGAACACATCAACGCCCACGAGGGACTCATCGTTGAGGGCATACTCGGGCCCAATTCGGAAATCCTAGGCAAGACGCTTGAGGAGGTGAATTTTCGCCAGCGTTACCGCCTAGTGGTATTGGCAATCCATCGAAACGGGAAAAACCTCCGAGACCAATTAGGCACCCTGCGCTTAGCCTTTGGTGACACACTCCTCCTACTCGGTACCGACGAAGCGATCCAAAACATGAGCGGTAGCGAGGACATCATCCTGATGGAGAATCGCGCGGTACCGTCTAAGAGCGAAAAGCGCAAGAGCTTCACCGTGCTCGCCGCCTTGGCAGGAGTCGTGACGTGCGCCTCGACTGGTTTCGCTCCCATCGAAGTCGCAGCTATCGTGGCCTGTGCAGTCCTGTTTCTGACCAACTGCCTCCGACCAAAAGACGGATACGCAGCGGTACAATGGAACATTCTATTCATCATTTTCGGCATGCTCAGCCTAGGCATGGCCATGTCCGAAACAGGTGCTTCCGCCTGGCTCGCGGATCAGCTGATCTCAGGTGTCACTCTTTTCACAAGCGAAGGAACTCGCCCGTACGTCATGCTGGCATGCCTATACTTGCTTACCAACATATTGACCGAAGTGCTTTCCAACAACGCGGCAGCAGTCCTGATGGCTACCCTCGCAGTCGGAATAGCGGAAACGCTTGGGGTCGACATGAAACCGTTCCTGATGACCGTCGCCGTAGCCGCATCCGCGAGTTTTTCGACCCCAATCGGGTATCAGACAAACACTTACGTCTACGGTGCAGGCGGCTATCGATTCTCCGACTTCGTAAAGATCGGGGGACCTCTGAACCTGATCTGTTTCATCATATCCATTATCGTGATACCCACGATCTGGATGTTCTAGAGCCGCCGCGGCCGGCAATTGGGTAGACAACTCAGCGTGCTGTCACCAACTGACCTTGGACTTCTTGGAAATCGTCTCTTCCATCAAGTCACAAAGTTCGCCGCTTCCTGAAATGTGAAAGAAACCTTTCGCCTTGGACGAAAAGTCCTTCATCGGAAAGACCTCTTGATCAAAGAAACGGGTACTGCCGCCGACTGCCGCAATCAAAGGCATTCCACCCGCGATATCCCAAGTTTTTACGCGGTGACCAATCACTCCGTCGATCCACCCAAGCGCCGTATACGCCATATGGATAGCGCTACTCCCGAAGGCGCGAAGCTTGAAGGCCATGCGTAGAGCGTCATCGTCTTGCACTGCGGATTCATCAGCTAAGGCTTGAGTCGCAATCAAACTCTGCTTGTTCACCTCGCACTCTCTGCGCTTCACTTCCTCGTCGTCAATCCAAAGGCCGTAGCCAGGCCCACCGTGAAAGAGCTTACCGGTGCCATGATCGTAAATGTATCCGTAAATTGGATTACCATCTTTTAGGAGAGCGAGCGAGATCGAACAATTGGGAATGGATCGGGCAAAGTTATTGGTCCCATCGATTGGATCTAACAACCAGGAATATCCCGATTCGACAGGAATGGCCTCTTCCCCATGCTCTAGCTCCTCGCTAAAGAACTGGTCCTCACCAAAAGCCTCCCGGAGGCTATCTGTAATAGCTCCCGACAAATAAAGGTCTGCCTCCGTCACCCGCGATCCGTCAAACTTCCATTGACTTGCCACGTCTCCGAACTGGGCGGCGAAATATTCCACACTGTTACAGACAACCGAACGTCCGTAAGCGATTCTCGCTTCAAGCGAATTTTCCATGGTTGCCTACTTGAAAGAGCCCTGACCGATTCCACAAGCTAGAACTGGCTTAGCGCACCTTCGGCGCAGAGTTGGAGCCCCCCGGAGGCTATTGATTTCCGTGTTTCAGCTCCCATATGGTCCGGCACTTCGCCACAAGCTTGCCAAACGCTTCCGGAGTAATCGCTTGTTTTGGATCGTCGCCTAAACCGATCGAGGGGTTGAGATGAGCTTCAATGCAAAGCCCGTCCGCCCCATAAGCCACCGCAGCCATGCTGCACGATTCAACATACAAGGCTTTGCCCACTGAATGAGAAGGATCGACCACTACCGGAGCCCAAGTCCTTTCCTTTAAGAGCGGAGTTATACACTCATCAGGATGGTTTCGGTATCCTTCAAGTCCAGGGAGCGTTCCACGCGGACATAGAACGACATTTGGATTGCCGAAATTGACGATGTATTCCGCCGCTGAAATGAACTCATTAACCGGTCCCATGTGGCGCCCTCTCTTCAGGAGAACGACTGTTTCACGTCCCGCAACTTTCTGTCCGATTTGGCGAAGCAAAGAGTAGTTAAGAGAGTTACGAGTACCAACCTGTAGCATGTGCACACCCGCATCTAGAGCGATATCGAGCTGTTCCTCGTCCATCACTTCCGCGTTCACAGGCAGCCCTGTTCTCCTTGAAGCCTCCATTAAAATATCCAGAGCCTTCACGTCTCCCTGATAGGAATACGGATTTGTGCGTGGCTTCCATACGCCTCCCCGCAAAGCTTGAACTCCAACCTCCTTCAGG
Source organism: Pelagicoccus albus (assembly GCF_014230145.1). Classification (NCBI taxonomy): domain Bacteria; kingdom Pseudomonadati; phylum Verrucomicrobiota; class Opitutia; order Puniceicoccales; family Pelagicoccaceae; genus Pelagicoccus; species Pelagicoccus albus. Next base: position 247,259 of record NZ_JACHVC010000013.1, read on the forward strand.
GCATCGGCAGTTTCGTAGAACAAGCTCGGTTCCTTCGGATCTACGGTACAATGACCGCCGATGAACAAAAGTTCCTTTCCTAGTTCCACTCCACCGAATACGACCCTGTGGTTCTTGAGCTCGGACTTGACGTCCAATAGCTTGTGCGGCGATTGAATTGTATCCACACGGTTGATGTAAGATAAGCCCTCGATGCGATTTATCATCAACTCGTGACGCTCGTCCCCGAGGATCGCATACACATTTTGCCCCGCCCCTTCGATAACCTGCACAGAGCAGCCGAAATCCTCCACCACAGATAGGACTTCCTTGAGTTGAGCGTCGGTGAGCTTGGGATTTTTTGGGATTATCATGATAAAAGCATAGGCCAATTTTCCATTAGCTCAAATCGGAATTACGCCTTTTGGAACAAGTAGAATTCGTAACGTTTCACCTCGCAAAATCGCTTAGCATCCAATAGCGGCAACTGGTCCTGCAGCTTCTTCATTCTTTTCCTAAACAACCAGCGGACAAAGCGGTAACAAAACTTGTTACGCTGTCTGAAACGCTCTGAAAAGATCTCTGCCGCCAACAGAATTCGGTCAGCGATTAGCTTACCCATATCAAGAGTCCTCGCCGTTTCGAGAGTCATATCCCGGGTCTTCACGACCTTGTATCCAAGTTCTCTTGCCAGCTCCAGGAAACGAGAGCGATCGTGGCCGCTCTCAGATAAAATACCCGCGTCTTTATCTACCACAAAATAGTCGCAAACCATCAAATAGCCACCTGACACAAGGGCGGAACTGGACGTCTCAAAAACCTGCCGTATCGGCATATACTGACAAGACTCGCTCATGATGATGCAGTCGTAGCGACGTGCTCCAGCCTCGAAATCCTCAAAACGGCTGTGGTGAAACGGTACATATAGTTTGTCCGAGAAGTACGCTTTCTGATTCCTGTCAGGCGAAAGGCCCTCAACCTCGTATCCACGTTTTACGAGACTTAAACACATCTCTCCCGTTCCACATCCAACATCCAATATCCTCCGACAGCCTTCCGGAATGTTGTCTAACAGATAGGTTTCGTACCTCTCTTGAGCTCTCTTCAAGGATTCAAAACTAAGTTCTTCACCCTCGTTCCAGATACCATAGTGCAATCTCTCCAGTCCTAGGACGTCTCGGTAGAAACGCAAAGAAGTGTCGTTACATGCCTTATCAGATCGGGCAATTGACATAGCTATGGTGGGGATGAGAGCGGGGGATAAACGTGACCAAATGGAGTAAACCCAACGGTCTAAGAGGACGTTTCCATTCGGTTACGAAACTTCTCTCAAGTAAAGGTAAAACCCTAAGAGAAGCCGCATTGCCGCGTGGTTTTGTTACGAAACTGCGGCAGACAAGAAACAAGCTAGTGACGACGCTCACAGCAAGTTGACAGAAGTCCAAGCATCTTTTCTGCATCGTGGGTCGGGGCATAAGTCCCGCTTCAAACTACTAATGCCGAAAGATATGAATCTTTTCTCAACCAAAACAATTGCAGCCCTGACTGCAGGGCTAGCTCTCTCAGCCGCTCACGGTGAAACAATCACCGGCAAAGTGTCCGCCTCAAATAACTACGGCCCGATCGAAGGTGCCAGCATCGTCGTAATGGAATCCGGACTACGGACCTCTACTGACAAGAGCGGCAATTTCGTGATCCAAAATATACGTCCGGGAGAATATACGCTTCTCGTATCCTATATTGGTTTGGGAGAGGAAACCGTAAAGGTGTCCGTAGCAGAGGGCGATATCGCGACTGTCGATTCGGAGCTTGGTTCCGACATCGTGGACCTCGATCCGTACGTAGTGAGCGGCTCGAAATCCAGTTCAGCGAGAGCAATCAATCTACAAAGAAATTCCTCCAATTTGGTTAACGCGGTCGCAGCGGATGCGATGGGGCAATTCCCAGATGAGAACGCAGCCGAAGCCCTACAACGCGTGTCTGGCGTTTCTATCGAGCGTGACCAAGGCGAAGGTCGCTACGTGGTAATTCGCGGCATCGACCCGGACTTGAATAATGTTTCATTAGACGGTGTAACGCTGGCGGCTCCAGAAGCGGACACCCGCAAAGTGGCACTCGACGTCATTCCAACCGACCTTCTCGATCAGCTTGAGGTTAAGAAGACGTTTCTTCCAGATATGGATGGAGACGCCATCGGCGGCAGCGTCAATATTAAGACAATCAGTCCTTTCGACAGTCTAGAAAAAATTGCATCTGTTAAAACGCAGCTACTCTACAACGATCTCGTATCCAAATCTTCCTACATGTTCGCCGGAACTTACGGCGACACGTTCGGCCCCGAGGACAACAGTGGATACGTCTTTTCAGCGAGCTACCAGGAAAGGGAATTTGGATCCGACAACATCGAGGTAGACGGACCTTGGAGCGAAGAAACTGCAGAAGATGGAACCTCTGCTTACTTCGCTCCAGAAATTGAATTCCGTCAATACGACGTGACCCGCGTAAGGAAATCAGCAAGTCTTAGCTTCGAGCACTTGGCTAGCGAAACAACCCGCTTGTACGCCCGGGCGACCTATAATTATTTCAGCGACCAAGAATATCGCTACCGCACCGAGATCAAGCCAGAGCGAGGTGTCATCGAAACGATTACAGATACTACAGCTACAATCTCAGGAGCGAATAGAGCCGACCGAGATTTGAAGGATCGCTTCGAGGAACAAGAAATCCTCGCCTTGGCTTTGGGGGGAGACACTCGTGTTGACGATTGGCGTTTTGAATACAAGGCCTCGTACAGCAAAGGCGAAGAGAAAGAGCCCAATCGTTTGGATACCGCTTTTCGAAACGGGGACGATACCGACTATAGCTATGATTTCTCCGATGCCTACCAACCCGTGGTCCTCGCTACAGGTGGCTCCGACATTTTCGATCCAGCAAACTACGAGCTCGACGAATTCGTAGTGGAAAACAACTTGGCGAAGGAGGATGAAACCGCTCTCAAGTTCGATGCGACTCGCTACCTAAGCTTCGGCGAAACTCCTGCTTTCGTCAAATTCGGTGCGAAATATCGCAGTAAGGAGAAATCGAACGATGTAAATGTGGATATCTACAGCAACGATAGCTCGGACGCTACACTCGCAGGTCTACTCATATCGGGAAGCAGATACTCCTACTTCGGCGATTCGGATTACATGCAGTTTAATTCCGCTGCAATGAGGGCTCTTCTACTAAGTGAAGCGGACTCCCTAGAATACGAAACAGAAGATTCGGAGATCGATTCAACCCTCGCCGACTACACGACTAACGAGGATGTTCTCGCAGCCTATGCCATGGCAGAAGTCGAAAAGGGTAAATGGACATTTACCAGCGGACTACGCGTTGAACAAACTGACTTCGAAACGACTGGCTATGAGCTCTATTGGGAGGAAGTCGACGGTGAAGAGGTTTATGGATTCAACGAGCTAAACGCTTCCAACGAATACACAGACGTACTACTGTCTTTAAATTCTAGATACGCATTGGATCATAATACAATTGTACGAGCATCCGCATCCAACACGATTTCTCGTCCAAAGTTCGGTCAATCTTCATTTCAAAGAGAGACAAACCGTATCGATCAAGTCATTGAAACAGGCAATCCGGATCTAGACCCGTACGCTTCGACTAACTTCGATATCTCATTTGAGAAATACAATGAAACCCTAGGACTTTTCTCTGCGAACCTGTTCTACAAGGACATTGACTCTTTTATTTACGTTCAGGAAACGAACCCCACTATCGATGGGGTTGTATACGAAGTACATAGCCCAACAAACGGAGAAAGCGCTTCCATTTTGGGTCTAGAGCTGGTTTGGAATCAGGACCTCAGCCTGTTCTCCGAATCTCTCACAGGGTTCACAATCGACGCCAACGCGACTTTCTCCGATAGCGAGTCTGTCATTGCAGATGGTCGTGAAATCCCGTTCCTCAAACAATCCGATGAAATCATAAATCTCGGACTTGCCTACGAGAACGAAAAGGTGATGTTCCGCCTGGCCGGAACTTACCGGAGTGAATATCTGGATGGAGTCGGAGGCGATGCATCAGAAGATGAATACATCGACTCGCATCTTCAATTAGACGCCAAATTCGTTTACAAACTTGACGAAAAGAGCACAATTTTCCTCGAAGCTATAAATCTTACCGAGGAGCCATTGAAGGCATACTATGGGTCGCCTTCGCGTATGAGGCAGTACGAGGCTTATTCCTTTTCGGCTAAGCTTGGTTACAGCTGGAAGCTCTAAGAACCGATGTTAGCAAAGAGATTACTTATAGGTTTGGGCCTTTGCGCTTTGGCCCAAACCGGCTTCGCTGAGGTTAAAGTCGTCAAGGAACGCTTTTTCACGACGATCGACGCGGATAGCAATGTCGATTCGATAGCCATATGGCATTCGTCAGAAACCTCAGATCGCTGGCTCGTCGCTACATCCAAGGCGATGCACAAACTGTTTGTCTACGACGCTCAAAATGGATATCCGTTATCCGAATACGGAAATGCAGGCGATCAACTAGGCCAGTTTCAACGACCCAATGGTATCGCCGTCATAGGAGATATGCTTTTGGTCGTCGAGAGAGACAACCATCGCATCCAAGCCTTGAGCTTGCCGGATCTCTCTCCCCTGTTTTCATTTGGAGAAGAGCAACTCATCAAGCCATATGGAATATACGCAAGGCACGAGAAGAACAAGGTCCTTGTGTATGTGAGTGATGACTACAACAACTCCGCCTCGAATCCTAAGCCGGAACCAAACCCTGACGGGCTACGAAAGCGGGTTAAGGTTTTCGAGCTTTCGACAGCTACGAGTGCTTCGGAACCAAAATTCGTAAAAGCATTCGGCTCTCATGAAGGAGAAGGTGCCTTGGACGTTGTCGAATCCCTTATGGGTGACGATGTCTTCGATCGCCTGATGATCGCGGATGAGGATGAGGTAAATGGAATGGAAGTTCACCTTTTTGATCTGGACGGAAAGGACCTTGGCCAGACCCTTGGCAAAGGAAGATTCCAGTATCAGCCGGAAGGAATTGCTCTCTGGTCTACGGGCGAAAAATCAGGATACTGGATTTTCACCGATCAAGGAAAACAGGAAAATCTATACCTGCTCTACGACCGCGAATCCCTCGAATACGTTGGCACCTTCTCAGGTGAACGCACGCTCAATACGGACGGAGTCGCAATCGACCTAACTCCAACAGAACGCTATCCGGAAGGAGTCTTTTACGCCATCCACGACGATTCCGGAATATCGGCCTGGTCTTTGGCCGATATCGCCACAGCGCTCGATCTGCACTGAGCTCTTTTAGAGTTTATCGAAACGTGGCCGCAACCTTAGGTTGCGGCCATTTTACTTTACGGAGCGCGGGCCACGGATTTTCAGATGACCCTTAATATCGGTCTTAGGGTTGAGTGCGGTTTCCTCTAGGCGCTGCCCTCTGCAATCTTAGGAGGCATTCCAGAAACCGGAGCGAAATCGCCCGCTTCCGGTCGGGAATATTGGCCAAAACCTTAGCGCTTTTACCTGCATCAGCGATTTTTCCGATATCCGCTGATACCTGCGGCATTAAGTATTGCCGATATTATAAGGTAACGCGGCGGAAACTTTTGGAGAGGCCTAATTTGGCCAAAAGAGAGACTCTCCTAAGGTACGCCGAAAATCCTAGATTCCGAATGATAGTGGACTTTCCCAAACCGGGAGGCTTCGCCTCGCTAACAACAACTACTCCCAAGCTGGATTCAGTTCCACTTGGAAAGGTACTACGTGGCTTATCCGATCGCTTATCGATAGAAGACCCAGCCCTAGTCGATGACTCGCTGGAGCTCTTTCTGGATGAGAACACGCGTTTCGCGAATGCATCGCGCGTCGCGTCGCTGTCATGTCCGCATGCTCTGAAAGCGTGGGCAGCAGAGCGTCTGCCCAGCATAGGGATCTCATACGGGATCTCGAACCGCATTAATCAGAAGGAGATAGAAGCGAATTTGGACGAGCAGGCTCCTCTTTGCCTAGTCGAATTTGCAGAGGATTTGAGCCTAATCGCTTGCTACTGCAGAGAAATCACAGAGCTGAAAATAGAAGGGAATCCCCACTCGCACGGATTGGAATTCAGATTTGCTTTCTACGGTAGCACCAAGTCGGAACCTAGAGAAATAATCGAAGCTGCAAGCATACATGCTCTGCTTAACGAAGGAGTACGGAATAACTGCCTACGGAAACGTGTTTTCGCCTCGGAAGGAAAAATCGAGGCCGAGTGCATCGCTTTGCGAAAAAAGGTCCGCCTTGGATTCAGTCCCGTTTTTTAAAGGACTCGCTAGACGCTAGCCCGCGCGAAATCTGGTAACACAGCCCCTGCGCTCAATATATCGGAATCGGGAGTAAGAGCCTCCAGACCCTTTGATAGACTTTTACGTAGCTGCTTTCGTGCACGATACAATCTAGTCTCAACGCCTCGCGGCGAGCAGCCTACGACCTCCGCGATCTCCTTGTAGCTCATTTCTTGATAATGATGCAGGAGGACCGCTGTTCTCAAATCGTGCGGAAGACTCATAACCGCGTCTTTCAAAGCCTTCAAATCTTCCTGTCTTTCGAGAATGTGATGCGGTGTCTCTGCATCCGCGGGCAAAAACTCTATCAGACCCGATTCGTTTTCGCCTCCTCTCTTTTCTCCCTCGAGCGAGACTTCAGGATGACGCCTTCGCCAGCGAGCCCGGTTTTTACACAGGTTGGCAGCTATGGTAAACACCCACGAAGACATGGGATAACTGAAATCGAAACGCTCCCGCTTCTGGTAAATGCGAATGAACGTTTCCTGCACAATTTCCCGCGCGGCGAATTCGTTTTGCGTGTAGCGAAAAACGAACGAAAAGAGCGGACGCTCCCAGTACTCAATAATTTTCTCAAGAGCTCCTGGCGTGCCTGCAATGAGGCCCCGCATGAGCTCGCCATCCTGATTCGATTCGCTAGGCATCCGAGCTTGCCCTCAAGGTTGTGTGGCTGGAGTAGATTGAATTAACAATCTCACGGTAGCGATCCCGCTGTTTCGGCTCTATGACCCTCTCAACTCGGCTCAAAAGCTCGTCTGTCAATCTAGCGCTCCGTTCGCTCAAGCGCTTCTGGTTCTCCAGTAATTCGTAGAGCTGCAAGTAGTCGATGACATCACTGCGCATTCTCTCTTCGTCGAATGCTTTATAGGCTTCGTGACTTGCAAGTAGCTCACCGAACAAGGATTCGAATTCGATCTTGTAGTCGCCGTGCAGAGCGGAAACTCGCTCAAATTGAGGTTTGGATAAGTTCAACTCGCCCTGAAGCCAACCCATGCCCGCCAGCAAAACGGGATCTTCAGGCCGGAGATCGGCATCCTCTGGTTCTCTGTCAGTCCCGAACTCATTGGCTCCTGCAATTGTCTGCAGGCGATAAAGCGGGTCGACCGAAAGCCGGTAGGTTACGGTGAGCTCTTGATTTCCGCTCTCCAAGTCGCCGGACATCAGACGCGAAATGCCCATCCCCACTAGGACGAAAACCGCCGCAAATCCAGTTGCAAGGAGCGGTCTGGAAACCATGCCCAAAACCCAGGCGGACAGGGACGCTCCGCTTTCTCCGTCGAGATGCTTAAGACTAGCTCCGCGGCGAACCTTGGCCGCAAGATCCGCGTCTGGATGAAAGTCGTTCTTCCATCGGTCTAGCATTCGGTCGAGGGGGTCGTGTTGAGGCATAAAGGGAAAGGACTCTTATGAAAGGCTGACTGAAATAGGACAAGAATCGGCTCCGCTATTACATACGCGAGCAAACCTCCCGGCCCTTCAAAAAACGCCCCTGCGAAGGGATGCGGCTTGCGTCGGAGTAAATCATGTCGTCCATCTCGCATAGATCGCGCTTCGCCTAGACGAAGAAGATCTCGACTCTACGATGAATCCAATCCGATCACTGCTGTTAACTTCCCTCTGCGTCTGCAGCCTGCTCCCGCCTCGAGCAAAAGGCGACGAGGAGCTATCCGAGGGTATGCAAATCCCGGACAAATCCAGCCTTTTGACGATCCTGGATACCGTCGACCCTGCGTTCCCGGCCCGCTTGAAAGATTTCGGTTACCCAGAAGGCGACGTTACCTTCGCAGTCGTGGTCGACCAAAATGGAAAACTGCAGGACTCTTTCCTCATCGAAGCCAGCCACTTGGAATTTGCCGAAGAGGTAAGCAAAGTTCTGCCTTTGTGGTCCTTCACCCCACCAATCATAGACGGAGAGCCATCCAGTATCGCCAGCAAGATCAAAGTGATTTTCGAACGCGGCCGGGGCTTTCTCTATGAGTCAGGAGGGTCCAATAGCCTCGGAAATCGGATCGGTAAAAGAAGCGGATCCGAGTCGTACCAAATCTATCCGCTTAAGGAGCTAGATTCGATACCCATTCCTCGCAAAATCGTGGAGCCGAGCTTCCATTCCCAATTGTTGGAGGGCAAAGAAGTGGTCACGGCCGTCTTCGAATTCTATATCGATGAAGCCGGCCGAGTCAGAATCCCAACCCTCCGCGAGTCGGCCGAGGAAATAGACGAGACACTTCTCGTCTTAGCTCAAGAGGCCTTGCTGCAGTGGGAGTTCGAACCACCTCTCAAAAACGGCAAGCCGGTGGCCACCCTAGCAGCTCAGCCGTTTCGCTTCGCCCGGGAGCAAGCCGAGGGAGCGGCAGACTAATCTTTGGCGATTTCCGCGTATGCCTTGGCATCCAGAAGTTCGCTCAAAGCAGATGGATCAGTGATCTTGATTTTAAGGATCCAGCCATCTTCGTAGGGCGAAGTGTTGACACTCTCTGGGGCGGATTCGAGAGCCTCATTCACTTCAAGTACCTCCGCATCGACTGGCATATACAGATCGGAAGCGGCTTTGACCGATTCAACCACACCGAAACTGTCTCCTGCAGAGAAAGTATCCTCCACCTCCGGAACCTCCACGAAAGTGATGTCACCCAAGCTATTTTGGGCGAACTCAGTAATCCCAATGATGGCTTCGTCTCCGTCGAGAAGCTTTAGCCATTCATGGTCTTTGGTGTACTTAAGGTCGGAAGGAATGCTCATTTCGGAAACGTTAGGTTGCTCTGGCGGTGTATTGTAAAGATTGAGTGGAATATTCCGTTAGCGGACTGGTCTCACAAGTTCGAAATCCGGAAAAGTGAATATCTGTGCCCTTTGTTTGCCACCCCGCAGCAAGCTGTCGACTCCGTCGATCGCGGAGAGACCGCGACGGGGCATCACGGCAAACAAACGCTTCGCGCTTCGGGGCTTGATGAATCGCAAGAATTACCAACGAAGCAAGCTTCGAGGAATGTACCCGGTTGCGATTCAAGCTTGCGGATTTAGCGGCAAAAATGGCGGCTTGGTCCGCTCGATCGGAAAACTCTTCCCTCGTAAATCGACTGCCAGCGAATCGGATTTCGCCACAGATGCATCCACCAATGCCGATCCGATCGCTTCATTGAGAATCGGCGAAAAAGTGCCGGAGACGACCGTCCCGACCTTAGCGCCGTCCAAGACGATGTCCGTGCCCGGACGAGCAATACGCCTCCCACCTGTTTTGAAGAAAACCACCTTCTTGGCCGGACCATCCGACCGTTTCGTTTTGATGGCTTCTTTTCCGATGAAGTCGCCAGCCTTCTTGAGACTCACCGTCCACATCAAGTTGGCCTCGACCGGTCCAATTTCGTCATCGATCTCATGCCCGTAGAGCGAGTAGCCAGCTTCCAGCCTCAAACTGTCGCGAGCGCCAAGCCCGGCGAGGACGAGCCCCTGCGGCTTCCCCTTCTCAAGCAGGGCTTCCGCCAAAGCGGCCGTGTCAGAAGTCGACACAAATAGCTCGACGCCAACCTCTCCGGTGTAGCCTGTTCTGCTGATGAGACAGTCGAAACCGGCTACTTTACCCTCTACAAAGCGGTAGTAGCCCAAGGAGCTCAAATCGACCGACGCGAGTTCGGACAAGATGGAAAAAGCTTTTGGCCCCTGCAATGCGATCAAGCCGTATTCCGAGGAAACATTAGTCACGGCAACATCGAATTTGGCCGCCTCAGATTGCAGCCAGGCAACGTCTTTTGCCACATTCGCCGCATTGAGACAGAGAAGATAACGATTCAACCCTTTTCGGTAAACGAGGAGGTCATCCACCACTCCACCGCTCGGATAACACATCAGGCTGTAGAGAGCCTTGCCGTCATCCATGGTAGAAACGTCGTTGGTCAGAACGTAATTCAAAAACGCTTCCGCCTCTGGACCTTCCACTGTCGCCTCTCCCATATGGGAAACATCAAAAAGCCCTGCCGCTGCTCGGGTAGATTTGTGCTCTTCGACGATGCTCTCGTACTGCACCGGCATTTCCCAGCCGGCGAAATCCACCATGCGGCCGCCGTGAGCGACATTAAAATCGTAAAGGGGTGTCCGCTGCGTTTCTGACATGTTCGACATCTAGATTTCGCTGGAATTCCAAGGCAAGGACGAAGCGGCGAAACAATTCATCTGACGTTCCTCAGCGACACTTGTTAGTGGCCCATGCCCTGGGGCCAAAACGGTAGTCTCGTCCAATGACAGGATCCGTTCTAAAGACCTAATCGCATCTTCATAGGAGGTATTTGCTCCACCCATAGATCCTGCGAAAAGCGCGTCCCCCACAATAGCCAACGGTTGCTCTAATCCTTCCACTCGGAAAGACATTCCGCCCACTGTGTGACCAGGGGTGTCGAAGGCCGTAACCTTTATGGAGTCACAATTGTAGCTAAACCCTTCGTCCATGGCTTCAGTTTTGAACGGAATATCTTGGTCTTTCCGACCCATGAAAACACGAGCTTCCGGCCAGCGCTTTTTTAGATCGGGAGCGCCTTCGTAGTGGTCCCAGTGGGCATGGGTCAAAATCAGGGCGTCCAGGCTCAATCCTTTGCTCTCCATGAACTCGATCATGGGAAGCGATACTGAGCCCGTGTCGAAAGCGATAGCCCGTTTGGTCTCCGAGTCCCAAACGAGGAAAGAATTCACTAGCCACTGGTGAAACGGGCTAGTCACGAGGGCAAAACCCTTAATCTGCCCCTGTTCCCGAGGCCGCCAACTTCCCTTTCCGATCTCTACCAGAGCCGGAACATTAAGATGCAGAGCCTTCCCCAAGGTTTTGATCACTGCCTCGTCGAACACGCCACGCCTCGCGGCCCGGATCTCGTTTTCGTCCACTCCGCACTGCTCCGCCAGAGCTGCTGTGCTAATCCCTTGGCCCTTCTGGGCTTTGCTCAATATGTCGCTAAACTCGTCTTCTACGGGAAGAATCATGAGCTTGCGTTACTGTTGGGTTAATCTTCTTGCAAGCACTGTTGAGCACGCATCTCCTGTGCCGATCCCTCCAGATGTTCGATATCGAATTCAAAAAACTCTCCGGCGACGAGCTGGAGAAAGTCTATCACATCGACCGCTCAGAAAACGTCGAAAAGATGTACCGTCGCTCGGGAGACGAGCTCGAAGCATACGACGACCAAGTCGAAGTTTCAGCCGATCCTTCCTTCTGGGAAACCTTGCTCGGCTGGTGGCGCGATGAGCTAGCGGAGGGAGCGGAGGCCTTCGGAGCTTTCGATGGAGACACATTGACCGGCATCGCCATTATCAAACACCAAGTTCGCGAGGACACGGACCAGATCATCGCTATGTATGTGAGCGCCGAATACCGCCTAAGCGGCATCGCACGCTCCCTCTACTTCGAACTTGAAGATTCGGCAAAGGCCTCTGGGGCTAAAAAACTGATCGTTTCCACCACGCCCACCGGGTCGGCGGTCGGCTTCTACCAAAGCCAAGGTTTCCAGTTCGACGCTGGCTCAAGCTGCTCGCTTGACCAAAACGAAGAGCACGAGATCCCGATGGTAAAACGTTTGAAAAACTAGGGGCCCTCCCGCCATCCACTCCCCAATTCGGAGAAAAATCTCCGAATTCTCGCTTGAACTCGCCAAATCCACCCGTTCCTATCTGCCGCGATGGCAGAATCGAACTACACCGAGTCGAGCATCAAATCCCTAAGTCCCCGTGAACACATTCGCCTCAGACCGGGCATGTACATCGGAAAACTGGGAGACGGCTCTTCTCCAGACGACGGCATTTACGTACTCATAAAAGAGATCATCGACAACTCGATCGATGAACATACATCCGGCCACGGCAAGCGTATCGACGTGACCATACAGGGAGACACCGTCACTGTTCGAGACTACGGACGAGGCATACCGCTCGGAAAAGTCGTCGCCTGCGTGTCCGAGATCAACACCGGAGCAAAGTACGACTCGGAGACCTTCCAGAAGTCAGTTGGCCTAAATGGAGTTGGCACCAAAGCGGTCAATTTCCTATCCGAGTCCTTCATCGCAGCCGCATTCCGCGAAGGAAAGACCAAGCGGGCTACCTTTGAAACTGGTGAGCTCACAAAGGAAAGCCGTCAGGTAAAGACCGAGGAAAACAACGGCACCTACGTCGAATTCGTCCCGGATCGAACCATTTTCAAAAACTACAAGTTTCGCCTCGAGTACGTGGAGGCGATGCTTTGGAACTACGCATACCTTAACACGGGCCTTGTCCTCAGCCTAAACGGAGAAACCTACAAATCCGAAAACGGACTCAAGGACCTACTCGAGGACAATCTATCAGGCGACATCCTCTACCCTATCATCCACCTCAAGGGTGATGACATCGAGGTGGCCCTTACGCACGGCACACATTACGGCGAGGACTACTTCTCATTCGTAAACGGCCAGCACACCACCATGGGAGGGACGCACTTGGCCGCGTTTCGCGAAGCAGTCGTCAAAACTGTGCGGGAGTTCTTCAACAAGAATTACGACCCTGCGGATATCCGAACCTCAATCGTATCCGCGATCTCCATACGGATCCAGGAGCCAGTCTTCGAATCCCAAACCAAGACCAAACTCGGATCCCAAAACGTATCTCCCAAGGGCCAGTCCATTCGAAATTTCGTCAATACCTTCATCAAGAAGGAGCTCGACGACCACCTGCACAAATATCCGGAAACCGCCAAGGCGATCCAGCAAAAGATCGTAGCCTCCGAAAAGGAGCGGAAGGAACTTTCTGGCATTCGCAAGCTAGCTCGGGAAAAGGCGAAAAAGGTCAATCTTCACAACAAAAAGCTCCGCGACTGCCGCGCCCACTTCAACACCAAGCACAAGCAAGGGGACGATGCGACACTCTTCATAGTGGAAGGTGATTCCGCGGGCGGCTCGATCACCAAGACGCGAGACGTTAACACACAAGCCGTCTTTTCCCTAAAAGGTAAGCCCCTAAACGCATTTGGTCTGAGCAAGAAAATCGTCTATCAAAACGATGAGTTCAATTGCCTTCAGTCCGCTTTGGATATCGAGGACGGACTAGATACGCTTCGCTACAACAAGGTCGTCATCGCGACCGATGCGGATGTCGACGGTATGCACATTCGCATGCTGCTACTGACCTTCTTCCTGCAGTTTTTTCCGGATCTCGTCAGATCAGGACACCTCTACATTCTGCAAACACCGCTCTTTCGTGTCCGGAACAAGAAGAACACTGTCTATTGCTACAATGAGGCAGAGAAGGATCAGGCTCTCAAGAACCTGGGAAAGACCGCCGAGATCACTCGCTTCAAGGGCCTTGGCGAAGCGTCGCCAGACGAATTTGCGACTTTCATCGGCAAGGACATGAAGCTCGATCCTGTCACCATGGCACACCTACACAACATCGACGAACTGTTGAGCTTCTACATGGGCAAGAACACGCCGAAGCGGCAAGAGTTCATCATCGACAACCTCCACATCGAAAAAGACCTCGTTGAAGAAGCGGCCAGCTAATCTCAGGTAGGAGCGGCCTCCGTCGCGAACCAAGCACTCAAGACCTACCACTATTTTCCCACAGAATGTCAGACGACTCCCAAGACCAACTAGATTTCGACGAAGAACCAGAGGAAAACTCCACCGAACTCGTATCAGCAGAAGCGGAAGAAAAGGCGGGAAACGCCAAGGCCCCTTTGGCCACTTCCTACCAGAATTGGTTTCTCGAATACGCTTCCTACGTCATTCTAGATCGTGCGGTTCCGGCCCTGCTCGACGGGCTAAAGCCTGTCCAGCGACGCATCATGCACTCTTTGCGGGAGCTTGACGACGGACGTTACAACAAGGTCGCAAACGTCGTAGGTCACTCCATGCGCTACCACCCGCACGGAGATGCATCCATCTACTCCGCTATGGTCGGGATGGGACAAAGAAATCTCCTCATCGACACCCAAGGAAACTGGGGAAATACGCTCACTGGAGACGGCGCGGCCGCAGCCCGTTACATCGAAGCCCGCCTTTCGCCATTCGCCCGCGAAGTTGTCTTCAACCCAAAGACGACCAAATGGCAGCAATCCTACGACGGCCGCAACAAGGAGCCGATCAATCTCCCGGTCAAATTCCCGCTCCTTCTCGCAGAGGGCTGCGAGGGCATCGCCGTCGGACTGGCCTGCAAGATTCTACCTCACAATTTCAATGAGATTATCGATGCCGCTGTCTACTATCTAAACGGCGACGATTTCGAACTGTATCCAGACTTTGAAACAGGCGGCATAGCCGATTTTTCAAACTACAACGATGGACTGCGTGGAGGCCGCGTCCTAGTAAGAGCCGTTTTCGAAAAGCTTAGCAAATACCAGATCGCCATTCGGGAAATCCCCTTCGGCTGCACCACTGGTTCCCTTATCGATTCGATTCTCTCTGCCAACTCTAAGGGCAAGATCAAGATAAAGAAGATCGAGGATAACACCTCCGACAAGGCCGAGATCATCATCACCTTGCCACCAGGGTCGGAGATCGACGCCACCATCGACGCCCTCTACCTCTTCACTGATTGCCAAGTTTCCGTAGCTCCAAACGCTTGTATTATCCAAGATGATACACCGCACTTTATCGGAGTTAGCGAAATTCTACGACGCAGTGCTGACAGCGTTAAAGCCCTTCTCAAACGAGAGCTTGAAATCAAGTTGGCGGAGCTCGAAGAGAAATGGCATTTCGATTCGCTAGAACGAATCTTCATCGAGGAACGTATCTACAGACGCATCGAAGAGTGCGAAACTTGGGACGCGGTCATATCGGAAATCCACGCCGGTTTGGACCCATTCAAGCCACAGCTGAAGCGAGAAGTTACAGACGAGGACGTTACACGGCTTACCGAAATCCGCATCAAGCGCATCTCCAAGTTCAATTCCTTCAAAGCAGATGAGGAGATTAAAAAGACCGAGAAGGAGATGCGGGCCACCAAGCGGAACCTCAAGTCCCTCACGAAATTTGCCACCGCCTACTTCGAGTCTCTCAAGGAAAAATACGGAAAAGGTCGCGAGAGACGCACTCGTATCGATAGTTTCGAGACAATTAAAGCCGCTGAAGTGGCCCTTCCGACGCAAAAGCTCTACGTCAATCGAGAAGACGGATTTATGGGCTTCTCCCTCAAAAAGGACGAACTCCTTTGCGAGGCATCTCAGTTCGATGAGCTAATCGCCTTCTGTTCAGACGGAACTTTCCGCGTATCCAGAGCAGCAGACAAAGTTTTTATGGGCAAAGACATTATCCACATCGACCTTTGGAAAAAGGGCGATGAGGAAACGATTTACGACATGGTCTACCGCGACGGAGCCCGTGGAGCGTCTTACGTCAAGCGGTTCATCGTAAACGCCGTAACCCGCGACAAAGTTTATGATCTTACTCGCGGAGCCAAGGGGTCGAAGGTTCACTACTTGAAAGCGAATCCAGATGGTAAAACGCGACCGATTAAGGTCCGACTCACCCCATCTTGCAGCGCTCGAGTCAAAGAGTTTGATTTCGATCTCGGCGAGCTCACCGTGAAAGGACGGGGCAGCAAAGGAAATGTCCTGACCAAATATGCGATCAAAACAGCTCGGCCATTCTTCAATACCGAACTTTGATTTTCAGCTAGCGGGACGGATTTTTTTAAAGTCCGCCTCCTACTCGCCCATCGCTTTAAGCAATTGCTTCAGCTTGTCGGAAGTCGCCGCCAAAGCGGATGCGTATTGCTCACGGCTGACATTCGCTCCTTCTAGAGCTGCTGGTTGATCCTGCCAATAGCAGCTTTCTCCCGGCAAGGCTTTGCCAATCTTTTCCGCAATGCCGCCAGCCAAATTGAGATAATGCGCGTAACGGTTTTCTTCGGGAGCTCGTTCCGGCAAGTAGTGGTAACGAATCCCCGAACTCAGCAATTCGGGAAATCCCCATGATTCCATGATTTTCTCCACGATCTGGGAATTCGTTGAACCAAAGACTTCTTCTTCCCACTCCAAAAGCGGCTCTTCGGACTCGGGATCATACATGGGAGGCTCGCTGTGGCCCTTTGCGCAATTGTCGATAACGAGCTTGCCGAGAGACTTGAGTAATCCCGCCGTGTAGGCGTCAGAGCGATTTTCACCTGACACGCCAGCCAATTGCTCCATTGCGATACCAGTCGCTAAAGCATTGTGCCAAATCGCATCTCCCGAAACTCGATAAGCCAGGTTCCAATACTTGAATACACCCGCAACCGAGGCGACGCCTACAATCCGGTGTAGCTCTTGGAAACCAATTCGATTGATCCCCACCTCCAGCGAGTCGATGGGTTCTCCCGTGTTAAAGAAAGGCGTATTGCAAAGCCGAAAGACTCTGGCGACTAGCGAGGGATCCTTTTCCACCAAGCGAATCACGTCTATCATCTCCGTATCCTTGTCCTTCAGCATCCGCCCTAGTTTAACGAAAATCTCGGGCGAAGCGGGTATTTTGAGGATCGCAGCTTTCATTTCTAGCGGCGAGATATGGTAAATGTTGTCGATCATGCGGATACGTGACTTTGCGGTTCGACTTTTAATCGACTGGAAAAGGCCGTGTATAAGCCTATCCGGTCTAGATTTCTCTAGATTGTCAGAACCGCGCATATTCAGCTAGCTTCCCTGATCTCTTGTTACGGCTTTTTCGCGAAACTGCCCCGGGGTCCCAGGGTGAATCCTAATTCGTAAATAGAGCGTAAGGATTGTTTGGGAGTCCGGATACAGAGCCAACTTCACGCTTCTTTCACCGTTCGATCGCTTAACCAGCTCACGTTGCTGGACGATACATTGGGAAACAATCGGAATCCCGATTCATAAAGCAACCAAGGACAAGAGGAATAAACCATGACACTTTGCATCGACACTCAATTAACGCTGAGAGACCTGGAAACTTACATCAAGGTCCAGTTGGATGACTCTCGCTACGCTCACATCAGCATGGATCCAGTGCTAGACATCATCTTGCACGCCAAGAATCGATTGCTCAGGGGCGACTACATGCCTCGAGTCGTTTCCGAATCGATGGTAAGCCTGGACGAGTACCTCATGCTTTGCGCGGACTGTGAACCGTGCGCTCTCTGAGTATAGAAGACTGACACTTCTTCAGGTTGCTTCCAGCTCCGTAACGCCAATCGCCCTAAACCGGCTTGGCTGCGGGGCTTTTTTATTGCTTACCAATTGAGTTCGTCCTGATGGGACTTGAGCCAATTTTCGTGCGTCCGATAGTCGGGACAGGCTTTTTCGACCAGAGCCCAGAACGCCGGCGAATGATCAAAGCGTCGCATATGCATCAACTCGTGAATGATCACGTAGTCGCGAGTTGCCTCCGCCGTTAAAGCAAGACGCCAATTCAATGAAATGGTGCCACTGGTCGAGCAAGACCCCCAACGCGTCTTCTGGTCCCTCACCACTACTTTCTTCACCTTTTCTCCGAATTGGGCGGCAAGGCGATGAACCGCATGGGGAAACTCGGCTTGAGCGATTTGTCGGATGCGTTCCTTGAGTGGTCGGGCCAAATTCATATTCTCGTCCGCTATAAACAAGCGTTCGCTACCAAATCTCAGAACAGGTCGCCCAAAATCTTTTTCGATCTTCAGCTCTACCTTTTCACCCCGAAACCAAATGAAGTCGCCCGCTCCCAAGCAAGTCACGCTCTCGCCTGCGGCAAGCGACCTCAAGGCCTTTTCCCTCTCCTCCTCCAGCCAGGCTCGATGCTTGTTCGCAAAAGCCAAAGCATCCCGCTGCGTTCCAGCTCGCGGCACTGTCAGCAGAATATGCCCCTCTTTGTCCACTTTTGCCAAATATCTCTTGGCTCTAGGATGGGACTTAAAAACGACATCCGCCCTCCGCAAAGGAGCCAAAGGCTGAAATGAATCGCTTATGCTTTGATCGGACATAGTTCTTGAGCGTGCTTCGGATTTGAAGCTACTTTCCGGATTCAAATCATATGCAGCTGATAATCAAATGAAGACCGAGCTAAAGTCCGCCCTCGTCTGCTCTCTTGCAGTATTGTTTCTACTCGCCGCTTGCACCAATAAGGAAGAGCCGAACGGACCGGAAGCGCTCGAGCTTCTCAACTCCCAAATCGAGCAGATCGAAGGACTCTACCCAGCATCACAATCCACACCAAGTGGCTTGCATTACGTTGTGCAGGAAGAAGGCACGGGAGAATTTCCCCAAAGCGGGCAAGTGGTAACCGCTCACTATCACGGAACCTTTATTGACGGTTCGGTCTTCGACAGCTCGATTGATCGAGGTCATCCCATATCTTTTCCCGTCGGAGTTGGTCGCGTTATCAAAGGCTGGGATGAGGCATTTTTAGGTATGAAGAAAGGGGAAAAGCGAACCTTGATAATCCCGTCCGCCTTAGCCTACGGACCTCGAGGTAGCCCGCCCGCCATCCCAAGAAACGCGATTCTGGTATTTGAGGTCGAATTGGTCGACTTCAAGTAGACGTAGTCCCGGATCGACTCATACAAAAAAGTCCGTCTCGGCTAGCGAAACGGACTTCTGAAAAACTTGTTGCGGAACTAGTGGCTGCAACCGCAACCGCCCTTACCATGCTCGTGGTCGTGACCGCCGCCTCCGCAGCAACCACCCTCGCTATCCTCATGCTCATGATGGTGTTCGCCTCCACCGCAGCAGCCGCCTTCGCTTTCGCCGTGGCCACCGCAGCATCCACCAGAACTGTGAGCGTGCCCGTGAGCCAACTCTTCTTCAGTCGCATCACGTTTCGCCAATAAATCGACCGAGAAAACGAGGTCCTCGCCGGCTAGAGGGTGATTAGCATCCAAAGTGACTTGATCTCCCTCGACCTTGATGACGCGTACGATTGGGGCGTGACGATCTTGTCCCGCCTGAAAGTAGTCGCCTACTTTGACTTCGTCTACCGGAAGCTGAGAGATCGAAACGGTATCGATCTGAGATTCGTCGCGAAATCCGTAACCCTTCTCTGGGCGGACAATCACTTCATCGCTCTTGCCAATCTCCATGCTTACCAGGCTTTCCTCGAGGCCCTCGATAATCTGACCCGCTCCCGATAGGAACTCGAGCGGACGTCCTTCTGGGGACTGATCCAAGACTTCTCCCGCCTTGTTCCGCAGTGTGTAGCTGAAACTAATGACTTGCTGTGTCGACATGGCCCCCACGCAAAACCTAGCGTCAAAGCTTGGCAAACCCTAAAAAAAGTCGATTCGGTCCCAAATCGCGTGCTTAAGCCCCTTTTTATGGAGTGTTTCCGTCTTCGTACTACTCTTCGTCCTCCCACTCCTGACAACGGTCGATCGCCTTCTTCCATTTGCCCAAGCGCAATCGGCGATCTGTCTCCGACATCGCGGGTTCATAGCTGCGGTCGGCCTCCACGAGTCTCACCAACTCTTCTCGAGACCCCCAATAACCGGTCGCTAAACCCGCAAGGAATGCTGCCCCTTGTGCCGTGGTCTCCAAAATCCTCGGACATTTCACGCTTACGCCTGAGACATCAGCTTGCGTCTGCATAAGCAAGGAATTCGCGGAAGCTCCACCGTCCGCCCTCAGCTCACGAAGACGATGCCCGGCATCGGTCGCCATTGCTTCCGTCACATCGCTAACTTGGTTCGCAATCCCGTCCAAAACGGCTCGGGCAATGTGCGCGACGCCACTCCCACGCGTGAGACCCATAATCGTTCCACGAGCATAAGGATCCCAATAGGGAGCTCCTAAACCGGTGAAAGCCGGCACCACAACGACTCCGTCGGAGCTCTCCACAGACCGAGCCAAGGCTTCGACCTCCTCGGCTGATTTTATAACCCCAAGTTGGTCCCTTAGCCACTGTACTGCAGAACCTCCCACAAACACACTCCCTTCCAAAGCGTACTCAACCTTTCCATCAACCTTCCACGCCACAGTGCTGAGCAATTTGTTCTTCGAGGAAGAGGGTTCGTCACCGACATTCATTAAGATGAAACAGCCAGTTCCGTAGGTGCACTTCACCATGCCGGACTTGAAGCAAAGCTGACCAAACAAAGCGGCTTGCTGGTCGCCCGCTATTCCTGAGATCGTGACACTTCTTCCCCCCGTGAGTTCGGGATCAGTAGTGGCGAATTCTCCACTCGATTCCACGATACGCGGCAAAGATGGTTTGGGAATTGAGAAGAGCTCCATTAATTCCTCGTCCCATTGGCAGGATCGCAAATCCATGAGTTGGGTCCTGCTGGCATTCGAGACGTCGGTTACATAACATCGACCTCCGCTCAGTTTCCAGATCAGCCAAGAGTCGATCGTTCCGAATCTCAAGGCCCCCTCCTCAGCGAGGACTTCCGCTTCTTCCCTGTTTTCGAGAATCCACTTCATTTTGCTGGCAGAGAAATAAGGATCCAAAACAAGGCCGGTTTTCTCTTGTATCCAAGTTTCCTTACCTTGCTTCTTTAGCTCCTCGCAAAACGCAGCGGACCTGCGATCCTGCCAGACAATGGCATTCCCAACTGGCTTCCCGTTTGTAGAATTCCAAGCGACGACAGTCTCGCGTTGATTAGTGATTCCAATAGTCGCCACCGCATCCCATCCACAACCGACTCGCGTGAGCACTCCCTCGATGGCCCTTTTTTGAGAGGCCTAAATTTCTTCAGCATCATGTTCCACCCAGCCCGCTTTCGGAAAATACTGGGGAAACTCGTATTGCTCTGACGCTACCACGCGAGCGTTCTTGTCGAATAGGATCGCACGCGAGCTGGTAGTACCTTGATCAATCGCTAGAACAAATTGCACGACGCAACGCTACCAGTTTTACGCGTGGTGAAAAGACCATAGTTAATCAACGGCAACACGCCCGAGGGGACTGTCTAGAGAAAGAGTATCCACCTTCTTGGTACTAGTACCGCAATCGTACCGCTCACGGTATTGAGCAAAACGTCTAGCTGGCTGGAATCACGGTGGGCGAGGTATCCTTGCCCCCACTCGATCATCATACTCAGAGAGAACGATGCGATTCCGACAAAAAGAAAAACCCGAAGCGAGGATCTGAAGCGACGGCGCCCCATAGAAGCGAAACAGATTCCTACCGGAATGAAACCAAGGGTATTGATCACTATGTCGCGCGTGTACTCCTCGGTAGTGAGTTGCTCCATTCGCTTGGAGTTGAAAAATTCTCGCTTAACCAATTCAAACTGATCCGGAATCGACAGGCTCAAAGGAAGCAATCCTCGTGACATATCAAAATCTAACACCGGTTTCGCAGCGGCAAAGGAATCGGTCCCATCCGCATAAAATGAGTCATATACAGCGACTCGGCGAATCTCCCCAATGAAAGGGTTTGTGCCATCCGCACTATTTCCGATGAGAAGCCGCCCGATGAACTTGTTGTCTTTGCCCAAAAGGGGAAAATCGCGACGCGATTCGACCAATTTGCCGTCCACGTATAGGTCTGTCCGGTTTAGCTCCGAGGAAAGGAAAAGGCGTTTGAAACTTTGACCATCAAACAGGTCCCGATGTCCAATTTCTGAATACCCTCTAGAAACGGCTGACCTGTCCCGGCGACTCCTTATGGCCAAGTGGTCTTGCCATTGGGATACAAGCAGTGCCGGCAGTTCGTCCTCGCCGTCGAAAAACTCCAGAAATACCGCGAGTCCGCTCCGAGCGTGGGACTTGGCTTTTAGCTCTATTTCAAGTGTAATTCCATGCCAGCTCGTCGTATCCAAAGTCTCGGCGCAAAAGGCTATGCCACGCGCGGAACGATCGCCCGCCCCGACCCCTTCGTTGAATACTAGGGCGTCTTCAGCTTGATCGTAGCGAACATCGTTGCTCGTGAAGAAGTTAAACGGCCACCAGCCAAAACAAAGAGTAACAAATACGACCACAGCCAGTACGCTGCGCCTAAAGGTCGGTTGTAGCGCCATAAGCAAACCCGCCGAACTAAGCGGGAATTTCCCCCATGACCATCGCGTTTTTGCCAGTCAGATTCATTTGGACCGGACGAAAACAACTAAACCTCGCCCCTGCAATACTTCAAATCGACCTATCCACCGCCAAAAAAGCCCGCCCCAAGGGACGGGCTGACTGGAGAGAACCCGGGTTAACGGAGATGGAGCTAGCAGAAGGACTTTCAGGAAAGTCTAAGGCTCCCCTTCAGGTCCGACTATTCGCTAAAAAACTTCGTCCAAAAGATTCTTGAAGCAGGGGTTCCCGCTGTAGTCGTACTCCATTTCTGAATCGTCATGATTGACTGGGTCGTGCACCCAGTACCTCCGCAGCGAAACAAGGTCAGCAACCGTGGAATCGACCTGAACGCTGGAACTTGGCCAATCGATGGTCATCGCACCCGCCATTTCGAAGAGATACTTGCGGGACGGAAGTCCATGCCGAGTGTCGAGCACCATGTATTTGATCTGCCAAGTATCAGTGTCGACTATTAGATCTCCTACTACACCGAGATTTTCGTCGGTGCCGACGACATGGTAGCCTATCACTCCTCTGGCCGAATGCAGGTGCTCCCCTGCCAATTCGCTCATGCGGTCCAGGTGTTCTCTTACTTCCTTTTCTGTATGGTCGTAGGCGGAGACGGAGGGAATGTATCCCGCGTAGCCGAAGCTGCCAAATAGTGGACGTTCGTCGTAAATGGCGTGCCGGTAGAAACGGCGAAACTCCATTTCGTACTGTTGTTCAGCGGTTAAATGCGACCCGAAACCATCGCATTTGGAAACCTCATCGCAGGTCAAGCGGGTGGGAACTCCTTTGCGGTCGTCCCCTAATCCCAGAGGCTGCAAATCCTCTGCTTTCACGAGCCTGCGAGTAACAGAGTCCATGGGTTCCTCTTCGCTCAAATAACGCAAATTCAGGCGCAAGCCGTGACGCGTTTCGACGTCGACGTACCGCACTCTCCAATTCCGGTCTCCGAACAAAATGTCTTTAACCTTACCGGCCTTTCCATCGACGGCTTTGACCGGATATCCAAATATATCTTTGATACTCCGTAACATGGCTTTGGTTCTCCCTTCTTGACGAATATTTAGGCGAAAACCGAAAGAATGACGGCTCTCGCATTTGTCATAAGTTATCGACCTACAAGGAGTTTTGCAAATTTGCCGCTCAGCTATTCGCTTTGCTTATTCAGGTATTAGCTCTCATGGACGCATCACGAGCACGGGGTGGAATATGAGCACAAAAAAGCCCTTCGGGATAACCGAAGGGCCTACAAAAAACTTCCAAGAACTAAGCCATCCAGCAGTGCGTGCCGCCCATCGGTCTCGTTTCAAAAATCTTCGCCTCGATACCGAACTCAGCCTTGTATTGCCCCTCAATCAAAGCGGTGAGTGCCTCGACCGACTCCCTGCGAACAAGCGCAATGGCCGAGCCTCCAAATCCGCCGCCTGTCATTCGACAACCCGCGACTCCCTCCTGCCCCTGGGCTAGGTCGGCTATAAAATCGAGTTCCGGACAACTTACTTTGTAGTCATCGCGCAGGGATGCATGGCTTTCATTAAGGAGCTTTCCAGCTTCCAAGTAGTCTTTTCGGTCCAAAGCTGCCACGGCGAGTTTGGTTCTCTCTATTTCAGTCACTGCATGACGAACGTACCTCACCATGTCAGGAGTGAGCCGCGGATCAGCAAGAGTAGCTTCGAGCTTAGCGGGATCCACTTCGCGCAAAGTTCCCACGCCCAACAGGCGTGCCGCGTCATGGCAGCCATCTCTGCGGACCGCATACCCACCGTCTGAAAGCTCATGGCTCACGCAAGAATTGATGATCAATAGACTCCAATTGGGATCCTCGAACTTCGCTTGCTGAAAACTGTCGTCAACGCAGTCCAGCAAGAGCAATTTCCCCTCCTCGCAAAGAATAACAGCAGCTTGGTCCATCAGGCCACAGGGCACGCCAGCAAAATCGTGTTCCGCCTTCTGGCAAAGGCGCGCCAGATCGAGCTTCGTCATTTCTTGCCCCGTCACAGAGAGAAGAACGCTACCGAAGACCGCTTCCAAAGCGGCGCTACTGCTGAGTCCACCACCGACAGGGACCGTTGAAGTGACCGCAGCGTCGAATCCAGGAACTTCGAAGCCCGCTTTCAAGAGCCCGGCGATAACGCCCTTCACGTAGTTTCCCCAGCTTTTGCCCTCCGGAGCCAGAGAGTCGGTGATTTCGAACTCTACCAGCTGACCAGGAGCCTGAGCAGAGACTAATCGAACCTTTTTGTCCTCCCGACGAGCGAGCGCTACATGCACCCATTTGTCGATGGCTGCCGGCAGAACAAGCCCACCATTGTAGTCGATGTGCTCCCCTATCACATTAACGCGACCGGGAGCCGCTCCGAAGATTTCGGGTTGGCCGAAATCGGCATCGCTAAAAAGCGACTTAAGCTCTTCTAGAGCGATCTCTTGCTGGGCAGGGGTTGCAGTACTCATTTTCGATGATTAGTGTTGGGTTGGAAAACATAGATTAGCATCGAGTTTGGACTTGAACAACGATTCCAGAGGTCAATTTTTGTAGAAATCCGGTCCTACCCCTTATGAAGAACAAACGTATAGCGATCCTCGTTGAGACCTCCCTAAATTCCGGGCGTCAAATCGTGCGAGGCATCTCCAGATTCGCACGCGAAAGAAACGACTGGTCCATCTTTTACCTGACTGGACAGCTTGGGGCCATGGCTTTCGACCCGTTGGAAGAATGGCAAGGGGATGGGATCATAGCTCGCATCGCAAACACGGAACTATACCGCAATGTGCAAACCTGCGATGTCCCAACCGTGGACGTGCTCGGAAACGTGCCGGA
Organism: Pelagicoccus albus; assembly: GCF_014230145.1. NCBI lineage: Bacteria > Pseudomonadati > Verrucomicrobiota > Opitutia > Puniceicoccales > Pelagicoccaceae > Pelagicoccus > Pelagicoccus albus. The sequence goes on from NZ_JACHVC010000013.1 coordinate 272,327, forward strand.
TTCTAGTTATCCGGTCGTTCGATGCGACGAGAACGCGATCTCCACTTTAGTCGGCAATCATTTCCATAACCGTGGCTTCAAACACGTCGCCTTTTTCGGGCTTGCCGACGAGCTTTGGTCCCTTTCGAGGCGCCAGGAGCTCTCTAGCTATTGCAGGGAATTACTCGGAACCGAGCTGGACGCCCTCGAATTTGAACATAGCGAGCGTAGCTCTCAGAACTGGAATTCTTACATCATCAAAATCCAGAATTGGATCGAATCCCTGCCAAAACCGGTAGGCATAATGGTTGCCAGCGATCAATTCGGACCAGACATCTTGGCCGCCTGCCATGCATCTGGGCTCAGCGTTCCGGACCAAATAAGTCTGGTAGGCGTCGACAACGACCAACCTTTTTGCGAAATTTGCCAACCTCAACTCAGTAGCGTCGAGCCGAACCACGAACTCGTTGGCTACGAGGCGGCAGCCCTGTTGGACGCGATGCTGGAGGGAAAGCAGCCAGAGCAGCGCGTCACCGAAGTGCCTCCCACCATTCTGCATGTTCGTCAATCGAGCGATGCCACTGCGATTGAGGACCCAGCCTTGGCTAAAGCTCTGCTTTTTATCCGGAACAACGCTTGCGAGCCGATCAGCGTCGAGGAAATAGCCAAAGCCGCTGGCGTTTCCCGAAGCGTACTGCAAAGGAGATTTAAAACCTCCCTGAACCAAACGATTCTCGAATCCATATTGGCGGTGAGAATAAACAGAGCAAAAGAGATGCTCGCCACAACAAGTCTACCTTTGCCCGACGTGGCCGAAAGATGCGGCTTCCGGCACCAAGAGTATCTCGGTTTCGTATTCAAAAAACGGATCGGAATAACTCCAGGCCGATACCGAGCCAAACACTCGGCAACCTGAGAGATCGCTGATTCAGACCAAATAAGCGCAAGCGGCGAACTCCAAGAAACGTAAGCCCTGCGTGACGAAGATTCCCCGCATCCTATCGGCTCTCGCCGTGATCGCCTCCCTGTTGGCTACGCAAAACTTGGCTAGGGCCTCTTTTCAAATCGAGGCGCCAGCTGGGACCTTCAAGGCAGCCGAAGAGCTACACTTGCTGGCAAACGACGTAGATTCTCGATCAAGCAGAAGGGTCCTCTCAATCTCGGCAACGGAAAATGGTGCTGCGTCCGTCGACATCGATCTACCGGCGGGTCTGTACACACTGAAGGACTCGAGCGACTCCGAGATCGTTCTGGCACCGTCGGCTGGTGAAATATTGAGAATCACAAGCGATGGGGATACCTACCAGACCGATGGGTCACCGGGCACCAGCATTTTGAAAGAATACGAAAAATTCCGGAGAGAATCTTTAGCTCGCCTGGTTTATCCAGTTCGAGAGTCCATAAAGGCTGCTAAACAAAATGGGGAATCCACGGAAAAAATCGAAGAGCTTACAGAAAACGAAGTAGAATCCTACCAAAGGCATTTGGCAGAGCTAAACGATTTCGTTATCCAAAAAGCGGGTACCACCATGGCCTTGTACGGGACCTCTCTGAGGTGGAGCCCTGACTACCAGGCCGACCAACTCGCATCGCTCGTTGAACAATTTGCAAAAACGCACGGAGACATCGAGCCGACCCGTAGCCTTCAAAAACGCATCGAGATTCAAAATAACACCCGGCTGGGAGCTTCGGCCCCCAATGTTAGCGGAAAGAACCTCGCGGGTGAAACTATCTCAACAAATGACTTCTCAGGCCAGTATGTGCTGATCGATTTTTGGGCGAGCTGGTGCCCTCCTTGCCGTGTAGAAAACAGAAGTTATGCCGAACTGCTCTCCAAAGCCGATCCGGAGGAGTTCGTCATTCTCGGCATTAATCTAGACATCAGCGAGCGTCTGATGGACCGGGCCATCAAGCAGGATTCGATTAACTGGCCACAAATATCAGAGACAGATGCATGGAATTCGGAGTTGGCTAAACGATTTGGCGTAGCTGCTCTGCCTGCAAGTTTCCTCCTCGATCCAGACGGTAAGATTGTCGCCAAAAACCTGCGCGGAGATCGTCTCGAAGCCAAACTGCATCGGCTTGGGATACTTTAGAGCGACTTAACTCAAGTTCCGACGTTAACTTGCCAGTCTACTCTTTTGTATGAGTAGAATCAATGAATCTTGGATCGAGAGCTTTAAACTCCGATCTGGAAGATTTCTCCCTCTGGGAAAGCCCTGAAAAGTGCCAATTGGGCAGTTTAGGGGCGAATTTTCCACATTTTCATCTTCTACAAATTTGTTGACAGTCGGGTCGTTTCGAAATCCTTTAGTTTAACGCTATATTAGGCGTGGCTCCCCGATTCTACCCTTAGCAGATATCCCCCTCTCGTGAGATGCCTCTTTACGGTAAATCGTCGGCTACAGAATTCCCCCAGCAGCAGATTAACCGACAAAAGATTTAACGTTTTATTAACCCTTAAAATTAGTGGTCTTAATTGAGGAATCCAAATTCCTGAATGACCTGACATTTTCCGATCCAACTCTTTTTCAAGAACACCCCAATACGATCAAACCCAATCAAATCGCACATGAATAGATATACAAACTACCCTAGAAAGAGGCTGACCGGGCTTTTTCTGCTGACTTGCTCCCTGTCGGCAGGATTCGGCATCAGCTCCGCGCAGGACGCCGAGATGGATGACGATGAGGATATCTTCGTGCTGTCTCCATTTGAAGTCACCGCAGATGACTCCACTGGATACAACGCGACTTCATCCTTGGCAGGTACCCGTATCAAAACAGACCTAAAGGACATCGCGTCCTCCATCAGTGTCGTGACCAAGGACTTCCTCAAGGATACCGGGGCCACTGACAACCAATCACTCCTCACCTACACGACCAATACGGAAGTAAGTGGTGTAGGCGGTAACTTCGCCGGCGTAGGATCTACCTTCGCAGCAAACGCCGACGACTCGGGTAATCTTCTTCGCCCCAATAACAATACACGTGTCCGCGGACTTTCTTCTGCCGACAACACGAGAGACTATTTTAAGTCCGACATCCCTTGGGACTCCTACAACGTTGAGCGAGTGGAACTTCAACGCGGGCCTAACTCAATCCTATTTGGTTTTGGCTCTCCATCAGGAATCATCAATACGAGCACCAACCAAGCCTTCTTCGGCAACGAAAGCCAAATCGAGCTCGGCTTCGGTAGCTTCGGAACCATCCGCGCCACCGCCGACTTCAACAAGACTTTGATCGAAGACGAATTGGCAATACGCGTAAACGTTCTCAAGGAGAACCAAAAATACCGCCAAAAGCCAGCACACGAGGACGATCAACGACTCTACGCGGCAATTCGCTGGACACCTAAATTCCTCAACACGGACGCTGTTTCTTCTACTATCAAAGCAAGCTATGAAACCGGCGAGATTGATGCCAATCGCCCGCGTATCCTCCCGCCCGAGGATCGCATCTCAGCCTTCTTCGACGAAGACGCCCTAAACCAAGAAACCTACGATCCGTACTACGCGTGGGAAGCCGGCATCATCGGATATCCAGGATCGGTTTTCGACGGTGCCACGAAAAACCCTTGGATTGTGCAATATCCCGGTCCCGGTCTGCAAATGACATCGAATGCAGTGTTCAACTTCGACGGAAGCGGAGCAAGCAGTCCAAGCAGCTGGTCTCAAGCGACTCCCACCACCAGCGGTGGCATCAACTCGGAGGGTGGTATTGACGGAGGTATCGACGGCTTCCCATTCGGATCCAACATCGGCATCGGCGGTTTCACCGAATACGCCTATAACGCATACAGACAAGACGGCAGCTATCCAGGCTCAGCCGCCGGTTTCTGGAAGAACACCTCGCTAACAGACACGTCAGTCTTCGATTTCTACAACAATTTGATCGACGGCCCCAACAAGCGCGAATGGCAAAACTGGAACTCAACGAAGGTCTCCTTTGAGCAAACCTTCTGGAACAACAACCTCGGATACGAACTAGTCCTCGACAAGCAGAGCTACGATGACGGGCAAACTCGCAACCTTAACCAGACTTACATCTCCGTCGATATCCGGGAAAACATCATGCAATACCCGTGGGCGTACGAAGACGATGTGGTGGCGAATCCAAATGCAGGACGAGCCTTTGTCGGTTCGAGCACTCGGGGCACTAGCAACGCAAGCTTCAGGGACCGCGAAACCCGCCGAGCTACCGCTTATGCGGACATCGATCTCCAAGAAATCTTCGGAGAGAGCCAGCTGACCAAATTTCTTGGAAAACACATGTTCAACGGCGTGTACAGCGACACCACATTTGAGTTCGAGAACCGTAGCTGGGTACGTTACGCTCTCGATTCCTCTTGGGTCGAAGCGTATGGCGGAACAGACCTAACCCTCACATCGGGCGATCGCAGCCTAGATTGGATCACCTACATCAGCGACGATCTTCGCGGCCTATCGTCCGCCAGCGGCCTGAACTTGTCCGGAATCTCCGCGACTCAGTCGCTTTCAGGAACTTACAGTATTTCCTACTTCGATCCAACATGGAACTCCTCCGTCGATCCCGGTGCTGCCTGGACAAATCCAACCGTCGTAGATCCGGCAGGAAGCTCCGATAGTACCCAATCAGAAAATCCTCTGAACTACGTGGGGTGGACAACAGCCGACTTCACCATCCTCAACGCAGACGAAGGCGATATCGATCAGCTCTACACTTCAATTGGTCGAGTGCGCGAGACGACTGAATCGAAGGCAATCACTTGGCAAGGTAAACTTCTCGGTGGTCTGATCATTCCAACTTGGGGCTATCGCGAGGACTCGCTTAAAAGCCGATCCGGCACCTCTACGATCGCCAGCGAGAGCGACGGCATCCCGAAGGTCAATCCGACTCTAGGAGACTATTCGGATCCCGCAACGGAAAGCAGCACCAGCTGGGGCGTGGTAGTCCACTCGCCAGAATTCTTGAACGACAAGCTTCCTTGGGACTCAAGTTTCTCCGCGTTTTATAACGAGGGCGAAAACTGGGCAGTTGAAACGCGCTATAATTTTGACGGTGGGTCTCTACCAAACCAGCACGGTACCACCGAAGAATACGGCTTCACTGCTTCGATGTTCAACGAACGCCTTCGCTTCAAAGCGACTCACTACGAAACGATAGTAGAGGACGCTAATATCTCCACCGTCACGACGGAAACCACCTCGCTGGGCAACAACACCTACTATCTCCGCATGCTCGAAGCCTGGGGCACTGGATCAGCTCTTCTCGACCTAGCAGGGCGCGAAGTCTCCGCCAATCCGGATGCCTATACCGACAGCGAAAAAGCAGTGCAAGGTTGGTCATGGTACTGGAATTGGGCACTCGTCGACGGCAATAGCGTCGAAGGGGCAGAAGGACTCCCAGGAGCTTGGAGTGAAGATTATAATGATGTAACCAGTGACGCTTACCTTACTCACCCATCCACCATCGCTCAGACCGAAGCGATTAACTCGTGGCTATCGCAAATCGAAGACCAATCTTGGTACGACGCTTACGGATTCGCAGTTGACGTAGAGGCAGCAAAGGCAGGCGACTGGCAAAACGCTGTAGAAGGTTGGGACGTAACGACGGGCATCGGCTTTATCCAGCCTGCCGGCGGCGGCACGATCAATGGCTACTATCCAACAGCATTGGTTGACTACGTCTCAGAAGGCTGGGAATACGAACTTGTCGGCAACCTCACTGAAAACTGGAGCGTTTCCATCAACGCCTCAAAAACCGACGCCTATCAAACAGCATTGGGTGAGGAGTTCGTAGGCTACCTGGAATCAACCTACACAAAATACCAAACCGCAGCAGGCGACCTTCGTCTGTGGTGGGGGGGCGACGTGACGCTCCGCGAGTACTTCCAAAACAACATTTGGACCGCCTACCAGTTCCAGCTCGAAACGCTCGGGAAAACAACTCCAGAGCTCTCGCCTTGGAGCGTGAACATAATCACAAACTACAACTTCACAGACGGCAAGTTCTCTGGACTGAATATCGGAGGAGGTTTTCGTTGGAAAGACGGAAAGATCCTCGGCTATGCTCTTAACGAAGCCCAGGACAACCTCGACGTTGAAAAGCCTTACTGGAGCGACTCGGAAGAGCACTTCGATATCTGGCTCGGCAAGGACATCGCCCTCAACGACAAGGTTGACTGGCGCATCCAAGTCAACCTGCGCAACGTCGGGGAAGATCCGGAACTCAAGCCTCTCAGCGTGCAGCCAGACGGTTCTTACGCCGCCTACAGCATCCAAGAAGGCATGACCTGGAACGTCACCAACACCTTCTCTTTCTAAGAAGGCCTGACGCCAGACAGAGAGTCACCTCCAAGGCGACTGTCTAAAATTTCGACAAGCCCCGGACGCAAGTCCGGGGCTTTTTTTGCATCCAAAATTTTTTTGAAGAAAGAGATGAATAAGGTCGGCTGCGCTCGCGTCCTAACCCGCGAACACACGAATTTAACCCAAAAAAGGAAATAACATGAAAGTATTAAGCGCCCTATCGTTTCTCGCCCTTGCCGCCGCCATTGCCATCCCAACCAATCAAGCCATGGCAGGAGACAAGGAAAAAGCCATCATCGGCGGCCTTATCGGAGGCATCATAATCGGAGCCGCCTTGTCTGACGACGACGTCAGTCATCACACCACAGTCTCAATCGGAAGTGGCCGACATGACCATGGAGGCTACTGGGAGTGGGTCACTGTCAAACATTGGAACCCCGGCTACTATCGCCGCGAATGCGACCGTTACGGCCATTCCAGAAGAATTTGGATCTCTGGCTATTACAGCTACACCAAGAAAAAAGTCTGGGTAAACAGCCGCCATGGCAGCAACTATCGCCACAACGACCACTATAGCCGGAACGATAGACGAGGTGATGGACATTACAGAGATGAACGCCGCTACGACGACAGAGGAAGAGACGACAACCGTCGCAACAATGACCGTCGCGACGACAATCGCGACACGCGCAGAAAAAGCTCCTACCAGAATAACGGCCAAGTCGTCAGCAGATTCTAAGATTTAGCCAATCCGGGCAGCCTAGACCAGACTCTAGGTTGCCCTTCCCTGTACCAACCGAAAATTCCACTCTTCACTTTTCGACCAATTCAACTCATAACTCACCAAAAATGATCCCGTCAAAAGAGCTAACTCCCAACGAAGCCCAACTGCTGATGAGCCAGTTGCACGATGGCGAGCTATCTCCAAATGATGCGATCATCCTGCAGAGCTACTTGGAGCGAAATCCAGAAGCAATCGATTGGATTGAAAGTCTGGATACACTTGATCTCGCCACCCAAGAACGCGTTGTCCCAATTCATCGCGATACCTCCATCGCCGCCATTCATGAGGCAATCGGAGGCGAGCAAAGCAAACGTAATGCAAAGCTGCTCCATTTCCCCCGACTCTTTCGCCCCTTGGCAGCCGCAGCAGCTGTGGTCACACTAGGCGCAGCCACTTGGCTCGGCTTGCACACTGAAGCCCAAGCCTCTTTCGAACCAAACGTAGTCGAATTCGTTTCGACCGACATTCCCAACGCGACCACCTACATCATTCCGGACGAAGAATCCGGATGGACGGTTGTTTGGGTGGATTCGGAAACCCTTGATTCAGATAAGAACAAGGGCTGAGGCAGACTGCTGAGCCGAGTTTAGATTCCACTCGGCTGCACATCCCGCTAGTCTACTTCGATCCTCGGCTGGTTTTTGACCAAATCGTCCAGCTGTTTCATTTGTTCGAGGAACCCTTCCAGGCGATTCAATGGCAAAGCGCAAGGTCCGTCGCACTTCGCATTTTCCGGATCCGGATGAGCCTCGAGGAAGAGGCCGGCGATACCAACCGACATTCCTGCCTTGGCCAAATCAAAAACCTGGCGCCTGCGCCCTCCAGCAGCCGTCGCCGTTCCGCCCGGAATTTGCAATGAGTGAGTGACGTCGAAAATAACCGGATATCCGAAGTCTTTCATGATGCCAAAGCCAAGCATATCGACGACAAGATTGTTGTAACCAAAACTCGAACCACGCTCGCACAACATCACCTTGTCGTTACCCGCTTCGTTTAGCTTCTTGATGATATGACCCATCTCGCGAGGAGACAGGAACTGGGCTTTTTTGACGTTGATGATTGCTCCTGTCTTGGCCATGGCGACGACTAGATCAGTCTGGCGGCATAGGAACGCGGGAAGTTGGATGATATCGCATACTTCGGCCACAGGAGCGGCTTGGTAAGGTTCGTGCACGTCAGTGATTACCGGCACGCCAAAGGTTTCCTTAATTTCAGCGAGAATCTCTAACCCCTTCTCCATTCCCGGGCCGCGATAGCTTGTCACCGAGGAACGGTTGGCCTTGTCGAAAGAGGCTTTGAACACGTAGGGAATGCCAAGTTTGTCGGTCACTCGCTTGTATTCAGCCGCGATCTCAAGAGCGAGGTCGCGAGATTCGAGGACGTTCATTCCCGCAAGCAGGGTAAAAGGCAAATCGTTGCCGCACTTGATGGATCCGATCTCAATCACTTTAGACATTCCTCGGTTCTTCCCTGTTTGATTGACTTCGCCAACCAAAAACAACACCGCTCCCAGTATAATTCGCCCCAAAGCTTATCCGATATTATCATGTCAAAACGCCGCTACTGCTGGATCGACCTAGAAATGACCGGACTTGATCCGGCCCATGACCGCATCGTTGAGGCGGCGGTAATCATCACAAACAAGCAGCTGGAGCCAGTTTTCGAGTGGGAGACTCCCGTAAAGCAGCCGCAGGAAGTGCTTGATGGTATGAACGACTGGTGTAAGCACCACCACGCCGCAAGTGGCTTACTCGACCGTATCCAGGACGGAATTACCGAGGGAGAGCTCGATGACAAGCTCGCCGAAATTACCCTAAAGTACTTTAAGAAAACCAACCCCTGCGTCATTGCCGGCAACTCGATCTCTCAGGATCGCAAATTCATAGACGCGTACCTTCCGAAATTTTCGCAGCGCCTCCATTACCGCATGCTCGACGTTTCGAGCTTCAAAATCGTCTTCCGAGAAATGCTCGGGAGAGAATTCAAAAAGGAAAACACGCACCGAGCACTGGACGACATACGCGAATCGATCGCAGAACTGAAGTACTATATGAGCTCCATAGATGCCTCAAATCTCGCTCCAATCGACAATACCCCGAAATCCGAGCGAGTCAGCGAGCAAAGCGATGCCTAAAATTCCGATTTTGTTCATCTTCTTGCTTGTGGTCCTCCCGAGTCGAGGAGCGGACGAGCTCGATTCGAGTCAGAAGGAACGATTAATCGAAAAAATCGGAGCAAAGCTCGATTCGAAAGCATTCGCTTTCGATACTGATTTCAGCCGCTGGAGAGATTTCACCACCGAGGACCAGGCTCTTATTTCCGAAGCCAAAACCAAGAAGGACTTGGCCAAAGCCCTGAATCATTCTCTGCGAAAATTCGAGATCTCCCATCTGGGCATTTCCGCCCCTAGCGCCGTACGCGAACGGCGGGCTGGTTTACGCACAGGAATAGGAATCACAATACATCCCCTCGATGAAGGAGGATTCGTTAGCTACGTACTGCCCTTGAGTCCGGCTAAAAGAACAGGACTGGAAAAGGGTGACATCATCGAAACCATAGATGGAGAAGCTCTGAAAGATTTGGGGCAACTCGCTGGAGTGAACGGACAAAAACGAATTCTTGGCTGGAAAAGAGGCAGCAGGAAAATGTCCGGCGAAGTAACCTATGCTCCCTTTCCACTTTTCGAGGAATCTTCAATGACTTGGCTAAACGAAGATGTAGCCATAATCAAAATACAGAGTTTCCACTACAAGTTCTACAAAGCGAACCGCGTGAATCGATTTTTTAGGCAGGCACGCAAAGCAAAAGCCATCATCATCGACCTACGAAACAACCGGGGCGGACTCTCCATAAACTCACGGCATCTCGCCTCCAAAATCAGTCGGCAAAAAGAAACCTTCGCTCGGATCTATAACGACCGCTCGAAACGCTCGAAGTCCGGGAAGTCGACCCATCCACTTCCCTTTTCACGACCTTACAAGGGCAAGGTCGTCGTGTTGGTCGACTCCACCTCCGCCAGCGCGGCGGACATCTTTCCGGCGTTTGTATCCGAAAGTGGTAGGGGTACCGTGATCGGACAACGCACTAGCGGAGCCCTTCAGCTCGCCCGCCATCTCCCTCTGCCCTACGGATTTAGGCTCTATGTGCCAATCTCGGAAATGTTAACCCCCAAAGGCCTTCGCCTGGAAGCAGAAGGATTTCCTCCCGACCTCGAGCTGACGTTAGAGCAAACGGTCGATGACGAATACATATTCGAAAAAGCGCTACAACAGATTGAATCAACTCAGTCTGTTTCGGAATAGAAGCTATCGATCTTGGCCGCGACATCCCGAAAGCCAATGTCGTTTGAGTAAATGAGCTTGTATCTCCTGATCGCGCTATCGACATCGCCCAAGGCTTCCGAACACTCTGCAGCTGAGTAAAGAACGTCCTTTTTGAAGTCGTCCATCAAGGGACTCTCATGCTCTACCACGCTAAATTGCTCCAGAGCGAGGTCATACAATCGCTTCCTGAAAAAGCACCGTCCCAACATAACACAGGAACGCCGCTTGAGACTTGTGCTTCGCTGCGAAATCTGAAACTCGCGAATCGCCTCGTCTACTTTACCAGCGCCCAGCAACAGTTCGCCGAGGTTAAGCCTTTGGGCGTAATCGTTTGGAAACTGCTCTACGATTTTTCGAGATTCCTCAATCTTAAGGGATTCCAGATCGTGCTCCAACTTCTGGATACGATCTTTGGGATCCTTTTGGGCGGCCGAAGGATCACGCTGCAGGTTTTGCAGCTCGAGCTCCGTGGCTCGAATCATGATCTCGTTTCTGAGCTGCTTAAGGGAGACATCGGACGCTGCTTGAGGTAACTGTGCCGCCTTGTCCAACCAACTTAGGGCCGTCCGGTATTCATCGCTTTTCAAGGATGCACGCACGAGTCTCTTATATAGGTCCAAGTTTTGAGGATCACGGTGGATTGCATCAATCAAATCAACGGTTCCCACCGCTCCATCAGCTTGCAGGTCCAGAAAACGGGATCCTTGCTCCGATTCCTCGGAAGATGGTTCCTCCTTTAGCTTGGACCTAAAATCGTGCTCTTCTTCCGCCCAATTTCCACGGTTGATGGAGTGGGCAACGGAAGCGGATTTGACGAGCTCCTGAATAATGGAGCTCTCAGGCTTCAAGGCTTTCAAACGCTCTGCAACAGCGACTGCCCGATTGGTATCTCCAAGGCTGATCAACGCTTCGCAATATCGATGGAGGAGATTGAAGTCTTTGGTTTCCTTGGTGCAAATTTTCTCGAGGCAAAAAACCGCGGTCTCTGGCAAATCCAACTTCTCCGCACCCGCAGCGACTAATGACAATGCTCCCTTGTGAAGCGGGTCATAACGCAAAGCGCGCTCTCCATATCCCATCGCTAAACTGGGATTCTTTTTGATGTAAGGCTTTCCGTAGGCAACTAGGGTTTGAGCGGTCAACAACCCCTTGGACTTGCTCCAAATGGACTGACCGTTTTTCGCGAACACGCTGGACTGCGCTTGACGCAAAAGCTCGCGAATTTCTAGACACCCCGGGGTATCTAGAAGAATTGAAGAGCAGATCTCGATGGCGTACTCGTAGTTGCCTCGATCCAATGCAGTACGAGCATTATCAACCCGTTTTTTGATGCGGGTATCTAGCGACTTGAGCGGGATTTCAGGCATCTCCTACTTTTCTACAATACTTCCAGATCGTTACCGACCGCCTCTCTCAACCTATCCATAGACTTCTCCACCACGGTCTGGCTGCGCGCCTCAACAAGCAATCGAATTTTAGGTTCCGTACCAGAATAGCGCACCAAAATGCGGCCATCCGCCCCCAATTCTTGAGTCAGACTCTTCATGCAGGCGCTAATCGCCGGACAGTCGCCAAGCTCCGGTTTAGAGGCGACTCGCAACGCGATCGAGATCTGTGGAAAAGGCTGATAGATACTGGACAACTGCGAAATAGGCTTAGCCTCCTCGGACAAAACTGAGCAGAGGGCCAAGGCGGCGACCAGACCATCGCCAGTTACCGCAAAACGCCCCCAAACAACATGTCCCGACTCCTCCCCGCCCAGGAGATACCCCTCCTGCTCCATGAGTCGGATAACGTGCTTATCACCAACATCCGTGCGAGCCACGGCAATTTGCTGGGCACTCATGGCAGCATCAAGCCCTAGGTTACTCTGAATTGTGGTTACCAAAGTCCCTCCCTTCAGCTGGGAAGCCTTTTTCTGGGCAGTCGCTAAAACAGCTAGAATCCCTTCTCCCGGCACTTTCTTGCCGCTTTCGTCCAACATCAGCAGACGGTCTCCATCACCATCGAATGCGAACCCAAGGTCGAAATTTCCCTTTCGGTAGAGCGACTTCAAGGATTCAGGATGTTCACTACCGACGCCGGCATTGATATTTTTCCCGTCCGGAACGTTTCCAATTACAGTTACGTCTGCGCCTAATTCCTTGAAGACCTTGGGAGCTATTTCAAACATAGCTCCATTCGCGCAATCCAGTGCCACCGCTCGTCCTTTCAACGAGACAGAGCTGAAATGAGCTACAACGGCCTCACAGTACCTTTGCCTAAGCGAGGAAGCGTCTTCGAGAATAGGCTCAATTCTCTCGGGAAAACCGCCGCAATCCTCCTCTCCCAAATATCGATCCAACGTTTCTTCCAACTTTTGGGACGGCTTTACGCCAGTCTCCGCAAAGAATTTGATCCCGTTGTCACTCGCCGGATTGTGAGAAGCGGTAATTGAGCATCCAAGTGAGGCATCGCTCGTTTTCGTGCAATAGGCCACGCAGGGAGTTGGAGCTACCCCAAGGTCCATAACTTTGCCCCCCGCCTGCTCGACTCCGCTGGCGAAGGACTCGAGAAGTTTAACACCCGATTCGCGCGTGTCGCGACCGACAGCGATTTTAGGTTCTTGGCATCCAGAAATCTCTCGAGCCAGTCGGATCGCCGCCTTACCAGCGCGAAAGGCAATTTCGTCGTTTAGACTCTCGCTGCCGTACTGCCCACGTATCCCGTCGGTTCCGAAATAGCGTAGCTTCATGCGGAGGCGTAAAATGCTTTAGTATCGGCTAGTTTTCGTTTCAGGGCGCCGCCGAGGATTATATCTCTCGCTGAGGTAATTCCTTCCTGGATGGAGTCGCACTTTCCCACGATGTGTAAGGCTGCTCCTACATTGAGAGCGACGGTATCTTCCAGCCCCTTCGGCGCCTTGCCCTCAAGCAAATCGTCCAAGATCCGGAGATTGTCCTCTAGTTCACCACCTAGCAAGTCATCGGCTGGAGCTTGCTCCAGACCGAGAGCTTCCGCAGTCCAGGTGTCGTCGATATCCCTAAGCGCTCCAAAACCTCTGACAACATTGCCCCCAACCACGCTCAACTCGTCCATACCCCGACCGTCAGCCAAGGCAGTATGAGCAACCAAGCCTCCCTTCAACTCCAAGGCGTGAAGCGTGTCAGCCAACATTGCCACAACTGAGGAAGAATAAACCCCGAGCAATTGAAAGGCTGGTCTCGCTGGGTTTATGAGAGGTCCCAATATGTTGAAAACCGATCTCTGCCCCTTGGCAGCAAGCTGCTGCCGCACGGGCATTATCTCCTTGAATGCAGGATGAAACGCGGGCGCGAACATGAAGCAAAAGCCGAGTTGCTCCATTGATTTACTCAAGGTCTCGTCGTCAGCCATCAAGTTTACCCCAAGAGCCTCCAGCAAATTGGCGCTGCCACATTTGGAAGTGATCGATTTGTTGCCGTGTTTGAGAACGGGAACTCCTGCAGCCGCCAAAGCGAAAACGACAGTGGTACTGATGTTGAAGCTACCCATTTTGTCCCCGCCAGTTCCACAGACATCGATTCCATCCGGAGCCCACTTCTGCAGCCCGGGGTCGCGAGCCAACTCGCGAAAACGTCTCGCGATGCCCGCTACTTCCACAGCGGATTCCCCTTTGCGGGATAATTCCGTCAAGAAGCTGGCCTTGTCCTCCGCCGAAACTTCGCTCGAAGCGAGTAAATCCGCAGACGCGGAAGCTTGGTCCATGGACAAATCCTGCCCTCCCGCCAACTGTGAGCTGAGCTCCTTCAATTCCATAGCACGAAGATCTACGCGCCCCGCTGCTGTAAAACAATGCAAAATGCCTCGCAAACTTGGCCCGAAAAGCTACGCATTCACCAGCATATCTTCCAACAAAGACCGCTTTGCCTTTATTTTGAAACAATATCTTGACGAGGGTATAGCCAAGCGGTATCAAGCGCAGCTTTTCTTTAAACCAGAAGAATCACCGACTAACAATTTACCACAATGGCTAATCCAAAACGCAAGCAATCCAAGCGCCGCAGCCGCCTCCGCAGAGGCGCCAACCGTTTCGAGGCTCCCGAGCTCGCAAAGGATCCAATCGACGGATCAGCTTTCCGCCCACACCGCGTGAATCCAAACAACGGCATGTACCGCGGCCGTCAGATTCTCGACGCTTCCGTTTAAGGGAAGCCGAACAATTAGGCAAACAGCCCGTTTAAGGCTTCAGACAAAAAATGCTCGAACCCAAGAGCTCATGCATCGCGATCGACGCTATGGGCTCCGACAAGGGGCCGGCAGAAATTGTAGCCGCCACCAAATTGGCGGTCGAAAAAGTTCCTGACCTAAGACGGGTTATCCTCGTCGGCGACGAATCAATCTTAAAGCCCTTACTTGAAAAAGAAGGGCTTTCTTCGCATCCGGACATATCCGTCTTCCACGCTTCAGAGGTCATCACGATGGATGACAAGCCCTTGGTAGCGCTGAAGAAAAAGAAGGATGCCAGTATGCTGCGAGCTATCGAGCTCGTTAAAAACGGTGACGCCAGTTGCGTAGTTAGCTGTGGTAACACCGGTAGCCTCATGGCTGCAGGCACAATCAAACTTCGCACCCTCGACGGTGTCGACCGCCCTGCCCTGGCAACCGTAATGCCACGAAAGCGCGGACACTTCGTACTCATTGACGCGGGGGCAAACCCAACCGCCAAGGCGGAGCATCTGGTTCACAATGCAGTCCTAGGCAGCGATTACTGCCGTTTGGTTCTTGGGAAAAAGGACCCCAAGGTAGGATTGATGACCATTGGAACTGAGGAAGGCAAAGGCACGGACCTAGTAAACCAAGCCCACACCCTCCTGAAAAGGGTCGATGGCCACCAGATTAACTACGCTGGACTGATAGAGGGATTTCAGACCTTTGAAGAGGGCGTGGATGTTGTCGTTTGCGACGGCTTCACAGGAAACATACTCCTCAAGGCGTGCGAGTCGCTGTTCATGCTACTGAAAGGCTTCGTAACGGAAGAGATTCAGGCCAACATACTTCGCAAGATGGGCTACTTGCTGTCAAAGGGGGCCTTTGACGCGATAAAAACCCAACTCAACCCCGAACGGTATGGCGGAGCTCCTCTCCTAGGACTGAAAGGCAATGTCCTAAAAGCCCACGGCTCAAGCAACAAGGAGGCGATCATGAATGCAATTCGCATCGCCAACGAAATCGTTAGCAACGAGCTGAACCGCCACATTCTCGAGGACATCGAGAAAGCCAACAACCTCATTTACAACGCCGAATAGGCGAGCCTGCATTTGCAGGTTGCATGACCCTAGAGGCTCCCCCATTCAGACAATCGCATGAGTACTGCGCCTAGATCCGTAATTATTAAAGGAACCGGTTCCTACACACCGCAAAAAGCGCTTACCAACAACGATCTGTCAAAATTCGTAGATACTTCCGACGAGTGGATTTTTACGAGAACCGGCATCCGCGAACGAAGGATTGCGGGAGAGGGAGAGACATCTTCCTCGATGGGCGCAGAAGCAGGGAAACGAGCAATCGAAGATGCGGGACTTACCCCGGAAGAAATCGATTTGGTTATCGTCGGCACCATGACCCCCGACATGCCTTTTCCCTCCACAGCTTGCCTTGTCCAAGATAAGATAGGCATCCGCAACGCCATGAGTTTCGACGTAGAAGCAGCGTGCTCAGGCTTCGTCTACATCATGGAGATTGCCTGCGGACTGCTGCAGACCGGACGCTACAAGAATGCTCTGATAATCGGGTCGGAAACGTTATCTCCCGTCCTAGACTGGACCGATCGCACCACCTGCGTCCTCTTTGGCGATGGTGCCGGAGCTGCCGTGTTAAGCCATGCAGAAGAAGGCGATGAATCGGGTATCCTGGATTTCATAATCGGCTCCGATGGCAGCAAAGCCGACATGCTCCACCAGCCTGGAGGTGGTTGCGCAATACCCGCCACCGTTGAATCGCTGGAAACACGCCAACACTTCCTGAAGATGCGCGGTCAGGAGGTCTTTAAGCAAGCGGTTCGCGTAATGGGGCAAGCCGCCTCGGAAATACTTGAACAAAATGGAATTAAACCGGACCAACTGAAATGCGTCATACCGCATCAGGCAAACATCCGCATAATCGAGTCCATTTCTTCAAGACTTCACATTCCAATTGAACGCTTTTTCCTAAATTTAGACAAATACGGCAACACTTCAGCGGCCTCCATCCCTATCGCCTTGGACGAAGCAGCCCGAGCGGGGAGACTAGAAGCTGGAGATTATATATTAATAGTTGCCTTCGGAGCCGGCCTGACATGGGGCGCAACCCTCCTCCGCTGGTAATAAGACACACGCAAATAAAGAAATCATCGCTATCAAGTCTCAATGATGAAGACCACTTCCTCTATCTCTTTGAACCCCAATCGTTTCTTCGTACTACTCTCTTTGCTGTTCGCTGTCATGTCGACGAACGCCACATCCGTGTGGGCAAAGTCAAAGATCTCCTGGAGCCCTGAAATCGGCTACACCTCCGAGGAAGTGGATCTTTCCGGTCTCCTGCCGGAAGAACAGCAGAAGATCCTCACTTGGATGAACACAGCCAGAGAGGCCGAGGAGAAGAAGTCCTTCCGTAAAGCGCTGAAGCTCTACAAGAAGGTATATAAGAAATACCCAAAAAACCAGTATTCGCCAGAGGCCTACTACCGCACAGCCCAGATTCAGCTGCGACGCAACAAGGTCGACAAAGCCTTTGAAGCCTTCAACACCATCGCGTGGGTCTACCCTAACTACGGCAGCTTCAACGAAACTCTCGGTGAAATGTACAAAATCGCAGTCGCCCGTCTTGAGACTTACCGCGATAAGATATTTTGGGTAATCCCTGGCTTCAAAAATACCGATAGGGCCATTCAATACTTCGAGCGCGTGGTAGCCATCGCCCCTTACAGCGACTACGCCCCTCTATCGCTCATGAATGTGGCCAAGGCTTGGTCTGACAAAAACAGCGACACCATGACGATCTACGCCTTGGACAGACTAGTCACCAACTACCCAAATAGCTTCCTCACCTCTGACGCATACCTGAAGCTCGCCCAAACCCACTACGGACTAATCGAAGGGCCCGAGTACGACCAGCGAGCCACCGAGGACGCAATTACCTTCTTCGAGGACTTCTTGATTCAATACCCTGAAAACCCGAATGTAGACCAAGCGGAAAAGGGCCTGTCCGAAGCCAAAAACATCCTCTCCTTGAGCAAGCTGAAAATGGGCGACTTCTACTACTACAAGCGCTCCAAATACGAGGCTGCCCGTGTCCTTTACAACGAAGCTATCACCATAGCCCCTCGTTCCCAGTCAGCGGATACCGCAAGGGTTCGCCTGGAAAAGATCGACACGATCGTTGGCAAAACAGAAGAAGTTTCTTCCGAGAAGACGCCTACAACAGAAGAAATCCAAGAGAGAGCTCGCAAGCGCGCCAAGCGTAAGATTCTCGGCATATTCTAAAATTGTCCGAGCACCCAACTCTCCAAAACGCTCTCCAAGCCCTCCAAGATGCGAACGCTAATCCTTTGCGGAGCCATAGTCGCCCTACTAAGCGGGTGTGCCAGCTACCAGCTCGGAACTCCGAGCCCACTTCCCTACGAGACTATTGCGGTAGCTCCTCCACTCAACAAAACGACTCTGCCGCAAATTGAGGGGCCGCTCAACGCCGCACTCAGACAATCCCTGCAACGCAGCAGCTCCGTCAAACTGTCAACCGGCAGTGCCGCGGATGGAATACTTAGCCTAACTTTACTGGAGGTTAAACGCTCCATCGCTGCAGTGACCTCAGACGACGTAGGAAGAGGCCGTAAGTTCCAGCTCGAGATTCAAGTAGAGTTGTCAGTGTCGAACGAGAACGACCCTAGCGCCCCTTACCTCCCGTCCAGAGTATTCGCCATTTCCCAGGACATCTTCACAGATGACGGGCAAGTGGAAGCCGAATATCAAGCGATCCCTGAAATCAGCAGAAAGATCGCCGAGAAAACTACCGAACTCGTAACTGAGCTTTGGCAGTAGCTTCTCGAAAAGAGGCTCGAAAATACGCGGGTCTAGACTTGAGCAAGCCTAGGTTAGCCCGCTAACGTGGGCGAAATGGGTTCACCTATATTAGCTCCATCCATGCTAGCAGCCGACCACACGCGACTAGCCGAGGATATCAAACTTGTCGAGGCAGCTGGCTGCACATGGCTACACGTGGACATTATGGACGGACACTTTGTCCCTAACCTCACTTTTGGTCCACAAACGGTCGCCGACCTCCGTCCCAAAACTGAGCTTTTCCTCGATGTTCACCTGATGCTTGCCCAACCCCAGCATTTTGTGGAGGCTTTCGCCAAAGCGGGCGCCGACCAGATAACGATACACGTCGAGCCATCCTACGACGTAGGAGCCTGTCTTGATCAACTAAAAGATCTGGGCGTGAAACGCGGTGTAGTAATAAACCCTCGAACTCCGGCCGAGGCCGTAGAGCCCTATCTGCGAGAGGTCGACATCGTACTTGCCATGACTGTACAGCCAGGATTCGGCGGCCAATCATTCCAACAGGACGTATTGGAAAAGACAGCACAAATAGCGAAATGGAGAGAGTCCTTGGGACTCGATTTCCGGATCGAAGTAGATGGCGGAGTAAATGCCGAAAACGCTCCCCTCTGTCGTGCCAAAGGCGTGGATACATTCGTAGCCGGGACAGCTTTTTTCAAATCGGAAGACCGATCCCTTTTCAGAAAGAACATCGAAACGCTCGACTAAATGCTCGCAAAACGACCTAAATACACAGAGGAAGACCTCGAAACAATCCTTGTAACAAGGGAGCAAATACAGACTCGCGTCGAAGAACTGGGAGTAGAGCTTTCCAAGTTTTACGAGGGAAGAGACGTAACCATCGTTTCGATTCTGAGCGGAGCGCTTATCTTCACTGCAGACCTGATTCGTTCATGCGATTTTCCGACTCGACTGGACTGCCTTCGAGCTGAGAGCTACGGCAACGCCACGAGCGCCCAAGAGCCGCCTAGAATCACCAACCCATTGAAAACCGACATCACAGGTCACGATGTTTTGGTGGTGGATGACATTCTCGATTCAGGCAACACCCTCAAATCAATCATTGCTCACCTGGAAGGATTCTCCCCTGCGTCGCTGAAAACATGCGTGCTTCTGGACAAGCCTGCCCGCCACGAAAAGTCATTTAGCGCCGATTTCTGCGGTTTCACCATACCGGACCAATTTGTGGTCGGATATGGCCTCGATTTCGCGGAACGCTACCGAAATCTCGCCAGCATCGGAGTCTTGAAAAAGGAACTGCAAGATTCCGCTACACATATATAATTCGGCTCTCAGCCTGATGCCTGACTTTTCTTGAGGGCAGAATTGAGAATATACCTATGATCTTGGCGAATAGCTGGAAGGATTACGAAATACTGGAATGCGGTGACGGAATGAAAAAGGAGAGATGGGGCGACATCGTCCTTGTCCGACCTGACCCACAAGTCATTTGGCCGCGCAAGACCCCGGATTGGGGTCAATTCGACGCTTACTATCAACGGAGCGCCAAAGGCGGCGGTTCGTGGGATTACCGCAAGGCCTTGCCAGAAAGCTGGATTATTCGATACCGAGATCGCCGCTTCAAAATCCGCCCCACCAACTTCAAGCACACAGGGCTTTTTCCAGAGCAGGCGGTTAATTGGGATTGGTTTGGAGAAAAAATATCGAACCAGAAAAAGCAGATCAAGGTACTCAACCTATTTGGATACACCGGAGGAGCCACTATTGCGGCGGCCGCAGCCGGGGCAGAGGTTTGCCATGTCGACGCGGCAAAAGGCATGGTGGCTTGGTGTCGGGAAAATGCTGCCCTGAGCAATCTTAGCGAAGCGCCAATTCGCTACATCGTAGATGATTGTGTGAAATTTGTGGAGCGAGAGATTCGCAGAGGCACAAAGTACCAAGGAATCATAATGGATCCACCTTCGTACGGAAGAGGAAGTAAAGGCGAAGTTTGGCAATTTGAGCGGGACCTTTATGGTCTTCTCCAAAAATGCACCAAGATTTTCGATACCAAGGGACTGTTTTTCTTGGTCAATGCCTATACCACTGGGGTTTCTCCAACTGTAGTTGGAAACCTCTTACGAGAATCCATGTCTGGATTCGACGGCAAGGTCTCGTCTGGGGAAGTTGGTCTACCTATCTCACGTACAGCCAATACCCTCCCTTGCGGCCTCTACGCCCGTTGGGAGAGCTGATTACCACGACATTTCCTTCCGTGTTTTGTTACAATTTCGCCCGGCGAGCCTTCTGGTTTGCATGGGCAGGCGCAAAGTTGTAACAGTTTCAAATCAGGGAATCACGCAGCAAGGAATGGCAAAAAAGGACTTAGCAAAAAGTAAGTTTTTCAATTACTACCGGAACATAGACTACCCCACCTATAAGCACGAAAAGGAGGCTCTGCAGATTGAGCTTCTAAAAATGCAGCATTGGGTGGTGGAAAACAAAAAACGCGTAGCAATCGTTTTTGAGGGTCGAGATGCAGCCGGAAAAGGTTCCGCCATCAAGCGCTTCATCGAATACATGATGCCCAAGAACCTGCGTGTTGTTGAGTTAGGAATTCCCACTCCTAGCGAGTCGAAATACTGGTTTAGGCGCTACGAAAAGCATTTTCCCGAACCGGGCGAAATCGTCTTCTTCGATCGCTCTTGGTACAACAGGGCCATGATCGAGCCCACCATGGGCTACTGCAAAAAGTCCCAGTACAAGTACTTCATGAGCAAGGTACTGGATTGGGAGGAGAAGCACATCGACGAGGGCCTAATCCTGATAAAGCTGTATCTTTCTGTAGATAAAGAAACTCAGTCAGTCCGCTTCCAGGAGCGAATCGTCAATCCTCTCAAGTACTGGAAATACTCCGTCAACGATGAGAAGGTCCGCGAATATTGGGATGTGCTCACCAAGTATAAGGAGCAGATGTTCGAACGGACCTCCTCTCCCAAGAGCCCTTGGATCGTGATCGGTTCCAACAACAAGCTCGAGGCACGTCTGACCTCAATGCTTTACGTTTTGTCCACTATCCCGCACGACGAATGGAAGAACTTCAAGCCACTCACCAAAAAGACCGATAGAAAACGCTACAGCATTAACATCGAGGGAGTGGCCTTCAACAACTTGAACTATCGCCAGTTCAAACTTCTCCAGACACTACAGGCGAAGTACGATGCTTAATTTGCCCGTAATTGAAGCAGCTGGAGGCCTCACGATCGACAATTCAGATCGCGTCCTATTCATCTTCAAAAACGGTCGCTGGGATTTGCCTAAAGGGATAGTTGAGAAAGGGAAATCCACATCACAGACAGCCTTGAGCGAGGTATCCGAAGAAACAGGACAACCACTAGACACTCTAACGGTAGTCGGTGAACTGATACCAACCTCACATATATCCAAGTACGCGAAGAAAAAGTGGCTGAAGCGAACCCAGTGGTTTCTCATCCGTTGCAGTAACTCGAACAGCCCTCTAGAGCCTCAAACTGCGGAAGGTATTGAACACTGTGTCTGGATACCGATTTGGGAGTTGGAACGACCTCTGAGCAACTGCCCTTCCCGTATCCAATATTTGGTAAGCTTCTGGAAAAAGCTAAGGAAGATTCGCTCCAAGTAAGGAGGTTCGCGAGTAATCCACATTCCCGATACAACGGTTTTACAACTCGCCATAACTGGTACGGGACAAGGGACTTGAACCCCTAACCTTCTGATTCGTAGTCAGACGCTCTATCCAATTGAGCTAGCCCCGCTTCAGTTATGAATCGCCGGGTCGGCGATCAAGGGTCAGGAAGAAAGTGGTTTTGCGCGTCCGTTACAAGGACTTTTTTCAAAAAAAAGAAACCGCCCGAAAAACCGGGCGGCCGCTTTTAAATTACAGGGTACGGTCAAGGACTACACCTTCGGCAAATTCGCCGGGATATCGACTTCGTGGGTGTCTTTCCGTTTGACACGCTGCAAGCGAGATCTGCGGCGAAGCATTCGATCTAGCTTGTCCACCAATAGGTCGACTGCCTTGTAGCAGTCTGGGTCCGAGACGGAGACATTCATCGAAGGACCGTTTATTTCAATGTGCCCTTTCGCAATGAACTCGTGTTCGCTGCCTCCTTTTCCATAGATGCATTCCAGTTCAACCTTGATTCTAATGATTCGCTCTTCATGCCTGAAGAGTCGATCCACCTTCTCCGTTACGGCCTGCTTGATTGACTCAGTCAGATCCATGTGGATGCCGGTGATAATTAGATCGTGGTCGTTCTCAGTGTACATGATACTCCTTTGGTTATTTGTTATTCGATGAAAAGTCCCAAACATCTAAAGCATTCACTATGAGCTCTAGATACGACCTCGCTATCATAACAGGAGGCTCTTCTGGGATCGGTAGTTCAATCATCGAAGGATTAGTAAACGTAGGACGGACTGCTTCGATATTCAACATTTCTCGACGTATTCCGTCATCTTTTTCTATCGGCCCAAATCGCGTCCACCTTGAGTGCGATCTATCCGATCGAGATGCCAGAAAACGGACCTTGCAGGAGCTGATCCATAGGATCGAAACAACCGATTCAAATGGTCCTATACTTCTCGTAAACAACGCTGGATTAGGCATTTACGGAGAAATATGGTCTAAAAGTCCGCAAGAGCATCTCGAGCTACTGGAAGTAAATGTAAATGCGCTGGTGGACATCACAGTAAGCCTGCTTCCCGTCCTACAAAAGAGAGGCGGAGCCATCTTGAACATATCCTCCACTTCGGCCTTCCAGCCGACCCCTGGCCTTTCCACCTACGGGGCCAGCAAAGCATTCGTCCTAAATTGGACTTTAGCTCTCAATGACGAGCTAGGGGGATCTAAGGTCAGGGCGATAGCCATCTGCCCCGGCCCCACGAAGACGCAGTTTTTCCGCCGAGCAGGCTTCAGCGAGAGTATCATCCCAGACAGCTACGGCCAAAGCTCCGAAGAGGTGGCTAAACTCGCTCTCAAAGCCCTGGATCAGGGCAAGAGTTTTACAGTAACCGGATTTAAGAACAAAGCAGCCTCGCTTTTTTCCCGCCTGCTTCCACTTTCCCTGCGAACTAAAGTGGCAGGGAAAGTGATACGCCATTTCCGCCCCAAACCTAACTAGATAAGCATATGCCCGCGACCGAATGGGGTTGGCTCGTAACGCCCGAAGAACTTGAGGACTGGATCCTGCAAAACGACGACCACGTCTTGCTGGTCAACAAACCTGCCCTCCTTGTGTGCCATCCGTCCAAAAACGGCCCATGGTCCTCGCTTGCGGGAGCATGCCGTGAGTACACCCAGTCTGACCGGTCTCACCTAGTATCGCGACTGGACAGAGAGACGAGTGGAATCGTTCTCTTCGCCAAACACAGGCTGAAATCACGCCACCTTCAGATGGCGCTAGAGCGGCGAAAAGTAAGCAAAACCTATCTGGCAATCTTGGAGGGCGAACTCTCTGAGGAAACTTTAGTGGATGCACCGCTCGGTCCCGATACCCAAAGCATTGTCCATTCAAAAAACACCGTTAAGCGCGACGGTCGCAGGCAGGACGCCCAAACCCGCTACACCCCTCTTTTCAGCAATGGCCGCTATACTCTAGCAAAAGTTGACCCCATCACTGGACGTAAGCACCAGATAAGAGCCCACGCGCTACACATCGGTCACCACATCGTGGGCGATAAGCTTTACGGTCCAGACGAAGGGCTATTCCTCGACTTCATCGAAGATGGCTGGACCGATAAAATGGCTCAGATCCTTCCCCTTAACCGTCATGCCTTGCACGCCTACCGCATGGTTTTCGAACTGGAGACGGGAACAGAGACCTATATTGCCCCGCTGACCGCAGACTTGATCGAATTTTGCGAACAAAAGCTGGGCCTCCCCAAAGACAAATTGGACGAGATCATCTCTGAACTGTGAAGATCCTCTAAGCCAAACCCTGAGCGTAAAGGAATTGTGAATTTACACTTTATTTAACGCTTCATATCTGATCTATTCCGGACATGAGGTTTAACATGTTCGGCATAATATCGCTGATGATTTCCGCGATATTCATATGGATCTACGTGATTGATTCCCTGTGGACCCTAGCCCGAACCTTCGTAACCTGAAGAAGAAGTTCAGCTATCCCAAACCTTGAAACTTGCCATAGCGGCCGCTCCCCTGAAGAGAGCGGCCGCTTTCGCGTCTGAAGGTCGCATTATCAATTGATTCAAAGCGCTTCTGCGCTAGCCAATAAGCCGCTGTGCCTACCGATCCTCTCCAGCTATCCAACGTAAAGCGTTTCATCCTTTTTCGGCTTCTGTTTAACGCCCGGTTTTACTACCCGGTTTTCACGATCCTATTTCTAGATTTCGGGCTAACACTGGAGCAATTCGCCCTACTCAATACCGTTTGGGCTGCCACGATCGTCCTCTTAGAAGTTCCATCAGGAGCGCTTGCAGACACCTTGGGAAGACGAAACCTAGTCGTCTTGGCAGCCTTTTTCATGGTGGCGGAGATGCTTCTTATCCTTTTCGCCCCTATGGGAGAATCAACCACCGTCTTCTACCTGTTTTTGGCCAACCGGATACTGAGCGGAGCGGCTGAATCCGCTGCAAGTGGAGCTGACGAAGCGCTCGCCTACGATACCCTCAAAGAAAACGGACTCGAGCAGCGCTGGGGCGAAGTGCTCGAAAAGCAAATGCGTTTTCAGTCATTGGCCTTCATCGTAGCAATGAGCACAGGAGCTATTCTATACGACGGGGATTTGTTGAATTCAGCAATTTCTAGCATTGGCCTGAACCTCGAAATAAGCCGGGAAACCGCAACCAGACTACCGATCTGGGGAACGCTTTTCTTAGGAATTGCGGCAGTAATCACAACGCTGGGGATGAAGGAAACGAGCCCGGAATCAGCGGACCACAACACTTGGGGAACAATCCAGGAATCAACAAAAAACACGATACAGGCCGGAATCTGGATCCTTCGCACCCCGATGGCGTTCGTCATCATAAGCTGCGGTATGCTATTCGATCATATTACCCGCATGATCATGACGCTCACGAGCGAGCTTTATCGCCAGTTTGCCATACCAGAATATAGTTTTGGATTTATCGGATCCGGGCTCGCGATACTCGGCACATTCATGCCCAAAATTGGAAAAGCGATGGTCGAAAAGCGGTGCAAAGGCTTCAATTTTGCAACGCTTAGCATCTGCGTCTTTTCCGGCCTCTGGCTCATGGCCAGATTTACTCCCTACTGGAGTGCCCTACCTATGGTGTTGGTGTATGGGGGAATTTTTCTGAACGGTTTTTTTGTTAGCCACTACCTGAACCAGATAACTGACTCCAAGAGTCGAGCAACCGTGCTTAGCTTCAAAGGACTTTGCTTCAATTTAGCGTATGGAGCAATCGGATACCTTTACGCTTCAACAAGTAGCATTATCCGAGAAACCGGCGAAATCCAATCGGTTGCAGAATCCTCGAAGAGCGATGCCCTCTTCCAAACGGTCTTCGGTTATGCTCCCTACTACTTCTTAGTCTTGGTCGCTTTGGTTGCGGCCGTTTCCTCCTATCGCCTAAAAGTGGAAAGTCCGAGCAAGGCTTCGTGAGCGAAAATCAATGACGCTGCGTCAGCTCCAGCTCCGTAAACCACTCTGGTAGCGTGGCAAGAATCCGAAGGATCGTGCCGACATGAATGACCTGGCTCAAAGCTAAACCGGCTTCACTGACGCGTTCAGTTTTCTCCGTTACGCTATCCGCTAGGCGAGCTACAACTTCCAGACGAATTTTCAGCTGCTTGAATTTGTTGTAGTACTCAGTATCCGGTACTTGGACTTTCCGGGACTTTTTGGGACGCATTTCGCCTCCCACTTTGACGATCTGCTCGTTCAGCCATGCTTTGCACTCTTCTTCATATGCATTTCGAAAGGCAGCAATCGCTTTCAGCAGTTGCTCCTGAACAAGCTTCACCTTCTCTTTTGGAACAACTCGGACGAGGGCAACCAACTCTTGCGAACGTAGAACATCTGGACTCATGTCCAGAGTTTCGCTGGTCGCGTGGTTGCTACCATTTAACATACGATGATTAATAAGGATATGCCTCAGATGGTCTTGAATATCCATGTAGGAGACGTAGCCGATATCGCTTCGTAAAGCGCCCCATTGTCGCTCGCAAACCGACAAAAACTTCTTGCTGCGAACCGCGTGAGTTTCGCCTTCGTGACCAAAAGAATTCGAAGCGTAGCCATCTGCTACCTTATCAAATGTATTTTCGGCGATTAGGGCGAAATCCGAGAGTTTCGTGCGACCGGTTTCTAAAATATCGATTTCGATTTCGCGGCAATGCCGCTCCAATTCCTCACGCTCGTTAACCACGACCTTGGGCTTCGCCGCCTCCCTCTCCGCTTCCGCGTCGGCACCAAAATCCTCGAGGGAATTCGCTCCTGCCGAAACCTTACGGTGCGAGTCTTTCAAAACCTGCAAGCCGATGTAGCACGCTATGCCGAGAAACGAACATACCGCCACCACGCCGAGCACGTCGGTAATGGCGTCTCCGGGGTGTGAATTCGGCAATTCAGCTAGCGGCAATAAAATCATTTGTGGGATTTCGTCTGTTGGTAGTCGTTCACCTACTAACTCGACCAAAACCCTATTTGGTTAACCGTTGGCGCAATACCTCCTACCCGCGTAATCGAAGCTAGCTCAGATTAGCGGTTTTTTGACGTTTGCGGAATAGGTTTCGGTCAACGCTTCACATCCAACAGCGTTCCCAACATCTCGTCCTCGGTGTGGATGACCTTGGCGTTAGCGCTGTACATCGTTTCTGCACAGGCCAACTCTACGATGTTATTGGGGCTGATATCGCCAGACGCTATTTTGGCGGCGGCGTTGTTGAGTTTTCGACTTCCGCGATCCATGCCTTCCTTGGCCTTTTCAAAGGCTGTGGATTGACTCGTTGTTACAGCTTGGATTGCCATTCCGAATTCTAGCAAAAACTTGCTCGGAAATCCATCGAGCTTGTTACTCAAAATTGGCTGAGCTACTCGCTCTATAGGCTAGCGCCACTCGTGCTTGGGGTAACGTCCTTTCAGCTCCTTCTTAACGCCTTCGTAGGATCCTGACCAAAATGCTTGCAGATCGTTAGTCATTTGCACGGGTCGCATATTGGGCGCGAGAAGCTCGACTCGTGGCAGGGATCGACCTTGGCAAAAACGAGGCGTATCCGGAATGTCATACAGGCATTGAATTTTGGCGGACAAGGTGAGCTGCATATCCGCATCCACTCTTAAGCGGGCTGGTTTTCCGTTGTCTAGCTTCAATCTCTCGGGAAGTTCGTGCTCGAGCATTTTCATGGCTGGCGTCCCCACCCAATCACGAACTACCGGCAGCACGTCCTTTCGTTTAAGATCTTTCAAGCTTCGGACTCCTTCGCAGCACTGTTCCAACAAAAGAGATCGGGCATCGTCATCGATAAGCTCGAAGCCATATTCCGGGAAGGCCTGAGCAAGGAAATTAACGCGTCGAATCAAGTGCTCCACTTCCTCATCCCAGTTTGCGAGCTTCGCCTTTCCTTCCGTGATCAGCTTCGCAAAGACCTCAGCAGCCTTAGCAGAATCAACTTCGAAACTTTCACGGCAAGAAAGCTCCAGATCCTGAAATCGAGTTACGCGACGCTCTACGACTCGCTTTTGCTTTTCGTCGAAGACTACCTCTTCCACATCGGAAAACAGCTTCGGAAACAATTCTTGCAACCACTCCACTTCGATGGCGGTGCACAGATTGAAAACCGTATTCACCTGGCCACCTTGTCTCCCAATCTCATTCACCTCACAGGCAACGAACAACTCGCTTTCTCCCACTAAACTCTCACGTGCCAAGACGCCACGACGGCCGCCCACCATCCCGCAACGCAAGGTTCCCCTGTCGAGCCTCCTACAGACCCGATCAGGGAAGCCATAGAGCAAACATTTGGCAACCGCTTGATCCTTGGAACTCTCTTCACGCGGATTGGAGTTCGACCCTAAACCGCTCGCTTCGGCGTATTGAGAAAGTTGATTCGCAATTTTCAAGACCTGCCTCGAGCTCTGGGCATGCACCCCGATTTCCTGGCAAAAGCCCATATCGAACCGCTCTTTAAGTGCCGCTTCCCAAGCAATCATCTGCCCCAAAACATCGCTTCGAAGCTGAGCTCCCCAAAGTGACTCACGTCTTCGCTCCACGGACTTGTCGACCTTTCTCAGCAAAATACTACGGCTCTGAGCTAGAGCGGCTGCCAAAGCGATTTCTTCCACACAACCAAACGCATCCGAAGCCAGCAACATAGACGCATACCGAGGATGCAAAGGGAAGCCGCTCATCTTCCGGCCTCGCTCAGTAAGGCGTCCATCCCGATCGATAGCCCCCAAACTCCTCAATAGCCCTGTCGCGTCTGACAGGCGCTCTTCATTGGGTGGCTCAAACCACTCGAAGGAATCCACACTCTCGATACCCGTTGCCAATAGGGACAAAAGCATCTCAGACAAATCCACTCGGCGTACTTCGGGCTCTTCGAACAAAGCCCTACTGGCATGCTCCCGTTCGGCCCACAATCGAATTGCTCGCCCTGGGGCGGTTCGCCCTGCACGCCCTGCTCTCTGCCTCGCAGACGCATCGCTGATCTTCTCGATCCACAAAGTATTGATGCCTCGTGTGGGATCGTAGCGAGCGATGCGTGCCTGGCCGCTATCCACGACCAATCTTACATTATCAATCGTCAGGGACGTTTCTGCTACATTGGTTGCGACGATTACCTTGCGACGATCTCCGGCTTCTACGGCTCGATCCTGATCCTTAGCGCTGAGTTCGCTATGCAAAGCTAACAACTCGAATTCCCGGGTCGAAAGTCGACTGCCAAGAGCCGCTATCGTTTTCCCAATTTCAAAGGCTCCCGGCATGAAAATGAGCACGTGACCTTCCTTTTCTTGCTGGAGCCTGTCGAGTGTCGCTTTCGCGGCAATGTCCCAGATAGGCAGATCACTATTGGCCAAGCGATTATCGATGTGCTCGATTGCCACAGGAAAGGTTCTTCCCTGGGAACGAAGGATACGGCAAGGCTTTAGATAACTCTCCAGCTCCGAGGCATCTAAAGTGGCTGACATGACCACGATCTTCAAATCCGGTCGTTTTGTGCGCTGCAGCATTAAAGCGCGGGCCAAAGTCAAATCCGCGTGCAAACTTCGCTCGTGGAACTCGTCAAAGACCAGGCAAGATACTCCTCGCAACTCAGGGTCGCCCATCATTCGTCGCAGCAGTATTCCTTCTGTAACGAAGTGAATACGTGTTTCCTTGGAAGAAACACGTTCATGCCGAACCTGGAAACCGACAGTCTTGCCGAGGGGTTCATCCAATTCCCAAGCTACGCGTTTGGCCAGCATGCGAGCGGCAATCCGCCTTGGCTGAAGAATGATCGCGTCGCCTGAAGCCAGAAAACCTCCCCTCAGTAGAAACTTTGGGGTTTGGGTAGATTTTCCCGAGCCAGTGGGAGCTTCCAGAACAAGCCGATTTGTATCCGAAAGTTCAGCGCAAAATTCGGATTCAATTTCGAGAATTGGCAGATCCATAACACCCACTGTAAATATCCTTATCGAGCCTTATTCGTACGAAAAAGGTCGATACGCGGTTCTCTAGAGGACTGCTACTTCATTCGCCCAAATCTGCTCGATTGGCTGACGCTCGCGGATCACCGCGACTCGACCTCCTTCTCGAACAAGAACTTCAGGGGATTCGGGGAAGCTATTATAGTTTTTGGAGGCCATAGAAGCACAGTAGGCTCCCGCTCCGCCAATCACAAAGTAGTCTCCCAATCTTGCCTTCTTCAAAGTCCGTGGAGAGAGAGCTTCTGGATCTCCTGCCTTCGGAGTTAGGATATCACCAGATTCGCAGCAGTGGCCGACTACGATGTAGTCCTCCTTGCCTCTTCGGGAATTATCGGCAGGCACCACCCACATCGGGTGCTGGGCTCCGTACATCGAAGGACGCGTGTTGTCCGTCATGCCTGTATCCAGTTTCAGGAACTTGTAGCCTTCTTCACCGGTTGAAGTCTCGTCCTGAACGCGGGAGAGGATCGAGCAACCGTTGGCGACCAAGTAAGTACCAGGCTCCACTTCGAGATGGATTTTTCGACCGGTCTTGGCTGCGAACTCCTTGAACTCGGCCTTCATCTTTTCTCCGATCACTTGCAGATCAGTCGTCTTCTCGCCTTCTACACGGCCGACCTTGTAGCCTCCTCCCAGATTGAGATGAGTAACGCTCTTAAATTGGTCAACGAGGGCCAAATTCATGCCCACCACCTTAATCCAGACATCCGGATCGCTGCCACTGCCGATGTGAGAGTGAATTCTGAATACGTTAAGTTCGTACTGCTCCACGAGCTTCTTCACTTGATCCAAGTCTTCGTGCCAAATGCCGAAGGAAGACGCGGGGCCTCCCACGTTTGTACGTTGCGTTCCACCGGAACCGAGGCCCGGATTTATACGCAGCCCGACTTTTTCGCCCGGCAATTCCTGGCCGAAACGCTTGAGTTGGCTGAGTGAGCACACGTTGACCGAAATTCCCGACTCCACCAGCGAAACGAAATCATCGGGGAGCTCTTGAGTGCTCAAAGAAATACGCTGCGGCTCAATTCCCGCTGCGATCGCGCGACGTACTTCGTAGCCAGAGCTAGCATCAAAATGCAGTCCCATGGACGCGAAGAAGCGCAGGATATTCGAGTTCGGGCTCGCTTTCATAGCGTAGCGGGCGGTCAATCCAAAGGCATTGGGGAAGGCCAAAACCTTGGAAGCGCTATCCCGCAAAACCGCCTCGCTGTAAACGTAGCACGGTGTTCCGACTTTACTATGAATCTGCTCCGCAAGATCGCGGCTGATAAAATTTTCTTGGCTCATTAATCTAAATTTTTCGGATCAAGGCATCCACGGGTACTTCGTGAAGTCTGGCTTACGCTTTTCGAGGAAGGACCGTTTCCCCTCTGTGCCCTCTTCCGTCATATAATAGAGGTAAGTGGCATTGCCAGCGAGTTCCTGTATTCCAGCTTGGCCATCGAGTTCAGCATTGAAGGAAGACTTCAATAAACGGATGGCGGTCGGACTGTGCTGCAATACATCGAGAGCCCATTGCACGCCTTCTTCCTCAAGTTGCTCCACGGGCACGACCTTGTTGACCAAGCCCATGTCGACCGCTTCCTGCGCATTGTATTGGCGACACGTATACCAAATCTCCCGGGCCTTTTTCTGTCCCACCAGCCGAGCCAGAAAGCTGGCTCCAAAGCCACCGTCGAAACTTCCGACGCGAGGACCCGTTTGGCCAAAAATGGCATTGTCCGCCGCGATCGTCATATCACAGATCACATGCAAGACATGACCTCCGCCAATCGCGTAGCCTGCGACGAGAGAGATAACAACCTTAGGGATGGAACGGATCAGTTTCTGCAAATCGAGCACGTTGAGGCGAGGCACGCCATCATCTCCCACATAACCCGCATGACCGCGGACACTCTGGTCTCCTCCCGAGCAAAACGCATATTTGCCATCCGTGTGAGGCCCCGCCCCAGTCAGAAGAATAACGCCAATGCTTTGATCTTCCCGCGCATCACAGAAGGCATGAAACATTTCGCTCACCGTTTGAGGGCGAAACGCATTTCGTTTCTCGGGACGGTTGATGGTGATCTTAGCGATACCGTTCCACTTGTGGTAGAGGATATCTTGGTACTCGTTAACGGATTGCCATTCTGCTTGAGACATAGGCGGGCGATTTTGGGATCTGGTCGCAGACCTGCAAGCACGAAGGCTCCCCTATTTACCTGACAGATACGACCGGAAATCCTCAGGAGGCTCCGCTTCGATTTCCAGAGGCTCATTTGTGATCGGATGGACAAACTTAAGGTAACAGCTATGCAGCATCACCCGCTCGGGCTGATGCGATAGCTTAGGCAATGGGCGGTAACCATAAACAGAATCGCCCAAAATGATGTGCCCGATGCTTTTTAAATGCACGCGGATCTGATGCGTCCTTCCGGTATGAATTCGGCAGCGAAGCAAGCAGTAGCCCTCATCGAAAGTCTCAACCAGATTCCAATCCGTCTTGGCCTCTCGAGCCCGACCACGCCCTTCATGGCCAACCCGCATCTTGTGTCGCTGGTTTGGGTTCCGCTCGATCGGGCGTTCGATCGTTCCGCTTAGAAGCTCGGGAGCGCCACAACCGAGAGCCAAATATTCCTTCACGAGCGAGCGGGACTGAAATAGTTCACTCAAAGCACGGTGGGCTACATCCGTTTTGGCTGCCATAATGATACCTGAAGTCTCACGGTCGAGGCGATGCACAATCCCCGGACGCTCAATGCCGCCAATCCCACTCAACTGCCCCTGGCAGTGATGCAACAACCCGTGAGCAAGCGTAGGCTCGTCTGGTCCCGCCCCGGGATGGACAACCAATCCGGCTGGCTTGTTGACTACGACCATGTGTTCGTCCTCGAAAAGAATATCGAGGTCCATGGCGATCGGACTCATATCCAGCTTTTCGACGCTAGGCATAGCGAATTCGACCAGATCGCCTTCCGACAGGCGGCGATTTTTCGCCACAGGTTTTCCATCAACACGTACGAGATCAGCTTCGAATGCCCGCTGAAAATCGGCTCGACTGTGTTCGGCAAAAGCGTCGGACAGCAGCTTATCGACCCGCTTTTTGTAGACGCCTTCCGGTACTTCCCAACTTATCGGATCGCTCATGAAACGAGAAGAGAATCAATTTCGGAAATAAACTTACGCTTCGCTTCCCCATCGAGACGGGAATGCTCAAAACCGTTTTTGGCGAACTGTGCCAATTCGGCCTTGGTGAACCCTAGACGTGCTGCCAAGGCTCGATACTCGTCGAGAATGTCATTCGAGAAGCAAAGTGGATCGTCGGTGCTGATTGTGCAAGTCACCCCGGCGTCCACAAGCTCGCGCAAAGAATGGTCTTCGAGGGATGGAAAAACCTGCAACTTCTCATTGCTCAAGGGGCAAACGTCCAAGACGGCACCTTCCCCTGCCAATCGCTTGACCAACTCTTTGTCTTCCACGGATCGAACACCGTGTTGGATACGGCGAGAGCCAAGGGTATCGATAGCTTCGTAAACCTTGTTCGGCCCGCCAAATTCTCCCGCGTGGCATTTCACGATCTTACCTGCCTCACGGCATTTCTCCCAAATAGGAGGGGTCCAATTTTCGAGTTCGAGCCACTCTTGACCGTGCAAATCGATTCCGTCCAATTCTTCCCATGAGTGGAGATTGTCGAGGATCGGCTGCATCTTCTCGCTGTATCCATTGCGAACCATGCCGCCTATCACTTTGACTTCCAATTCCTTGGGAACGGCAGACTTGATAGCTGACAAGATGTCACGGCCATCCACTCCGATGAACTCGATCATATGCAGATGGAAGCTGGTCTCGACGTATTTGATGTTCAAGGACACCATTCTATCGAACATCACCTTGCACGCCTCATGGTATCTTTCAGCGGAGTTGAACCAAACCACAGCGTGGTCGAGCAGGATGTTTTCAAACTCTACAAAACCTGGATACCGGTAGCTTGGACTGCGGAAATGCGGATTGGCCGGAAACCGTCCGCTATCCATTCCGTGCAGCAAATCATAGGGCAAGGCACCTTCGATATGAAGGTGCGTCTCCGTTTTGGGAATACGGCGGATAAACGCTTCCAGTTCGTCTCCTTCTAGAGCCATCTTACTTAGAGATTAGATTGGCAGGATTCAAGGATTCGAGCTCCTCGATTACAAACAGTCCGTCCTTGCGGATCAAGGTGTCGTCGAACCAGATCTCGCCTCCTCCGTATTCGGGTCGTTGGATACAAACCATGTCCCAGTGGACTTGAGACTTGTTTCCATTGTTCGCATCCTCGTAGGCCTGTCCGGGAGTGAAATGGAATGAACCGGCAATCTTCTCGTCGAAAAGAATATCCCGCATGGGCTCCTTGATATGCGGATTGAAGCCGATGGCGAATTCCCCGATGTAGCGAGCACCTTTGTCCGAGTCCAAGATCTCGTTAAGACGCTTGGTATTGTTGGAAGTCGCATTGACGATGCGGCCTTTCTTAAATTCCAGACGGATATCGTCAAAGGATACTCCCTGATACACAGACGGAGCATTGTATTGCAGCACGCCTTCTACAGTTTCGAGTACTGGGCAGGAAAAGACTTCACCATCTGGAATATTGTGAGTCCCGATACAAGCGACCGCTCCGATGTTCTTGATGGAAAACTTTAGGTCCGTTCCAGGGCCCACCAAATGGACACGATCGGTCTTTTTCATGAGCGACTCCAAGGCTTCACTGCCTGCCTTCATCTTCGAGTAGTCTAGATTACAAACCTTGAAGAAAAAGTCTTCAAAGGCCTCGCTGGACATCATGGCCTGCTGAGCCATGGCTGAAGTCGGCCAACGCAAGACGCACCACTTGGTCTTGTTCACTCTCCAATCAAGAACCGGCTTCATAACCTGAGACACGAGTTGAGCCTGTTCGCTTGGCACGTCGGAAGCCTCGAAGATATTATTCGATCCCCGCAGAGCGATGTAGGCATCCATATTCTTCATACGCTGCAGCTCGATAGCGCTCTGGATACGAAGAGATTCCTCAGTGGCTTCCAATGACAGCTCACGATTCACCCGAGCATGGTTCAAGTTGACATACGGAATGGCTCCGATCTCGCGAGCCGAGCGGATTAGCTCCACGATTATCTCGTCTGGCACGTCAAAAGCATCGATTAAAACCCTCTCTCCTTCGCGGAGATTGGTCGAATAGCGCGTAAGATTTTTAGCCAATTGAGAAAGGCGAGGATCGATCATGGCACTTCTAGGAATGCATTTCTTCGCAACTTGCAACGATTTAGCTAAATCGCAAAAGACTAGACCGTGAGTTTTCGCTCGACGTTTTCGGTAAAGCAGACCCGCGAAACCGCCTCGTCGAAGTCATCCGCTCCACGAAGGATCTCGATTTCCAGTCTCAGATAATAAAGCGGCACGGAAAAACCTATCGACTCCGGGATGCGGACCGCATCCTTCTCGGTGGTGACTAGAAACTCCAAACCAGCCGCCTTCGCCTCTTCTGCGATACTGAGAAGCTCATGTTCCTCGAAACGATGGTGGTCCATAAACCGACGCGTGTAAGGAAGGTTCGCCCCGTAATTTCGCAAAAACCCCTCAAAGCTCTGCGGTACCGCGATTCCGCTGAACGCTCCGATCCTTCTCCCTTTCAGGTCTTTCAGCTCTAAACGACGATCGCCGTTAACCTCCTTCAGATACTGAGGTTGGTGCGTGCACTCGATCACGTCCACACCGGGATTGTGCCGCTGGATCAAGGCTTCAAGCTCCGGATCCGGCACCCCATCAGATTTTGTCAAAAACACATAGGAGGCACGCTTCAGGTGCCTAACCGGCTCACGAAGGATCCCGCGAGGGAGCAGTTTCCGGTTTCCGAAGGGGTTGGTCTTATCTACTAGAAGAAGATTCAACCTACCCTTTAGCGGCAAGTACTGCATCCCGTCGTCAAGGATGAGCGTGTCGCAACCGAAGTGCTTGATAGCGTAGGTTCCGCTTTTCACTCGATCCTTGTCCACGAGCACCACCACTCCGGGAAGGTTTTTGGCTAACATGAAAGGCTCGTCTCCCGCCCATTCGGAATCTAGCAGCACCTTCTCGCCATCACTCACCACCTTAGGAGGCAAAGGATCCCCGCCAGTCACGTACTTTCTCCAAAGCCGTTCCTTTAAGGTCTCTTTCTTTAGGTCGCGGCTTTTGTATCCACGACTCAGTATCGCCACCTTGCGTCCTCGGTTTTGCAGGGATCGGGCAAACTTCTCCACGACCGGCGTTTTGCCAGTTCCGCCGACGGTTAGATTGCCAACAACGACCACCAAGCAACCAAGTGGTTGGTCTTTAAGGATACGGTTCCGGTAGAGGAAAAACCTCAGCTTCACCAGACCGGCGAATATGAAGGACAAGCCTCGCAGGAATATCTTGAACGCCACCGCCCTCTTTCCTCGGCGGCGATCGTTGACGACTTCGACCGCGAACTCCTCTAGCTGGGTAAGCAGCCGTTTCGATTTGCTGCTCATTCCCTAAAACTTGATTTGGTTCATTTGACGCGAACAGAAAGTCATAAAACAGTAATGCTTAGACCGCTGTTTCTCAGTCGCCAAGTTCAAAGCATTAAACGCGAGTTCTAGGGTCTTCCCTGACCAAAAACGCCAAAATTGTACTTGCAAGCCTATGAATTTGTCCCCATCGACCCGAAACCAGCGTCCTGAGCACAGGCGTTAACCAACAGATGCCAACCAACGGTAGATTGCCGCTTTTGAGCGACAGCAGAAAAACTCACCAGCTCCACATATATTAATGAAGTCCCTTGTCATCGCGGAAAAGCCGAGCGTAGCTCGCGACCTTTGCAAAGCAGTAGGCGGAAAATTCGACAAGCACGACGAGTACTTCGAAAGCGAGGAATACGTTATCACCTCCGCCGTCGGCCACATCGTCGAACTGTGCATGCCAGAGGACTACGACAAGCGTGACGCTTTCTGGCGCTTGGCAAACCTTCCCATCATTCCCGAGAAGTTCAAACTCAAGCCGATCGAGAAGACGGAGTCGAAATTCAAGTCGATCAAGAAGCTGATGAAGCGAAAAGACATCGACACCGTCATCAACGCTTGTGACGCCGGTCGCGAAGGTGAGCTGATCTTTTCTTACGTCTACAAATTGGCCAAATCCAAACTGCCAGTGAAGCGCCTTTGGATGTTGTCAATGACGCCAGCTTCCATCCGGAAAGCGTTTACTGAACTACGCGACGGAGAAGAGATGCAAAACCTCGCCGATGCAGCCCAGTCACGCTCTGAGGCGGATTGGCTGATTGGAATCAATTGCACCCGAGGAGTCACCAAACGCCTTTACGGCTCTAGAGCTGGCAATGTTGCGGGCGTGGGCCGCGTGCAAACTCCAACTCTAGCCATCGTGGTGGAGCGGGAAAAGCAAATCGCCGCCTTCCAACCTCGCGCCTATTGGCGTCTGGTCGGAGACTTCAACGTCGCAAATGGCACCTACCAAGGCACCTACCAGAAACCCGATTTCAAGAAGGGAGACGACGAGCATGATCGCATCGACCGGATTTGGTCGGAGGAAGAAGCCGCTCGAATCGCTGCTCTAATAGAAGACAATCCGGTAGCCACAGTTTCCGAGGAGAAGAAAAAATCCCGCCAAGCGTCTCAGAGGCTCTACGACCTGACCACCCTCCAGCGTGAGGCGAACAATCGCTTTGGCTATTCTGCCCGCCGCACTTTGCAACTCGCTCAGGCACTGTACGAGAAGCATAAGATGATCACTTATCCTCGTACGGATTCGCGGGCTCTGCCGGAGGACTATCCAGACACGGTTCGCAGCACTCTTCAAAACCTTGAATCAAGCATCGGAGAGGTCGCAGTTCGTCCCCTTAAAAACAACTGGGTAAATCCTTCGGATCGACGCGTTTTCAATAACAAGCAAATCTCCGATCACTTTGCGATTATTCCGACTCCGGAATCATACAAGAAGCTCAACGACGACGAGGCCAAGATTTACGACATGATCGCTCGTCGTTTTATCTCGATCTTCTATCCGAGCGCCGAATTTGCCGTTACGACCCGTATTAGCGAGGTCCAGGGACTAAACTTCAAAACCGAAGGTAAGGTGCTCGTCTCGCCAGGCTGGTTAGAAGTTTACGGAAAAAGCGTTACTGTGGCGGGAGTCGACGATACCTTGCCTGCACTCTCGGAACAAGATGGGGATCCTCCTAAAGCCCAACTCGAGAGCTACGAAACCCTCTCGGAAGAGACCAAGCCACCTCCACGCTACACGGAAGCCACCCTACTCTCCGCCATGGAAGGAGCTGGCAAGTTGGTCGAAGACGACGAACTGGCCGACGCCATGAAAGAAGGCGGGCTCGGAACTCCAGCCACCCGAGCTCAGATTATCGAACGCCTCATCGCGGAACGCTATATCGAGCGAGATCGAAGAGCGCTTTGCCCAACGCCAAAAGCCGAGACCTTGCTAGACTTCCTGTCCTGCATAAATGCGGAGGCTTTGACGAAGCCAGAGCTCACGGGCGAATGGGAATACAAGTTGCACAAGATCGAAGATGGTGAACTCGATCGCACCACCTTTATCAAAGACATCGTCGAAATGACCAAGAAGGTCGTCGATGGTATCAAGAATTTCGAAGAAAAAGACGAAGATCTCCTGCCTTCACCTTTGAAGTCCCCCATAGATCAGCAACCTTTGTTCGAGTCCATGCGCGCCTACAAAACGAAGGGCGACGACAAGGAAAACGGTTTCGCGATCTACAAGATTATCGGAAACCGCAAAATGGAGATCGAAGAACTCCAAGAGCTTCTCGAAAAAGGGAAAGTCGGCCCGATTGACAACTTCCGTTCCAAGGCCGGCAAGCCCTACAGCGCGAACTTGTTCCTGGATCCGGAAACACGTCGCGTAAAATTCGATTTCGGAAATGGCGACGATTCAGGCGACGGATCAGTCGATTTCTCAAGTATGACTCCTGTCGCAAAATGCCCTCGCACAGGTGGAGACGTTTTCGAGACACCTGCTGCCTATGTCGTACGGGTCATGGAAAACGACAAGGAAACCACCCCGATTCGAGTCAGCCGCAAAATCCTCGATCGAGAAATTCCTCTCGATCAAATGATGAAGCTGCTGGAAAACGGTAAGACCGACTTGCTCGAAAAATTCTGGTCTAAGCGTACTAAGCGTCCATTCGACGCGTATTTGACCTTGCAGCCAAACGGACAAACCAAATTCGAATTTCCTCCAAGAGCCGCAAAAAAGGCCGCCAAAAAAGCGGCCAAGAAAACGGCAAAAAAAGGAGTGAAGAAGACCATCAAGAAGGCTGCCAAAAAAGCGGTTAAAAGCGAGTAGCTCATCACGGGTCGCGAATACGACCCAGCTCTTGCGATTGATCCTAAGCTACGACCAGCGGATCAATCGCACTGGTCAGGAAAGTGGCGACTGCGAGGAAGGTGGTTCCCACGGAGCATCTCCAATCTTGGGCGTGCTTAACTACGAGATAGGCGATCCCGGCTCCGAGTAAGCCGTTCGCAAGCAATTGTGAACCTGCCAACAATGCAATCGTGTCGTAGCGCAAATCGGATTCCGCGAGCACATAGAAGCACGATGACGCGGCCTTGAGAATTCCAAATAGAATAGCTGGGATAACGATTTTTCGGCTCTTGAATGAAGCAATAGCCAATATGATCAGAAAGAGGAGGCTCAGTAGCATAAGAGGTTGGGTTCGATAGCGGATTCCTGCTGCTGATTATCGGAAGCCTATCGCTCTACATGAGGCATTGTCCGGCATCCCAAGCCAATTTTACATTTCATTTTACAAACGAAATCGATGCCCGAAACAAAAAGGCAGGCCCCTAGATAAAAGGGCCTGCCGCTTGATAAAGTATACTAGCCTTTTACTCCTAACGGCCGATGGCAAATACCTCGAATCCAATCTTACGGAGCTTCTCGTGATCTAGAATATTGCGGCCATCGAAAACAAAGGCCGGCTTGTACATATTCTCGTAGATCTTTTCGAAATCCAAATCCTTGAAGCTATCCCACTCCGTCAAAATCGCCAAACCATGGGCCTTTTGTGTTGCGACATAAGGATCTTCGCAAATTTCGATCTGCTTGTTCGGCTTACCCTCTGCGTCGGTTGGCTTTTCCTTTAGATCATAGAAAATTTGATCTGGAGAAACCTTTGGATCGTGAATCGCCAAGACTGCTTGCTCGTCGAGCAAGTCGCGCCCGACGTACATTGCGGCCGTTTCGCGAGTGTCGTTGGTATCTTTCTTGAAAGCGAATCCCAGCATAGCGATGCGCTTGCCGTTAACGGTATTGAAGAGCGTATTGACGATCTTCTGGGAGAAGCGACGCTTCTGCCAGTCGTTCATGATGATCACTTGCTCCCAATATGCGGCCACATCGGGGAGTCCGAAATGCTCGCAGAGGTAGACCAAATTCAGGATATCCTTTTGGAAGCAGGATCCTCCAAAACCAACCGAGGCCTTGAGGAACTTAGGGCCGATACGGGAATCTTGACCAATCGCGTAGGCGACTTGATCGACATTCGCTTCTGTGCGCTCACAGAGGGCTGAGATGGAGTTGATGCTGGAAATTCTTTGAGCCAAAAACGCGTTGGCAACCAGTTTGGAGAGCTCCGACGACCACAGGTTGGTGGTGAGAATTCGTTCGCGTGGCACCCAGTTCGCATAAACGTCGACCAAGGTGGCGATAGCCTTTCTGCCCGCTTCCGTTTCCTCTTCACCGCCAATCAATACACGGTCAGGATCGTTGAGGTCGTCAATCGCTGTACCTTCCGCGAGGAACTCTGGATTGGACAGGACTTGGAATTCGAGGCCTGGGCGAGAATTTGCTTTCAGAACGGTTTTGAGGCCTTCCGCCGTACGAACTGGCAAAGTCGATTTCTCAACGACGATCTTCGGACCTTCGGAAAATTCAGCGATATCTCTAGCGCACAGCTCAATGTACTTCAGGTCGGCAGCCTTGCCCGCTCCGGAACCGTAAGTCTTGGTAGGCGTGCCAACACTAACGAAAATAATGTCAGCCTCTTTGATAGCCTTATTCTTGTCTGTTGTGAAAAATAGGTTCCGACCTCTCGCAGCGCTCACTACGTCGTCCAAGCCTGGCTCGAAGACAGGGAGCTCGTCCGAGTTCCAGGCGTTGATTCGCGCCTCGTTAATGTCAGCTACAGTGACCGTAATGTCGGGGCACTTGTAGGCGATCATAGCCATAGTAGGGCCACCCACGTAGCCAGCTCCTAAGCAACAGATTTTCATATTCGATTTAGAGTTGTGATAAGAAATTCGCGAAAAATGCGAATTTAGAGGATTTAGGCAAATTTACAGTTTTTAATCCGAACGAACCCACGCATAAACCAAGCCTAAATCGTCGAGGCTTCAATAAAACTTAAAGAAAACGACCCACCAGTTGCCTGTAGATGCTAAATCCGACTCATTTTAACGCTCAACTGCTTGCGGCCGCCCGAGATCAAAACTTTGCAGTCGAGGAACTGACAAGCCATTCAGGCTACGCGATTTACGCCCTAACTCGGAAAGCGGCCCCTTCTGGCGACAAGCCTCCTCTCCGTCTCTATCTGTCTTCCGGCATTCATGGGGACGAACCTGCGGGACCACTCGCTTTGCTCGAACTCCTCGAATCGGGACTTCTCCCGAGAGATACCGATATTGCGATTGTTCCTCTCATCAACCCCACTGGGATCAAGGCAAAGAAGCGCGAAAACGACAATGGCTGGGATCTCAATCGCGATTTCAGATATCCGAAAAATCCAGAGACCCAAGCGGTACGGGAATTTATTATCTCCCAAGCGCCTTTCCATTTGAGTGTAGCGTTGCACGAAGATTGGGAGAGCTCAGGATTCTACATGTACTGCATCACTCCGGATGGAGATGATAGACTGCCACGGAAAATCTTGAACGAGGTCAAAAAGGAGGGTCCCCTGGAGCCTGAGACAGAAATTGACGGGCATCCCGCAGAAAACGGGCTTATCACTCGACCCGCTGATTTCGATTTAGAGGGTAGAGACGATTGGCCAGAAGCATTTCTGCTCTACGAGCGTTCGGAACACGTTCACATCACCACTGAATCTGCCAGCTCAGCCCAATTGCGAATACGCATCGCCCAGCAATGTCAGGCGGTCAAAACCGCGATTCGCTTGCTGGAAGAAAAACGAAAGAACTCTCCTTCTGAATAATTTCCTCGGAGCGACCGTCTCACTAGGCGATAAATCCGCCTAACAAATTTGCACAATTTGACACCGGACGAAGAGACAGACCAGCTCGTGGCCAAAGCCCGAGGAGGCGACAAACGCGCCTTCGACCGTCTTGTGACTCTTCATTACGACAAAGTGTACGGGCAAGCGCTCCGCATGCTCCGCTCCGAAGAGGATGCCAAAGATGTCGCTCAGCTGGCTTGGATAAAGGCGTGGAAAAAATTGGACAGTTTCCGCGGCGATTCAGCATTCACTTCATGGCTATACAGAATTACAACTTTCACCGCCCTAGACTGCATCCGCAAACGCGACAATCGCAGGGAAACTCAATCAGACGACGAATTCCTGGAAAACGCAGCCCACAGTGAAGCATCGCCAGTTGCTTCCCCTGAACAATTACGCAATGTAGAAAGAAAAGAACTACAGCAAAGAATCGACGACGCTCTCGCCAAACTTCCCGAAAAACTTCGAACCGCGCTCCAGCTTCGAGAAATCGAAGGCCTTAGCTACGAAGAGATGGCTAAAAAGCTCCAGTGCAAAACAGGCACCGTGATGTCACGACTTTTCAATGCGCGAAAAACCATCCAAAAATATTTAGCCGACCTAGTCACATGAAACGCTCTCGCATCTCTAAATTCACTACCCTATTCGTGGCCCTCGCTTTCGCTGCCATCGCCGCGAGCTCGGTCCATGCCGCCGAAAAGGTAACGATAAACGCCACCCTAATCATCGGCAGCAACGACGGGGGCGGCGTCGACGCTCCGCTTCGTCAGTACGAGAAGAACCTCAAACGGGTGTTGCCCTTTGACACCTTCAAACGTCAGGGAGGCGGTCGAGCTTCCATCTATGTACCAGGTCGCGGCTCTATCGGACTCGGCGGTGGCCAAAACGTTGGCGTATCGGCTGAGTCTGCAGGCGAAGGCAGATATCGGATCTCTGCCCAATGGAAACGAGGCAACCAGACCATGGTTAACACGACGGTAGTGGCCTCCAAAAACCGGCCGACCGTACTCGTCGGGGGTGGCCAATACATTCTGATACTAATCGCGAACTGAGCGGCCTCTCACGATAGCCGCTTCGTTCTACTTTTTCTTGGCCTTTTTGCCGTGGTCCAACCTGATGAAAAGCCAAGCCCCGTAGGCTTGATAGCAGAGATTGGGCACCCAAAACAACAACTCGGGACGGAAATTCGGACGGCTGTCTAGCATGTCTATCGAAATCATCGCCAAGTAATATATCAGGCCCATTCCCACGCCGAGAGCGAGGTTGGCCGAAGTCTCCTTGCGCGAAGTTTTCAGCCCAAGTGGCACCGCAATACAGGCGAAAGATAGTACTGCAAAGCCCATGGCGAAATTCTGATGGAAGACCATCTTGGCCTTGAGCAAGTTTTGCAAAGCTTCCTCGCGAACTTCACCGCTAGAGGAATCCGCGATTTCCCGATAGCCACGAATTTCTGTCTGCAGCTCATCAAATGTCATCCAGGTGAGCTTTCGGGCTAATGTTTCACGCCCAAGGATCTTCTCCAGAGAAAAGGAAAACGGGAAGCGAGCCGCGGAGGCCGGGTAGAAATTTCTGGTTCTGAAACTCTCGGGATCGTCTTCGTCGCGATACTCGATCGTCACCTGCTCTGCGTCCAATTGGAGCTCCGAACTATTTTCGATGAAGGCGAAACGGCCCTTCTCTGCTCGAGCAAAGGTAGTAACCTGACTCTTGCTGTTTAGCTTCCAAATCCAAACGTCGTAGAGCATTTCATTCTCCTTTTTGCCGACGTAGATGACAGACCCGGGGAAGTCTTTCACGAAGGTTTTCTCTACGATGAAGCCCAACGGATTGGTTTGGATCGTATTCTTTAGTTCCTGACGGTATTTCGTCTTGGCCAAAGGACCATAGTAGAAATTAACAATCAGCGAAACCGTCGTACCCAAAATAGCCAAAAGCAAAACAGAGCTGGACAACCGAATAACGCTTACCCCCGCCGCGCGAAGGGATGTCACTTCATTCTCCGCCGAGAGACGTCCCATCGTCAGCAGCGTTCCGGTGATGAAGCCCATCGGTAGGGCATAGACGAATACAAATGGCAGTAGCAGCCACGTGAGCTGGAAAAAAGCTTTCAGGGTTAGCTGCCCCTCCGCTAGGAGACTCAACATGTCCTTGACCAGACTCATGGTCAGAATGAGAAACGCAAACATCGCCACCGACGCGAAGCAGGAGGTGAAAACGTTTCTGAAAATGTAACGATGGATCAAGCTCACCGCGGCCTACAGTTATTCTCCTCGCCCTATCCGCAAGCCGAAATCTCCAACAAAGAAAACTCTCAACCTAGACTTCCCCTCCACCCCAACTCCCGCCAGTCTTCCACCGCCTGATGAAATACGTTCCGGAAAAGCCGCCAATCTACGGGGAAACACTCCAAAGCCTACAAGACCGATTCCTAGAATTGGGCGAACCGAAATTTCGAGCCAAACAGGTTCTAGAGTGGCTCTACAAAAAACGAGCCAAGTCGTGGGATGCCATGACAAACCTTCCCAAGCCCCTGCGTGAAAAGCTGGAAGCCTCGTTCGAGATCGCGCCTTCCAAACGCGTCTTAGCTAAGGAATCATCGGACGA
This sequence comes from Pelagicoccus albus, assembly GCF_014230145.1. Lineage (NCBI taxonomy): Bacteria > Pseudomonadati > Verrucomicrobiota > Opitutia > Puniceicoccales > Pelagicoccaceae > Pelagicoccus > Pelagicoccus albus. Next base: position 317,195 of record NZ_JACHVC010000013.1, read on the forward strand.
CACGGAAAAGCTCCTGCTGCAGATGGGCGATAACTCCATGGTGGAGACCGTTGTGATTCGGGCCCCGCAAGTTGGAGTCGGGCAGGAAAACTCTCGCAAGACGATTTGCATATCCACCCAAGTGGGCTGCGCCTACGGCTGCCGTTTTTGCGCCTCGGGTCTGGCCGGATGGAAACGGGACCTTTCGGTAGGCGAAATAGTCTCTCAGCTCATCCACGTTTGCCACATGGAAGACGCCACCACCGAGAGAGCCTCCGATGAGATCGCCTCTTTTGATAACATCGTGGTCATGGGCATGGGCGAGCCAATGGCCAACTACAAGAACCTCCTCCCTGCCCTCCGCATTCTCAACGCGGACTGGGGGCTAAATTTCGGAGCCCGACGTGTGACGATCTCCACTTCAGGAGTCGTACCCAGAATTTTGGAGCTAGCGGACGAGAAGGAGCAATTCCGACTGGCAATTTCCCTCCATGGCGCGACCAACGAGGTACGCGACCAGATCATGCCCGTGAACCGGAAGTATCCGCTGGAGCAACTGTTGCCAGCTATTCAAAAATACGCCCAAACCAAGGGACGCATGGTTACACTGGAATTTATCCTGATCGAAGAGATCAACGACACCCTCGAGCAAGCGGACGCTCTAATTAAGATAGCGCTGGATTTGAAAGCTCACGTAAACCTCATCCCGTACAACACTGTCGACGGCTTGGAATGGAAACGACCCTCCATTAATCGTCAGGACACTTTCTACAACCGGCTCCGAAACCGCGGCGTATCGGTTACCATTCGACGGGAGAAGGGACACGATATCGCTGCCGCCTGCGGTCAATTAAAGTTAAAAACAGAAACCGAGCTCGCCTAAGTCGGCCGAGAAACGAATTTCTACTTGATTCAAAGTCGAATAGATTCATATCAACAAATCCAGATACGTTGATATCTAAGACAATAAAATGAGCCAAACCCCAATCAGCCAACTCTTTTCCCAGGAACGTCCTCTCCTCTCCGTTGAATTTTTTCCGCCTAAGTCGGACGACGCCCTCGAGAAGCTAATCGAGTCAGCGGACGATCTCGCCTTCTACCAGCCTGACTTCGTTTCGGTCACTTATGGAGCTGGAGGAAGCACCCGCGACCGTTCCGCTAAGGCTTGCGAGCTGCTTCGCGACGAGCATGAATTCAACATCATGCCCCACCTCACTTGCGTGGGAGCGAGTCGCGACGAACTGGCCGTCACCGTTAACGGGCTCTACGAGTCTGGCTACCGGAACATCATGGCTCTACGCGGCGACCCACCGAAAGACAGCCCCTCGTTTGTGGTGGCGGAAAACGGATTCGCCTATGCGTCGGACCTAGTAGCCTTTATCAAAGAGCTCCATCCGGATATCTCTATTGGGGTTGCGGGCTACCCGGAAAAACATCCAGAGGCCGCCGATCTCTCGACCGACTTGCGAAACCTTAAAACCAAGGTAGACGCTGGAGCCTCATTTATAACAACTCAGCTCTTCTTCGATAATAGCGACCTTTACCGCTTCCTCGAGGAGGCTGACAAGTTGGATATCTCCGTGCCGGTCATTCCCGGCCTAATGCCAGTCCTTTCTCTGAAGCAGGTAAAAAGAATCACCTCGATGTGCGGAGCCAGCCTTCCTGCTGAGCTCGAGAAGCATCTAAATCTAGCGGGCGACAATGATGAACTGGTTCGCCAGATCGGCATCCGCTGGGCCACGGAACAACTGCAAGACCTGATAGAACAGGGACTGCCTGGCGTGCATCTGTACGCCTTGAACCGGTCGGATGTCGCGACAGAGCTGATGTCAGCTTTTCGCTCGTCCGTCGAATAAAGCGAACGCAGTGGAGACTCGGAGGACGAACCTCAACCTCCGGTAAACACCACACGAAATCCAGCGGACTCCAGAGCCTCCTTGGCTTCGTCTCGCTTGTCCCCTTGGATTTCGATGTTTCCGTTTTTGACCGCTCCTCCGACTCCGCAACGCTTCTGGATCGACTTAGCGAGGGACTGCTTCTCGTCGATGGAAATTCCTTTCCATCCAGAAACGACGGTGACGGTCTTGCCTCCGCGGCCGGACTTCTCGCGGCGAACATCCAAACGGCCCCGATCCTTATTAGTCTTAGGAGCAGGAGTTACTTTCGCGGGCTGAGCCGGCGTTGCCGGGCCACTGGGTAGATCGCCCAAATTCAAAGCTCCAAATGGATTCGACGAAAGTTCGCCGCCCCCATCCGTTCCGATTCGCTTTTTGTTTTTGCCCATCTCAGGAAAAATCGGTTCTCCCTCCGCAACGCCCTTTCGGGATGTCAGTCTCACCCCTGAGATGCGCGAGGGCCTTCAAGTAGCTACGATTCTTGAGAAAATGTTTCAACCGAGCATCCAAATCTTTTCGATGGGTAACTAGAGCCGTATCGACGAAGGTCATACTCTCCTTGATTTGGGCGGCGTCGGCCCGCTCGATGGCATCCTGCAACTTCTCAAGCGAATCTTTGATCTGTTCCTCTATCATCACGATCGCTTCCTTCGCATAACAAAGGACCATACCGCAAGCTCTAGTTCGGGCCAGGTCTCGCTATTGCGACTGGAATCAGCTTTCTGCAGTCCGAGAAGCGGCCTTAGAAATGTAAAAGCTAGGGCCTATCGGAGTTTGACAGTCAAACTCTTAGATTAATTACCCCGTTTTGCTTTACTCCCTACCCTCCTATGCTTAACGCTATTCGTCTTTCCAACTTCGGCCAACTAACGACACCTACAGAAAATTCCAGGAATGGTCACATTCGCTACGCGTTCTAACGCTGACTTGATTGATCTCAACTACGAGAAGTGGAAATCGGATCCCGCTTCGGTAGACGAGAAATGGCAGGCTTTCTTCGAAGGCTTTGAGCTCGCTCTCGCCACAGCGCCCTCTCCAAAATCCTCACAAGGACCCTCCGTCAAGTCTGGCTCCAATGCGGCCAAGCAGATGAACGTCTCGAGTCTCATCTACGCTTACCGTAGCCTCGGACACACTCAGGCCAAGATCAACCCACTAGACGAGACGACTCCACTCAACCCGAGCCTACAGCTCGAAGAGTTCGGCCTTAGCGAAGCGGACCTTAACTCATCCTTCAACTCAGGACACTTCCTCGATGGACAGCCCTTGAAGCTGAAGGACCTGATCGAAGCCCTGAAGAAGACCTATTGTTCTAGCATTGGATACGAGTATATCCACATGCAGAATACAGAAGCCCGCCGTTGGATTCAGTCAAAGATAGAGCCCTTGCAAGGAGCGATCGATTTCTCCGACAAAATAAAGACGCGAATCCTTCGGAAAGTCTTTGCGGCAGAGTCTTTCGAAAGTTTCCTCCATACACGCTACACGGGACAAAAACGCTTCTCGCTGGAAGGCGGGGAAACTCTGATTCCTTGCTTGGACAACGTACTCGAGCACTGCGGACGCCTCGGAATCAAAGAGGTAGTCATGGGCATGGCCCACCGTGGTCGCCTCAACGTTTTGGCGAACACCCTCAAAAAATCCTACGAATTCGTTTTTGAGGAGTTCGGCGAGGAGTATGTTCCCGACACCGTCGGCGGTGACGGAGACGTGAAGTACCATCTTGGATACGAAAAAGTCATCGAAACCAAAGAAGGTCACTACGTCGAGATTCGCCTGGCCTCCAACCCTTCCCACCTCGAGGCAGTCAACCCCGTCGTAGAGGGCAAAGCTCGAGCCAGACAACGCATTCTCAACGATACCAAGCGAGACAAGGTGCTTCCAGTTCTCGTTCATGGCGACGCCGCTTTTGCAGGTCAGGGCTTGGTCACTGAAGTGCTAAACTCCTCTCAGCTTCCCGGCTACCGCACTGGCGGAACCCTGCACATCATTGTAAATAATCAGATTGGCTTCACCACCACTCCGAAGGAAGCCCGCTCTACCCGTTACTGTACGGACGTGGCCAAGATGATCGAAGCCCCGATCTTCCACGTCAACGGAGACGACCCCATCGCAGTCGTCTACGTCACCATGCTCGCCATCGAATACCGTCAGAAGTTCGGAGCAGACGTTGTAATCGACATGTATTGCTACCGCAAACACGGTCACAACGAGGCGGATGAACCGATGTTCACAAATCCAGACCTCTACGACAAGATCTCCAAGCACCCACCGGTGAGCGAGATCATGACCAAGCGACTCGTTGAAGAAGGCACCCTCTCCAAGGAGCAGATCGAGGAAATCAAAAGCGAATACGAGACCTCGCTCGCCAACTCTCTCGAGCGTGTGAAAAAAGCCGCCGAAGGTCGGATTGAGCTCAAGAAAGCTCTCGCGGGATCCAACGCGGTTTTCCAGCCCAAGTACAATTTCACCCCGGTCGAAACCGGAGTTGATCGAGAAACACTCGGCAAGATCGTGCAAGGCCTCACTCGCCTACCCGCCCACATCAAGCCCAACCGCAAAATCAAGCGCTTCCTCGACACCCGTCGCACTTCCTTCGAAAGCAACGGAACCATCGATTGGGCTTACGGCGAGGCATTGGCATTCGGAAGCCTGCTCAACCAAGGCACTCCCGTTCGCCTATCAGGTCAGGACTCGGAACGTGGTACCTTCAGTCATCGCCACTCCGTCATCCACGACGCCAAGACAGACGAGCGTTACATTCCGCTCCTCAACATCGACGAAAACCAAGCTCGATTCTGCGTCTACAATTCTCTGCTTTCAGAAGCCGCGGTTCTCGGCTTCGACTTCGGCTACTCCTTGGATTACCCCCGCATGCTCTGCATTTGGGAGGCCCAATTTGGCGACTTCGCTAACGGAGCCCAAGTCATTATCGACCAATTCATAGCCTCCTCCGAATCGAAATGGGGACGCGTATCGGGATTGGTAATGCTTCTTCCTCACGGTTATGAAGGCCAGGGTCCCGAGCACTCCTCCGCGAGACTCGAACGCTTCCTCCAATCTTGTGCCGAGGACAATATTCAAGTCTGCAACATGACCAATTCCGCTCAGTACTTCCATCTTCTGCGCCGGCAGATGATGCGTGAGTTCCGCAAGCCTTTGGTCATTATGTCTCCAAAATCGATGCTGCGACTAAAGGACGCCGCATCCACCTGGGACGAAGTGGAGTCTGGTTCTTTCCAAGAAATCATCGACGACGACCAGATTACAGCTGCCAAGACGAAGCGACTCATTCTCTGCTCCGGAAAAGTCTATTACGATATCCGCAAAAAGCAGGCCGAGTTGAATGACAAGTCGACCGCAGTGATACGCGTTGAGCAACTCTACCCGCTTCACACCGAAAAGCTAAAAGAGTTGGCCAAGAAATACTCCAAAGTGACCAACCTCGTATGGTGCCAAGAAGAATCCCAAAACATGGGAGCCTACTCTTTCATCGCTCCTCAGCTTGAAGAGATCTTCGGCAAGAAGCCTGCGTACGCTGGCCGCGGAGCATCCGCAAGCCCCGCAGTCGGGGTGATGGTGCTGCACAAGAAGGAACTCGCGCAGCTGCTCGAAGACGCCTTCACACTCTGATTTTTCTAACCGACTACTGACAAATAAGCATGGCAACTGAAGTAATAGTGCCCGCCCTCGGCGAATCTATCACGTCCGGCATCATCGCCGCGTGGAACGTAAAAGAAGGAGACTACGTCGAAAAAGACCAAGTCCTATACGAACTGGAAACTGACAAAATCACTTCCGAAGGGCTCGCTGAAGTAGCAGGCGTCGTATCCCTGAAAGCCGAAGAAGGTGACGAAGTAGATATCGGAGCCGTTATCGCGACGATTGACGAATCCGCCTCCGCTCCAGCAGGCGGAAGCTCCGAAAAGAGCGAATCAACGGCCGCTCCCGCGGAAAATGAGACTCCCGAGAAAAAGTCCGACGCCGTATCCCCGGCTGTTCGTCGCATTGCCGAAGAGGAAAACATCGACCCAGCCAGCGTTTCAGGTACCGGAAAAGACGGGCGCGTTACCAAGGGCGACATGCTAAAGGCTCAGCCAACTTCCCGCATGCCAGCGGAGAAATCAGAAGCTCCTGCTCCAAAGCCTGCGGCCAAAGCTCCAGCGCCAACGGGTGAGCGTACGACTCGCAAGCGCATGACTCCGCTCCGTGCCAAGATCGCCGAAAGGCTCGTCGCGGCTCAGCAGGAAGCCGCCATGCTTACCACTTTCAACGAAGTCGACATGACCGCCGTTATGGGGCTGCGTAAGCAATATCAAGATGCCTTCGTAAAGAAGAACGGGGTGAAACTCGGTTTCATGTCTCTCTTCGTGAAGGCAGTCGTCAATGCGCTGCAGGAAGTTCCCGGTATCAACGCTCAGATCGACGGAAACGATATCGTACAAAATCACTTCTATGACATCGGTATCGCAGTCTCCACGCCGAAAGGCCTGATGGTACCGGTCGTACGCGATTGCGACCAGCTAGGTCTCGCGGAAATCGAAAAGGAAATCATCAACTACGCGACCAAAGCGCGTGACGGAAAGATCAGCATCGATGACCTTTCGGGCGGCGTATTCACAATTACAAACGGAGGTATTTTCGGCTCCATGCTTTCCACACCGATCCTGAATGCTCCACAAAGCGGCATTCTCGGCATGCACACGATCCAGCAACGTCCGGTCGCCGTGGATGGTAAGGTAGATATCCGCCCCATGATGTACCTAGCCGTATCCTACGATCATCGCATCGTGGACGGAAAGGAAGCAGTCACCTTCCTCGTTAAAGTTAAGCAAGCCCTGGAAGACCCAGCTCGCCTACTCCTCGGAGTCTAGCGAATGAGACAACTCGGCACGAGCGATCTAACGCTCGTGCCCGCCAATCCGTAATGCCTCCTTCTATCGAACGTAGACTCTACAAGGAGTACGAGATCCATGCCGCCGTATCCGATGTTTGGATAGCGTGGACGACCGAAGACGGAGTGCGCTCCTTTTTTTCCGAGACTTGCCACATAGGCGAGTCTCCCGGTGATCCATATGAAATCTATTTCAATATGGATGTCGCAGAGGGCCTTCGAGGCTCGGAAGGTTGTAAGATCCTTCGCAAAGAGCCACACCGAAGATTCGCATTCACATGGAACGCGCCTCCCCATCTCGAACAGGTCCGCAACCAATACACAGTCGTGGAAATACGCTTTTCCCCGTTGGATAACGAGAAAACCAAAATGACTTTTGTCCACGAAGGCTGGGGAGAGGGAGAACAGTGGGATCAGGCTTACAGCTATTTCGAGCGAGCCTGGTTCGAATTGGTAATCCCAAAGCTCGAAAAATTTGCCAAAGGCGAAGATCCATGGTCCTAGTTAACAATCAGAAGAGCTGTTAAATCGTAACTCCTAACGCTTCCCCGCCCCTCCTAATCTCATGTCCGAATCATCCAATAATCAGTTCGAAGTTGCCATCATCGGTGGCGGTCCTGGCGGCTACGTCGCCGCAATTCGCTGCGCTCAGCTCGGTTTGAAAACAGCTCTCGTTGAAAAGCGAAAGACCTTGGGCGGCACCTGCCTAAACGTCGGATGCATTCCGAGCAAAGCCCTCCTTCACACCAGCGAACAATTTGTTTTTGCGGCCCATCACGCTGCGGAAGCAGGAGTAGAGATAGATGGACAAGTATCCCTCAATCTCGAAACGGTCATGAAAAAGAAGGACAAGGTGGTCCAGCAACTCACCGGTGGAGTAGACATGCTAGTCAAGAAGCGCGGGATCACACGTTTCGATGGACACGGAAAATTGCTCGGTGACGGCAAGATCGCAATTGACGACAAAGAGGAGATCACCGCTAAGAATATTATTCTAGCGACTGGCTCATCAGTGGTCGACCTTCCCTTTCTGCCGCAGGACGGCGAGACTATCGTTTCCTCGGATCAGGCCATCGCCTTCGATTCCGTTCCGGAAAACCTCGTTGTAATCGGTGCGGGCGCCATCGGACTGGAGCTCGGCTCCGTCTGGGCTCGCTACGGATCGAAAGTCACCGTGGTCGAGTTTCTTCCCAAAGTGGCTGCTGGTTACGATGACGATGTATCCAAACTTTTGGAACGCTCTTTCAAGAAACAAGGTTTGAGCATCCATACTAACACCAAGGTAACCGGTACTAAAGAAATCGACGGGAAGCTTAACGTCGTGGCAGAAAAGAAGGGCAAGGAGCTCACCTTCCCCGCCGACAAAGTCCTCGTGGCAGTCGGGCGTAAGCCGTACACCGAAAACCTCGGTCTCGACTCGGTTGGCATCACTCCCACCGACCGCGGCTTCATCGAAATCGATGACCACTTCAAGACTTCCGCCGATGGCATTTTCGCGATTGGCGATATCGTTCGCGGCCCCATGCTAGCACACAAGGCTGAGGAAGAGGGCGTCGCGATAGCTGAAATGATCGCCGGCAAGGCGGGACACGTTAACTACGACGTGATTCCAAACGTCATTTACACCGAACCTGAGGTTGCCGGCGTGGGAATCACCGAAGCCCAAGCGAAGGATAAGGGGATCGCCGTTAAGGTCGGAAAGTTCCCGCTCACCGGAAACGGACGAGCCATCGCTTCGGATGCCACCGATGGAATGGTTAAGATCATCGCCTGCGCTGAGACTGACAAAATTCTGGGCGGGCAGATCGTCGCCAAGGGAGCCAGCGAGATGATCTCGGAAATCGTGACTCACATGGAATACGGCGGCAGTGCCGAGGACCTTGGCAGAACCGTCCACGCCCACCCAACTATCTCCGAAGCGATCAAGGAAGCGGGTCTCGCCGTAGACAAGGCGGCGATTCACAGCCTGTAGTTTTCGAATGTCACAGCACGCTACTCTCGATTTTCTCGACGCCCACCGCGATTGGGTTTTGGACGCTCCCAAAGATGACGCTCCAATACTTACTTTGTGCGTGCGGCCAAACGAGGGTGAGCGTGAATTTGTGAAAACCTTAAGCCTAGACCCCGAGCAAGGGGTCGTAGGCGATCGTTGGATACGTAAAACCTGGATCTACACTCCGGATGGAAAGCCTGATCCGCGCATACAAGTCTGCATCCTAGGATCCCGAGTACTACAGCTCATCCGCCGCGATCCGGACGGAATGACCTATCCGGGTGACAACATCATCGCAGACATGGATTTCTCCGAGATGAACATGCCGGTAGGACAGCTTCTGCAAGTCGGATCCGCCGTCATCGAAGTGTCAGACGTTTTCAATACAGCTTGTTCCAAGTGGAACGTGCGCCATGGGAAGGAATCCATAAAATGGATCAACTTGCCCGAGAACAAACCGCACCGCTTGCGGGGTGTGCTTTGCAAAGTCGTAAAGGCCGGTGAAGTCAGCCTGACCGACAAGATTCGCAAAGTTTGCTCCTAAGTCGTTTCTACGTTTCCTTTCGCGAGTATAACGCTGGAGCGATCTTCGCCCGTTGCCTTCTCCACTTTCGCGGCAACGACCGGTTCTTTTTCGATCAAGAAAACTTTGACGAGAACGAGCACTAAGATAGCTGACGCATAACCGGCTACAGTTCCCCACACTGGACCAAGTCCAGTCGTTATATCTGTATCCAAAACTTGGAAGTTGTGAAGGATACCCAGAGCAGATAAAACCGCCGCCGTTCCAAGCCAACTTAAGGCCGCAGAGAATTTTCGATCGATGAAAGCCACCATAATCGAAGCCAATACGATAGAGGCGTAGAGCCAACCTTGCTCGAGAGCGAAAACGCCTTTGGCAAAAAAGCCGCCTTCGATCGCGAGGTGGTTCAATAACTCCGAAGAATACGGTATACCCTCGGCTCCATAGCCAGCTCCACTGAGTACTCGTTTGGCCACCAGAGCCGCGAAAGCGCCAATCCCGGGAATGAGTCCCACCGCGACGGCCGGTATATGACGTTTAGGCACCGCCGCGAAAGCCTGGGTGCCAATGGTAATTCCGATCCAAATCAAGATAGCCATTCCCGCTTCGATCGGCACATAAGAGGAGAGAAATCCAATTAGCCCCGAGAAACACAAAACTCCCATCACTACCCCATTGATTAACGAATAGCCTGACCTTGCCCCAATCTCTTTCCAACCCGCATGCCCAATAAAAAGTGTAGTCGGAAATGGAGCGCCTAAGCCTCCTGCGACCAAGGTTCCAAGGCCATTCACAATTAGCGAAGAACGGGGAGCAAAACTGTCCCCTGCCGCAGCCGCGGACTCCAGGGCTTGCATTGATCCAACGACATTCATCAGTCCCATGGGTATCATCACCGCCGCGAAGCCGAGCAAGCGTTCGGGTGAGGCAAACGCCTCCAAACCGTAGGGCAACGGCAAATACAAGCCTAATGGTATGCTGGACTCGCTGAGCGAAGCGACCGGACTCTCCATTCCAAAGGCATGGCTAATCCAGGCAATTGCGATCCCGAATATGAGCACAATCAATCCGCCGGGAATTCTCCATTTGATGGTCACCGAGCCATAATAGAAATAGAGTACTAGAAACAGCGTCGAGAGTCCCACCAACGGGAATGCATAAGAACGAAAGGCATAGTCCGCTGCGATGAAGAACAGTCCCACGGAGGCCAAGGCCGATAGCAGAGCTGCTCGCGCCGCAACCTTGCGCAGGTGGTGCACGAAGAAGGCGCCGACTACTTCGATAAGTCCGGATCCAAAACAGGCTACAACTCCTGCCATCCACGCGATATGATCCGCCTCTTCCTTACTAGCTCCATTCGACAATGCGATTTGCTGAGCCGGAGCCATCACGTAGAAGGTAAAGAAAAAGATGGGCAGAAGATTAATGCCGTAAGGCAGAGCGCAGACGTCATTGCGATTAGTCCGGGTCGCCAAAGACTTAGCCTGCCAAGCGTAGAAAACATTTCCGAAGATCAAGCCCATGCCCAGCCCTGGCAGAACACGAGTCGCCACAAACTCCGGGCTAAATCCGAGAACAAAGGTACTCAGATTTATGATAAGCAGCAGGTTTACGAAATTGTTTAGTCCGAGACCGAAGAAACCGTCCCAATCTCCCTTGGCGATCCACTTCATACGATACCTTTTATTTGGAACGAGCCACGAAACGTCCTGAAATATCGGATACTTGCGGAACCCCGTAGTTAAGATTCACCTTAATGTCGCTCTCCGAGGTTTGCTCCAAATCGTAATTCGCCAGGATATTCGCAAGGGCTATCGGCATATGAACGCGGGCGAGATTCATTCCCAAACAAATATGGGTACTCCCGCCAAAGGTGCCTTGGCTCTTCTTTGGATATTTCTTTTCGAGCCACCGAGCTGGCTTGAAGGTGTAAGGATCCTCATAAATCTCCTCCAAAAAATGGGGCAGCGTCTGCATGTGGAGAACCTTGTCGCCCTTCTCTAGCGGGTAACCCATAAATTCGAACGGAGTTGCGACCGTGCGTGCGAGAACAGGCGCCGCAGGGAACATCCTCTCGATTTCCATAATGGTCGCTTTGAGCTTCGGAAAAGCTTCCATGCCCCGAGCAAAGGATTCGGGCCCATACCCCTCCAACTCCTTCCGAAGCTCTGCCTGCAGATCGTCGTCCGCTAAGATGTGCTGCAAGCCGCAGTTTAGAAGTTTTGCGGTGTTCCCGGTACCTGCCATAAGCAGCAGGTAAGCCTCGGAAACCAGCTCCTGCAGGTCTACCTGCCCATCGTTGTCTTCTAAAGTCAAAGATAACACTTCCGAGAAATTGTCCTCTGCCTTCTCGGGCAATCGAGCAATGCGCTCCTTCACAAGCTCTGCCAAGAGGTTGAAAACAAAGTTCTTGTCGGCCAGAAACGCTTCGCTGGCGTAGAACGCGTCCCGACGCGATTTCTCCCAAACTGTGGCTCCGATAAAACTCTCCTCAAAACGGATAAAGACCTTGATTGCCTCCTCGCTGAGGGGCGCTTGCAAAACCGTCTTGGAGTTTGCGCAAGTGAGGGCGCTCATGAAAAAGTCAGCCAATGAGGTCTGCTGGCCTTCGATATCGGCCAATCTCGATTTGAGGACTCCATCAATACTTGGAATCCAACGCCCGATGGCGCTCATGGCGAATCCTGGCTTGAGTTGACGACGCTTACGCCGGTGCGGTTTGCCATCCATTTGAGTAACGTGCCGATCGCCCATAACGTCTCTAAAAGGAGACAAAGCCGAATGGTAGTCCCACATGTCCGGATTTCTCCACGCTACATCGTTTGCCTCCATTCCACCGAGACAAATCCACTTCTCGCCGCGAAATTGGACCGTGTAAATCGGTCCCAACTTCCGATAGGCGGAAAGGTGATCGAAAGAATCGAGCTCTGTCTCCTCGCTCGCTGAGTACCCAGCGAAATCTAGCTCGTAGGAGGGAATTTCGGGTAGAGATTTTGTTGGCACGGCAATCGGCTAGCAATCCACGCGCCTCAAAAAGCAGAGCCGGCCAATTCGGTAACAATGCGGAAAGTAAGGGAACCTACGACCCCCTGAAGGTCCTCCATCACTCGCTTACGGCTCGATTCCTGCAGTTTGAGGACCTAGCGAATCGACACTTTTTTCGCATTTGTTTGGAACGATTCCAATTTTCACTTGATATTTAGAATAATTCCATTTCGATACTGCGACTTAGAGTTATTCCAAATAAGAACCTTTTCCAAGAGATGAACAGCGAAGTCAAAACCGAGATCCTCCACCAGAAGCTTGCCGCTTCCGGGCTTCGATCGACCCGCCAACGCGAAGTCGTCTACGATGCGATAATCACCAAACGCGACCATCCGACTGCCGATGAGATTTTCGCTCGGGCCAAGCAAGAGATGCCAACCATTTCACTCGCCACCGTATACAACTGTTTGGACACCTTGGTGCAGTGCGATCTGGTGAAACAAGTGCACCTGGAGCGGGAATCGACTCGCTACTGCCCTAACCTTACTGAGCACGCTCACTTCCACGATAACGAAAGCGGCACCATCTACGACGTGCAGCTCGACCCAGCCACGATCTCCCAGCTCGCAAACCTATTGCCCGCAGGATTCGACGTGAGCTCCATCGACATAACCTTCCGCGGCAAGGCTGCCCAGTAGCCTCAAGCCCTCTCCTCGTTTCAAATCAACAAACCAAATAATTACGGACAAACTTTAGAGCAAACCATGAGCAACACACTAGAAATCAAAAACCTCAACGTTAGCATCGGCGACAAGCAGATCCTCAAGGACTTCAGCCTCACCGTTCCCAAAGGCGAAGTACACGCCATCATGGGACCGAACGGTACTGGCAAAAGCACCCTGGCCAAGGCCATGGCGGGCCACCCTGACTACGAAGTCACCAGCGGCGAGGTAATCATAGATGGTGAAGACATCATGGAAATGGAAGCCGACGAGCGTGCCAGAGCGGGTCTTTTCCTCGCCTTCCAATATCCAATGGAAATACCAGGCGTAACGATCGCCAATTTCATCCGCGCTGCCTTGAACGCTCGCTTGCCAGACGACGAAGAGCTGAACGCTCCGGACTACTACAAGGCACTCTATGAGAAGATGGATCTCCTCAAAATCGACCGCAAGTTCACCTCCCGTTCTGTAAACGATGGTTTCTCTGGCGGTGAAAAGAAGCGCTGCGAAATCCTGCAGATGGCGATGCTCGATCCGAAATACGCGGTATTGGACGAAACCGACTCCGGACTCGATATCGACGCCCTCAAGATTGTTTCCGAAGGCGTTAATTCCATGCGCGGCCCGAACCTCGGAGCACTCGTCATCACTCACTACCAACGTCTTCTCGACTACATCGTACCAGACGTCGTTCACGTCATGTACGACGGCCGCATCGTCAAGAGCGGTCCGAAGGAGCTCGCACTAGAGCTCGAAAGCAAGGGCTACGAGTGGGTCAAGGAATTGGCCGCTGAAACAGTCGCGTCCTAAACGCTAGCGAACCGCTAGAACTGCCAACACTTTAACCAAAAAGATTATGGTTACGCCAAACTCCGAGATCGAAGTAGATCGCGATAAAGGAAATTTTCGCTACACGGAAAGCCACAAGTACGACGCCGGCATTGGACTGGACGAAAAGGTAATCGATTACATCTGTGACGCAAAGGGAGAGCCGGACTGGATCCGCGACTTTCGCAAGCGTGCCCTGAAGGTCTTCGAATCGAAGCCTTTGCCAACCAACTGGGCAACCAAGGATCTCGAAGTAATCGACTTCGACAAGATTCGCTACTACCTCGCAGGTGAAAAGAGAGCCTCAAAGAGTTGGGACGATGTCCCCGACGACGTGAAGCAAACATTCGAACGTCTGGGCATTCCGGAAAACGAGCGTAAGTTCCTGGCGGGCGTCGAAGCCCAATTCGACTCCGAAGCCGCCTACTCCAACATCAAGGAGAGCGTGGGCAAGCAGGGCGTAATCTTCATGGGTTCGACCGAGGCTTTGATCGAGCATCCAGAGATCTTCAAGAAGTGGTTCGGAAAGGTTATCCCAACCGGTGACAACAAGTTTTCCGCCCTCAACTCCGCTGCCTTCTCTGGTGGATCGTTCATCTACGTTCCACCCGGCGTCAAGGTCAGCCATCCGCTGCAAGCCTACTTCCGTATCAACGCGGAGAATTTCGGCCAATTCGAGCGTACGCTAATCATCGCGGACGAAGGCTCGGAAGTCACCTACATGGAAGGCTGCACAGCTCCAAAGTTCGACACCGCCACGCTGCACTCCGCTGTTGTGGAACTTGTCGCCATGAAGGGCGCGAAGATCGAATACGTCACCGTACAGAACTGGGCCTCCAACGTTTTCAATCTCGTGACGAAGCGTGCTATCGCTCACGAAGATGCCACCGTCAAGTGGATCGACTGCAACATCGGCAGCCGCCTGACCATGAAGTACCCGGGCGTAGTCCTAAAGGGCAAGCGAGCTCGCGGCGAGGTTCTCTCCATCGCTCTTGCCAACGACGGACAGCACCAGGACACGGGTGCGAAGATGATTCACGCCGCTGACGAAACGACTAGCAACATCATCTCCAAGTCCATCAGCGTAGGCCAAGGACGCTCCACTTACCGTGGCCAAGTCCACATGCCTAAGAACCTCAGAGGCTGCAAAAACAACACCGAGTGTGACGCCTTGCTGATCAACGACAACTCTCGTACAGACACCTATCCGGCCATCACAGTTCGCGGTGACCGCAATGCGGTGCAGCACGAAGCCTCTGTATCGAAGGTATCCGCCGAGCAGATTTTCTACATGCAGCAACGCGGCTTGAGTGAAGGAGAAGCCATGAGCCTAAGCGTAAATGGATTCGTGAACGACCTGACTCGCCAATTCCCCATGGAGTACAGCGTAGAGCTGAAGCGCCTGATCGAATTGGAAATGGAAGGCTCAGTCGGTTAAACGCCGATTTGGTAACTAGAACCTGAATACATACAATCTACCAATAAAGTCAGTGAGCTCACTAACAGAAGAAACATCAACGAGCGAAAGCAGCGACGCGGTCGCTCCGATCAGGGAAGCCTTCAACAGACATGTCGAAGACCTCGACACCGCTCCCTCATGGTGGAAAACGGCCAAGGCCGAGTCTTTCGAGACCTTCGCCAAACTGCCCGCCCCAAATCGAAGCATGGAGAGCTGGCGCTTCGCCAAGCTCAAAGGGCTCGAGCTGAGCGACATTCAGTTTGCCGCCCTGCCAAGCATCAGCGACGCAGCGTCCCTCGTGGAAAAGTCAAATTTCTTGGACAACTACGCCGGACGGTTCGTATTCGGAGACGACCAAACCTTGCAAGCGGACCGCATCTCTCCGGAACTTGCGGAAAAAGGCGTTATCTGGGCCCCATTCCGTGAAGCCATCACCAAGCACGCCGACATCATGAAGGACTACTTCATGAAGCAGGAAGCAGATCTCGGTTCGGAAAAGTTCGCCGCCCTCCATCAGGCCTTCCTGGAAAACGGCGCCCTACTCTACGTGCCGAAAGGCGTGGAAATCGAAGAGGCGTTCATCGTCTACAACTGGAGCATCAACGCGGGCTCCGCCATTTTCCCGCACACCTTGATCATCACCGAAGACTTCGCGAAGGTCAAAGTAGTCGAAGCTAATCTCTCTGCCAGCGAAGACGCAGCCGCGTTCTCCTGCGGAGTGAACCACATATTCGCCGGAGTTGGCTCAACCGTGGACTACACGCTGTTGCAAAACTTCAACGAGAAGACCCTTGGTTTCCAGATCAATTCCAACATCGCCGGTCGCGACTCCAACGTAAAAACCATCAGTGTAAACGTAGGCTGCCAACGCTACCGCTCCGAGACACACGGCCAAATCAAAGGCCCTGGCTCCAAGGTGGAAATGCTCTCCCTCGCCGTAGCGGACAACGAGCAGGAAATCGATCAGCGTACCTTGCAAACCCACTCCGCCGCCAACGCGGTTTCGGATCTGCTCTTCAAAAACGCTCTCATCGACGACGCTCGCACCATATTCTCAGGTTTGATCAAGGTCGACCCGGGAGCCCAACAGACCGACGCTTACCAGACCAACCGCAACCTATTGCTCAGCAACACAGCGGAAGCCAATTCGCTGCCAGGTCTGGAGATCGACGCCAATGACGTGAAGTGCAGTCACGGGGCGACAACATCCCAAATCGAGGATGACGAGATCTTCTACATGCTGGCCCGCGGAATCCCACGCGCCAAAGCCCAAGAGTTGATCGTTTACGGCTTCTTCGAGGAAATCCTCGAACGTATCGAATGTCCGACCGTGGCAGAGAACGCCCGCCAGATCATCCAGGCGAAGTTTAAGAAACGCCTCGCCAAACAGTCACAAGCAAAGAGCTAAAGTTGAATTTGCGCCCGCGGGGATTGATCGATAAGACAATCCCCGTTTTCAATATTTTCATAAACAGAACCCCGGAGAATAACTCCTACATTCAAAATGCAATCTGAAGACCAGCAGCCACGAAGCCTCACCAGAGAGGTCGAAGCAGTACAGATCCCTAGCGGTGAGCCTCTACACCTTCCCGCTCTTTCCACGGTTCACATCACTCAACAACTCGGTGGAAGCTACACCGTGATGACAGAATTCGGCTTGGCGCGAATCGACGGTCGCGACGCTGACGCCCTCGGCCAAGACATAGCCGCAGAGCAAGCAGAGGCCGAGGAGGCAGCCAAGGCATCAAAATCCGAATCTTCCGGCGAATCTCCAGACGAGGAGGCGATCTGGCAGCAACTCCGCAACGTTTACGACCCAGAAATACCGGTCAACATCGTAGACCTCGGGCTTGTTTACTCCATGGTGGTCGAGGAAACGGAAAACAGCGCCAACAAGGTCGTCGTCCAAATGACACTCACCGCTCCAGGCTGCGGAATGGGACCAGCCATCGCAGAAGACGCCCGAGGCAAAGTCCTTCTCGTACCCGGTGTAGACGAAGCAGAAGTCAACTTGGTCTGGGAACCTGCCTGGGACCAAAGCATGATCAGCGAAGAGGGCCGCATGGTCCTGGGCTTGGTTTAGAATCAGGCGACTCCCTCAAGCGTTGAACGTAGTTGGGGCCGCCTTTGCAGAGGCGGCAGCTGACGGGACACTTTCAGGAATAAGCTTCAGACGCCGTCTTTTGAGTCGAATTCCTTGCCAAAGCCAGCTCCTTGAATACCAACAACTACATCACATTTTTATAGATGCCCAAAAACGAAGAAAAAACTCCAGACTCTCCTGTAGGCTCACTCATCCAGAAGAAATTTTTGGAAGAGCGCAAAATTTTCCTTTGGGGACAGGTTTCCGATGAATCCGCTAAGGACGTCACCGAAAAGCTCCTCTACCTAGA
The DNA here is from genome assembly GCF_014230145.1 of Pelagicoccus albus. Classification (NCBI taxonomy): domain Bacteria; kingdom Pseudomonadati; phylum Verrucomicrobiota; class Opitutia; order Puniceicoccales; family Pelagicoccaceae; genus Pelagicoccus; species Pelagicoccus albus. The sequence goes on from NZ_JACHVC010000013.1 coordinate 334,866, forward strand.
GGCCGATGCTCCAGGAAAAGACATCACCTTTTACATCAACACTCCGGGTGGTTCGGTAACCGCTGGACTCGCCATTTACGACACCATCAAGCTGATCTCCTCCGAGGTTATCGTTGTAGTGACCGGACTCGCGGCATCCATGGGCTCTATCCTACTGTCAGCCCCCAAGAAAGGTAACCGCCTTCTCTACCCGCACGCGAAGGTGTTGATCCACCAGCCACTCATCGGCGGCCAGTTCCAAGGTCCAGCAGTAGATATTCACATCTTCGCCCAAGACATGGAAAAGACTCGCGAGGAGCTCAACCGAATCCTGTCCGAAGCGTCTGGACAACCACTAGACAAGATCCAGACGGATACGGACCGCGACTTCTACATGAGCGCTCAAGAGGCAATCGACTACGGTCTCGCCGATCGAATAATCGACGAAATCTAAGCGAACCGCTCTGAAAAATTTACGAAACCGTGCTTCCGTAAGAGGCACGGTTTTTTTGTAGTCGTACCCATTAGCGAAGAGCTAACTGTCTAACTGTCACTTCGCGCTTTGCGGGCGTTTGAATAAGCAATGATAGCGTCGGCTAGCGACTGAGCCACGCGCTCGCGATACCCCGCCGTGCTGACAAGAAGCCCTTCCTGCTCGTTGGATATAAATCCACACTCAGCGAGGACGCCAGGGCAATTGAGCGGTTTCAAGACCCTGAAGCGAGCTTTGCGAACGCCTCGATCCTCTCGACCTAGTCGGCTCAACAGTGAATCTTGGATACGAAAACTGAGATCGAAATTCTCAAGGTCAAACTGATTGCCAGCGTACTCCTTCCCATCTCCATCGACCTCCGTATCCGAACTGGAAGGCATAGCAGCCGGGGTAAGCATATACGTTTCCAAACCGCTAGCCTTCTTGTTTATGGCAGCGTTGAAATGAACGCTTACAAAAAGATCCGCTTTGGCGCCATTGGCCATGGCAGGGCGATCGTCCAAACTCACATGACGATCTTCGTAGCGAGTTAAAATGACTTTGAACCCGGCTTCCTCCAAATGCGTCTTCAAGCGGAGCGACACATCGAGCGTCATCTCCTTTTCATAGATCCCAAGCGTCTCGTTTTTGGTCCCGTCTTGAGAACCCCCATGTCCGGGATCAATCACCACGGTGGACACCTCAGTATCGATACGATTATGGCCTCCAAAGACGGCTTCGAGCAAAATTCGTTCGTCGGATGAGCTTAACGCAAATGCCCCTTCAATTTCTTCAAAAGGAATATCGAGGAACACCTTCACTCCGTCTAGATAAGCAACTCGGCTCCCCTCGGTCAGCGTGAGCACACGTTCGTTTTTCGAAAGCTTCCACTCCTTTTTTTCAGGTACTTTCTCGATATTAGCCCCGAAACGAAGAGCCTGAGACTCGATGCCATTAGCGATTTGAGCATCTTCCCCTTCAGTCTCGCTAGCGTCGGATGACTCCTGAATTTCTGATTCCAGGTCGTTGGTAGCGTCCGAATCAGAAGGTTCGACGCTTGTGGCCTGACTCAAGGGAGCTGCCTCGATAGGATCGGGATCTTGGTCATTCGTGTTTTCACAACTGACTAGAAACAAAGAAGCGGCTACGCATCCGATGATGTGTAAGCCGCCTCTGAATGAAATATGCATCAACTTATAGAATACCAAAAGGTCAACCTATGCTAAGGTGATCCTACTTGCTACCTTCGGCATCGGTGTCCTCTCCCTCATCGCCATGATCTTCATCATGGTGCTCGGAGGCTTCGATTTCGTCGTGATCGTCGTCCTCGCGCAAGAACTTGGGCTTACGTTTGTTGGCAGGTAGTGGCGAAACCATTACATTTATGTTTCTGCCTATCAAACGTGGCTGGTTGTCAGCGTGTCCCATTGTTTCGAGATCTGCGATCGCGCGACGCATCGTTTCGAAACCGATTTCGGTGTGGGACATTTCGCGACCGCGAAAAGAAAGCGTTAGCTTCAGTTTGTTGCCCTTTGAGAGGAACAGCTCAGCTCTGCGCAGCTTCGTCTCATAGTCGTGCTGCTCCACACGAGGGCGGAACTTGACCTCTTTGACTTTGCTGGAAGTCGACTTGTTATCCTTGGACTTCTTTTGCTGCTCATAGACATACTTGCCGAAGTCCATGATACGGCAAACCGGTGGACGCGCTTGGGCCGCTACTTCCACGAGATCGAGGCCTGCTCCTTGAGCTACTTCCAAAGCCTCCTTGGTATCCATCACGCCATACTGCTTGCCGTCCGGTCCTACGACTCGAATCTTCGGTACGCGGATGCGGTGATTTCGCCGAATTTGGGCGAATGGGTCTAATTTACGTGGTGGTCTACGTCTACCTCTTGGTTTTGGCATTCAAATAATGATTCTAGTATAGCAGGTTTGAACCGACAACTAATCGCGGCTTTCGGGCCATGTTCAACACTTTTTACGCCTAAACCGCTGAAATCCAAGCCGCTAGGCCTATCTTTTGCCTACATTTGGAAAAACTTCGCTCAAACAGAGAAACTCTCCCCGCAGGAGCAGCTGGAAGTCGCATTAGGGTTGGAGAACTTGAAACCTCCCGAAATCAAAGCATCTGAGTAGTCGAGGACGGTGCCTTTCAGATAAAGCGCGCTTTTGCTGTCGACGACCAGATGCGCCGGAGAGAAATCGAGGAAGATATCGCCTTTGCGGGCATTCTCCACAAATCGCATCTTGTACGACAACCCATTACAGCCTCCGCCAGAGATGCCTACCCGTAACAATGCTTTGTCGCCTTCTTTTTCCGCCAACTTGGCAATCTTGGATATAGCGGATGCGGTCACCTTGACGAGACGATCGTCACCTTTTCGCACACCTTCCGGTAACTGGACTGTTGTTTGGTCTGACACGCTAAGAACTATCAAAATTTAAAGGTCCGAAATCAAGCAAGAGCTGTGCCCGCTTATTTCATGCTGCAGGCGAGTCTAATCGCATGGTGGGTACTTCCCGAGCTAGCGATGCCCTTACCCGCTATTTCGAAGCCAGTCCCGTGATCTGGGCTCACTCTAAGATACTTCAAGCCAAGGGTTACGTTCACGCCACTATCGAAATCGACGGCCTTAAAAGGAGCTAAACCCTGGTCATGGTACAGGGCCACCACCACATCCGCCTCACCCTTCATCGCCCGTGCAAAGGCGGTATCTCCGGGCACACAATCTTCCACGACGGCTTCCAAATTTGGGCGTAATTCGGCCAACCATGGATTTAGCGAATCGATTTCCTCCGAACCTAGCAAACCGCCCTCGCCCGCATGCGGATTCAGTCCGCAGACAAGGATTTTTGGATTCGTAATGCCGAGCCGGCGACCCAGTTCCGCAGCTGAGCAAACGCTATGCTTGAAAGTCTCTTCATCTAGGCTCTCCGCCACAGTTTTAAGGGGAATATGCCAAGTGCTCAGGCAAACCTTCAGACGCTCTCCTACAAATGCCATGGTCGGTTCACCTCCCCAGCGAGCAGCAAAGAATTCGGTTTGCCCGGGAAACTGGTATCCGACTTTCGCGCACAAGGCCTTGGAAATGGGTCCCGTGACAACCGAGTCGCAACGGCCCGATACGCAAGATTCGGCCGCTGCCTCCATGGCTGCCATGGCAAGCTTGGCCCCGTCAGGTTCGGGCTTGCCAGGATGAAACACTCGCTCACTCAGGGCCACGCCTTCCACACGGCCGTTCCCTTGAGCCACTACATGGTCTACCCATTGCTTGCTGCCGAACACAACAAATTGCGCGTCTCCGTAATCGTTCTCGCTCAAACAACGTTCGATCAATTCCGGACCCAAGCCGGAAGGATCTCCGCAGCATATGGCTACTCTTCTCATCTATAAATCCCTGTTAAGCTCAACCTACATCCAAAACCGTATTGATGCTCCAAATACAAGCTCTCGAACACGCGCTGAAAGGACAGGCGAACCTGTTCTCAGGAGGCAGGCAACTGCTGCATAGCCTGCAGCTTTTCCAAAATCAAACGCAGAGCGCTCGAATACCTATTCGGAGTAAACCCGATCCCTTCGAGGAGTTTGCTGATCGGTTTCCATTCGCCGATCTCGATCTCGTCGTGATTGAGTCGGAATGGTCCATTTCCGGTATCGCGATAGACGTTGATAAATTCCTGACCCGTGGCGTCGCAAGGGGTCAGCTGAAAGAGAAACTCCAGTGGCTTGGTAGCCGTGTAGCCGAGCTCTTCGTCCAGTTCGCGGTGTGCTGCCGTAAGGTAGTCTTCGCCTTGGTCGACATGTCCAGAGCAAGAAGAGTCCCATGCCCCTGGCCAGCTGTCTTTCGACATGGCACGTTTTTGAAGGAAAACTTCTCCCTCATCGTTAAAAATAAGTACGTGGACCGCGCGGTGGCGGAGCTTTTCGGCGTGGGCTCGTGAGCGGGTCGCTTGCCCTACGACTTGATCGTTTTCATCGACGATGTCGAAAATATCTTCTTGCATGGACTGGTTGGAGCGGAAATCTGGAAAGGCTGTCAGGCCCAAACGCCAGCAGAGCGCGTGCCGCTACACGAGTAAAAAAACCTCCTAATTTCCACCATGCCAAAAGTTTCCGTAGAACTCATTCACGAAGTCCTTTCCAACAATAATCTCGAGCCGGACATGATCACAGCCGTGCTCAAACAAATCGAAGAGCAAGCTGCAGCAGAGGCGGAAGCGGAAAAAGCGAATCGCGAACCCACCGTCAAAAAGCAATTTGTCATCATCGTATCGGATCCGAATGGCACCATCCCAAGCGAAGACTATGTCGGCTGGGTAGCCCAAATTCCAGAGGACGACCCTGTCGGAGAAACAATGGACCGGCTGATTCGAGCTTCCTACGAGTACAACATTTCTAAAAAGGGCCGCAAATACCCGGTGAAGACTGTCGGCGAGGCTTGCGAGGCTGTGGGCGCTCGTTTCCTGAAAGAACAGAGTCTAGCCATAAAGAACAAGGTCCCGGTCGCTGTCGTCCGCACCGACAACAAGATTCCAGAAATCGAGAGCGATTTCTGATCACCTGGCGATAGATAGAGCGAGAGCTCATCCAAAATTCAGCTGCGGATTTGCCCGCAGCTTTTTTGTGCCTAGATTCGTTTTCAAAAGTGTTGAGGTGCAGCCTGACAAAGCATCTCCAACGCCCTCTCTTGTAGCGCCCCTGCCTACCGAGAGAAACCATAACCGATTACACCAATATGACTACCAACTCGGCGACCACGGAAATCAAGACCCCCTACACCGTAAACCTCTCAACAGGAGACCCCGAAGCCAAACGCGAAGAGATTCGCCGCTATTTCCACGAAACCTATGATGCCTACGAGGCCCTCTTTGAACCGTTTTTGGACAAAGTAGCCTACACGACGAGAGCCGACGCCCTTAGGCATCCACTGATCTTTTACTACGGACACACCGCCACCTTCTTCATGAACAAGCTGGTGCTTGCAAAACTAGTGGATCGCATCAACCCCGGCTTCGAATCCATTTTCGCCATCGGCGTGGACGAAATGTCGTGGGACGATTTGAATGAAGCTCACTACGCCTGGCCAGATCCTGACGAAGTCCGCGAATACAGAGCTCAGGTCCGTGAATGTATCGATCAGCTAATCAGCAAACTGCCGATAAAGCTGCCGATCGGATGGGAGAGCCCCTTCTGGCCGATCATGATGGGTATCGAGCACGAACGTATCCACCTCGAGACAAGCTCTGTACTGATTCGTCAACTACCAACGAGCCTTCTCGATGGCGAACATCCAGCATGGCAACCTAGCGATTCGGATACGACACCCCAAACAAACGAAATCATTGCTGTGCCAGGAAAAAGCGTCGCACTCGGCAAATCACTCGAGGATGCCTATTACGGATGGGACAACGAGTACGGAACTTACTCGAAGGAAATAACAGACTTTGGAGCCAGCAAGTATTTGGTATCCAATGACGAGTTCTTAGCTTTCGTTCAGGATGGTGGTTACTCGAATCGGGATTTCTGGACCGAAGAAGGCTGGAACTGGGTAAGCTACGAAAAGGCAACCTGTCCTCGCTTCTGGCTGCCTCAACCCGATGGTAGCTACAAATTTCGAACCATGTTGAAAGAGATCGACATGCCTTGGTCTTGGCCGGTCGAAACCAACTATCTAGAAGCAAAGGCCTTCTGTAACTGGAAGGCTGCCAAAACCGGCCAGCCTGTACGCCTGCCGACAGAGGAAGAATGGTATCGACTGCTCGACTACACCGAAGTCCCCGATGCCCCCGCTTGGAAGAAAGCTCCGGGCAACCTAAACTTAGAAGGCCCCGCCTCATCAGTACCGGTCGATACCCATCCATTTAAACATGGCTTCTACGACGTGGTCGGCAACGTTTGGCAGCACACTGAAACACCGATCCGCGGATACGACGGATTCGAAATCCATCCTCTTTACGACGACTTTTCGACCCCGACTTTCGACACGAAGCATAACATGATCAAGGGCGGATCTTGGATTTCCACAGGAAACGAGTTGATGCGTGACTCTCGCTACGCCTTCAGGAGACACTTCTACCAGCACGCAGGCTTCCGCTACGTCATTAGCGACGCCCCAGTCGAGATACCAGACGACTCATGGGAAACGGATCCAGAAGTAATTCCGTACTGTGAATTTAACTACGGCAAAGAATACTTCGACGTAGACAACTATCCCGAAAAGTTGGCCCAAATCTGCCTAGACATCGCTTCTGACCGCAAACGCGAGAAAGCCCTCGTTCTGGGATGCAAAACCGGACGAGCCGCTTTCGAACTCGCTGCCGGCTACAAGAACGTGACAGGCATCGACTTCAGCGCTCGGATGATTCGCATTGGGGTTCAGCTCAAAGAAAAAGGCTACACGCAGTACACTTTGCCCGAAGAGGGAGAGATATCATCCTTCCATCAAGTTAAGCTGCAAAACCTAGGGCTGGATGGAACGCGAGACCGGGTTGAGTTCATGCAAGGCGACCTTTCGAACCTTAAGGAAATTTACCAGGGATACGATCTGATCCTCTTGGATACGCTTCTGGAACGAAGTTACGATCCTCAGAAATTCCTCGAATCAGCTAGCAAACGCCTCAACGAGGGCGGCCTACTAGTCATCGCTTCGACTTATGACTGGCAAGAAAAAGTAACAAGTCGCGATCATTGGCTCGGAGGGATTAAGGTGAACGGAGAAAACGTCACCGGGAAGGACCGCATCGAAGAATTGCTGAGCAAAGAATTTAAAAAATTGGGCACGTCTCGAGATCTCGAATACGTTCTGCGAAGGACCGCTCGCACTTTCGACCATAACATTGCCGACCTCACTGTTTGGGAAAAGCGCTAGAGTTCGAAACTAAGACTATTTCCAAGGGCATCCTTATCCGGGATGCCTTTTTTATTTTTCCCTATCTAAAAAATAAAAAAAAGCTGCGACCGGCAAAAAACCGATCGCAGCCAAAAAAGACTATCCTAAATAGCCGCTGGCCTACGCGATGGCAGGACAGCGAACTTTGAGATTTGGACTAACCCAGCCAGAAGCTGAAGTAGAGATATAGGCCGAGTACGAGCACTGCGATCAAACCAGACAGAATCTTGTTGCCAGTATCCCAGCTTGCCTTGAGGTCGCCATCGTCGTCGTCCTTCATGGAGCTGTAAGTGAGACCCTTGGTCTGCGCTTCAGTCGGTGGAGGCGTGAGAAGAGATACCACTACAATGATTACGACACTGATGGCGAAAAGAACACCAGTCGCGTAGAGCCAGTTGTAGTCTCCGATCGCTGCGAGGAATGCTGGATCGCTGATCTTGTTCTCAGCTGTTCCGAAGAAGGTTTGAACAGTGAGCTTCGCCATACCGAGCACAAAGCCGAGACCAAGTCCCCAAGCTGCGCCCTGAGCGTTAACGCGCTTCCACATCACGCCGAGGAGGAACACGGCCGCGATTGGAGGAGCGAGGTAACCTTGCACGCTTTGCAAGTATTGGTAGAGGCCTCCACCTGCGACGAGCTTCATGACAGGGATCCAGAGCATACCTGCGCCCACGACCACTGTAGTCGCGATACGACCCGCGGTCACATAGTGTTTGGAAGGCATTCCAGGACGGAGCTTTTCGTAAATATCAACGGTAAAGAGCGAGGCACTGGAGTTGAAGAGAGATGCGAGCGAGCTCATCAAAGCCGCCAACATACTTGCCACGATCAAACCACGAATACCCACAGGAAGGAGCTCGGTCACCAAGGTTGGGAAAACCATATCGCCGTTGATTACTTGCTCAACGCCTGCAGCGGTAATGATTTCCTTGAGTGGGATCTGTATGAGACCCTTCTGGTGCAACGCCCAACCGATCAAACCTGGGATGAGGAAGATCAGAACTGGGGTGACCTTGAGCAAACCACCGAAGAGCGCGCCCTTACGAGCTTGAGTGAGGTTAGCCGCAGTCAAAGTACGCTGCACGATGTATTGGTCTGTACACCAGTACCAGATACCGATGATCGGAGAAGCGATCAAAACGCCGAGCCATGGGAAATCAGGGTCCGACAAAGGTCTCCAGAGCGCGAACTGGTCAGCATTGGCGCTCGCCAAGGAGACCAACTCGTTCCAGCCACCCAAACGGCTCAAACCGTAAGCAGTGATGAGGAAGGAGCCGAAAATGAGGATGATCGCTTGTGGCGCCGAAGTGTAGAGAACAGCCTTCATACCGCCGAAAACGGTGTAGAGGCCTGTCAGGATAACCGTCATGAACGCACCGACCCAGAACGCAGCTTCCGGAGAACCGAAAGTGTCTGGCATCAGAACCTGGAATACCAACGCACCCGCGTAAACCGTTACGCTCACCTTTGTGAAAACGTAAGCGACAAGGGAAACCAGAGAGAGCAGCCAACGCGACTTGGCGTTGAAACGCTTTTCCAGGAACTCAGGAATCGTGTAGACGCCTGACTTGTAGTAGAACGGAACGAATACGTAGGCCAGAAGGATCATTACCCAAGCGTGCAGTTCCCAGTGGGCCATAGCCATACCGGTCGACGCACCTTGCCCTGCAAGTCCTACGATATGCTCGGAGCCAATGTTAGAAGTGAAGATCGAAGCGCCGATCGCGAAGAAGCCAGCATTACGGCCAGCCAAGAAGTAGTCGGAGGTATCGCTCTGATTTCGACCGGACCACCAGGCTATCAACCCGATTCCTACGAAATAGAGGGCGATAACCGCCCAGTCCATTGCTTGAAGTGTGCTTTCCATTGTTTGTTCCGATTCGTTTACTTAGAGCTAAACTTGTAGATGGTGGTCGTGTCGTAGACATCTCCTGGAGCCAAAAGCGTGCTTGGGAAGTTTGGCTGGTTTGGAGAGTCGGGATAGTGCTGAGTCTCGAGGCAGAACGCGCCGCGGTATTCGTAGCTCTTGCCAGACTGGCCAGTCATGGTCCCGTCCAAGAAGTTACCGCTGTAGAGCTGGATACCAGGCTCTTCGGTCATCACTTCCATCACGCGTCCAGTTGTGGGCTCGTAAACAGTAGCAGCCAAAGCCATAGAACCATCTTGGTTGTCGAGCACCCAATTGTGGTCGTATCCACCGCCAAATGACAGCTGTTCGTTCTCGTCGCCAATACGTGCGGAGAGCGTATGAGCTGTGGTGAAATCAAAAGGAGTACCCTTCACTGGGCGAAGCTCGCCAGTCGGGATCAAGCCTTTGTCCACAGGGGTGAACTTGCTGGCGTTGAGGGTGAACTCATGATCGACGATCGTGCCCTCTCCTTCTCCCTTGAGGTTGAAGTAAGCGTGATTGGTCAAGTTGACGTAAGTCTTCTTGTCGGTAGTGGCGTGGTAAGTGATTTTCAGTGAATCATCGTCCTGGAGCCAGTAGTGGACCGTAATATCCAAAGTGCCGGGGTAGCCTTCTTCTCCATCCTCGCTCAGATAGGTGAGCTTCAAACCTTCGATTCCGTCCTTCACAACGGGCTCAGCTGTCCAGACGACCTTGTCGTAACCGATTGTTCCTCCATGGAGGTGACAGGGGATGTCGCCAGGCATATCGTTCTTGGCCAGGTCGTAAGTTTCGCCATCGATCACGAACTGACCGTGAGCAATACGGTTTCCATAGCGACCGATTAAAGCGCCCTGGAAGCTGGAGTCCGCTTCGTATCCCGCGATGTCGGAGAAGCCTTGAACTACATCCGCGTAATTGCCATCGCGATCTGGAGCAGTCAGACGGGTGACTCTTCCTCCATAGGTGATGATGTCCACTTCCATGCCATTGGCATTGTCTAAAGTGTAAAGCGTGACCGGCTCTCCAGATTTGCTTGTTCCGAAGGCGCTGCTCTCAACTGTATCGGATTCGGCGGTACAGCTTGCTCCGACGAGCATGGCGCCGGATAGCGCGAGCAGCTGAAGCGATGTTTTTAATGAAGGTCCATTAGATCTCATAAGCTATTAATTGGTGTGTTAGGGGGGATATCAGTTGGGGTAAACCGACGCAGGACACGCGGCGCGATTTTGGCGATTTACACGAATAGACAAGGGAGAGTCAGAAACCGTTTCAGCTACACTCTGGCGGACTTTGGCGAAAGCGTATAGTTGTGAGCTCGAGGCACGGGCGTGCGCCACAAGGATCGCAGCTCGAAAATTCGCAGATATGCAGGATCAATTTCGTTTTAGGGTTTGGGGTGTTAGGTTCGCGTCTTGATGTGCGCTAAATCTCCCGCGAAGAAAAACGCCCAAAAAGACTGGTGTACACTGCGTACTCTAGGCCTCCGGTCCAAGATGATTTTTACTGAATAGTGACGATTTTTACTTAACAGTAAAGTACGCTTATTCTTGGCTCTCAGGCCACATCAGAGGATCGTTTTTGCCACCCCATCCCCCATTCGGGGGAGCATTTCGTACGAACCCAAAACGAACCCTATGAACCGACTGAAAACGACCTTGTTAGCAGTAGCTACCTCTACCCTCCTGCCTATGACCCATTCGGCAACTGATAAACCATCGGAGAGCATCGAACTAGACCTCTCCCAAACCAGTGAAGCGATCAGCCCCTTCATCTACGGACAATTCATCGAACATATGGGCCGATGCATCTACGGAGGAATCTGGGCAGAGATGCTGGAAGATCGGAAATTCTATTTCCCGATCACCGAAGACTACGATCCTTACAAATCCCTCCAAGACACAGCCTATCCTGTAGTGGGAGCCTCACCTTGGGAAATTCTCGGCTCAGCGTCGGGAGTGAGTATGGTACGCGAGGACTCATTTGTCGGGGAATTCACCCCCAAGGTCAGTGCGGGATCTGGCTTCCGCCAGAACGACTTAGCCACAATCGAAGACATGGACTACGATGGCTACATCTGGCTGCAGAACGCCGGAGCAGAACGAAGTGTGGTCAAAGTAACCTTCTCAACTGGTGGAAATAGTGAAAGCTCAACATTCACTGTACCAGAGGGCGCGTACCAAAAATTTCCCTACACCTTCAATGCCAAGGAGGAAACCTTGAAAGCGAGCCTAGCGGTCGAAGTTCTCTCTGGCGAAGCATTCGTGGGAACCCTTTCAATTATGCCCGCCAATAATGTGAGAGGCATGCGGGCCGATACGCTCGAGCTTCTCAAAGAGCTCGACGCCCCCATTTACCGCTGGCCAGGCGGCAACTTCGTATCGGGCTACAATTGGCGGGATGGCATCGGCGACCGCGATCGTCGCCCTCCTCGTAAAAACCCAGCTTGGACAGGAGTTGAGCACAACGACTTCGGTACCGACGAATTCATCGACTTCTGTCGGGAGATTAACACCGAGCCAACCATCGCCGCCAATACCGGCTTCGGCGACGCCTACTCCGCGGCCCAGTGGGTCGAGTATTGCAATGCAAACGGCGATACCATCGGCGGCCAATGGCGTGTAGACAATGGAAACTACGAACCGTACAACGTAAAATACTGGTGCGTTGGCAACGAGATGTGGGGCCCTTGGCAGCTTGGATTCATGCAGCTCGAGCAATACGTGCTAAAGCACAACGAAGTCGCCTCCGCCATGCTCGACGCAGATAAGGATCTCGTTCTCATCGGAGTGGGAGCCGTCGATCAAATCAATGCGGACTACGATCCAAACCAAGCGAAAGCCGAAAAGCTGTGGTCGGTGGGCATGATGGAAGGTTCCGCCGATTACATGCACCTCATCTCGGAGCACTTCTACTCTGGCGAAACACCATGGACAGACGCTCAAGAACTCGAGCCCATCGAGCACGTCGTTCTCATGCGAGACCAGATCCGCCGCATATCTAGCGAGCACCGCAGACTTCAACCAGAGATCGAAGAGCTCAACGGCAAGACCATGTATATCGCCATGGACGAATGGAACTACTGGGATCGACAATATGAATACGGCGAACTGGGATGCGTCTACGATCTAAAGGACGCCCTCGGCACCGTAGTCGCCCTGCACGAATTCTATCGTCAAAGCGACCTGATCAAGATCGCAAACTACGCTCAGACCGTAAATGTCATTGGCTGTATCAAAACTTCCAAGACAGAAGCCGAGTTCGCTACCACTGGCATCGTCCTGAAACTTTACCGTGCGGAATGGCAACCCATCCCAGTCGAAGTTCCCGTGGATGCCTATGGACATCTGGACGTAGCCGCCTCCAAATCGGAAGATGGCAAAACCTTGACCGTGAGCATCGTGAACCCAACCGAAGAAGCGGCTTCTTTCGATTTCAGTATCGAAGGAATGAAACTCCCTAAGGAAGCAAAGGTGTGGACTATCACCGGACCAGACCACCGCTCCCACAACGCTCCCGGGGCTGAGCGTCAAGTCGACGCAGTCGAGTCCACTGCTAAGATTACCAAAGGCCTCAAGGCCCCTGCCCTTAGTTCGGTCCTTTACAGAATCGAACTCTAATCAAAGAAAACAAATTTTCACAACAAAGACCGCCACGATCACGTGGCGGCCTTTTGCGTTACCGCTAGTTCCATAGCATAAAAAATGGCGAGCCCCACTAGGAGCTCGCCAGGTATCAACTACTGAATACAGAGCCTGTTTACCACCAAAGCTTACCCCAGAAAGGGCTCTTGCGACGCTTCCAGTAATCTTTCAACTGCTTGATCTGCACCGCGCGATCGAACTCGCTATCCGAGATTTCAAACTTCCAAACAGAATCACCAAGACCTTCAGGTACTGAATCCAAGTTAGTGCTGTCAGGGTGCTGAACAGCCACTACGAACTCAGTTGGCTTGGTTGGGTTGAAGATCATACCGGTGGCCTCGGAACCATCAACCTGCAAGCTGAGGAAATGGTCGAGCGACTCGGCAACACCGTCGTTATCGACATCGCGGGCGAACCAAATATCACCGCCGGTGCTAGAACCATTGGGAGCATCTTCGATGATGTAAATGTTGCCAGCTGCGTCTTGGGCGAGGTTGTCAGGAGAATTCAATACAGCTGTGGTCGGAGCGAAACCGACGTTCTTTGGGGTTACGCTACCGTCGACCAATTTGCCAACGATCGCCTTCTCCTTGCTGAGAATCTCGATAGAGTAAACAGTCTGCTCGGAAGTCATACAGATGTAGAGGACTTCATTTCCATTGGCCAACTCCGCTACTTCCATATCTTCAGGACGACCGTACGGAGTGGCGTTCACATCGTCCGCCGCGGGACGTCCGCCACGAACCGTTGGATCTGTGCGGGGATCTGTGGTCGGACCATTGCGGAAAGGATCGGTGATTCCCGAGAGAACATTGCCACGACGATCCGTCAAAGGCACCCAAGTCGCGACACCTGTACGGGCGGCGTCAACATTTGTACCTTCATTCCAGTATTCGGCTGGATCACCTTCGTATGCGTCCACCTTAAGAACAAAGGTCTGTCCACGTGTGTAATCTCCCGCACGCTTCATTACGAACTTGTAGATCGAACCAGAATTCCACTCGTCAATATAGTAGATGACACGAGGATCTTGCAGGCTGAAGTTGATCCCTTCGTGAGCTACGTTTGCGATGCTATCCAATTCGCGAACTGCAATGTCCTCTGGGGCAGCGAATGGATTCAAAACCTCCATCACCCGACCTTCACCAGTCCACTCCTCAGCAAGGAAAAGCGTCCCGTTTGGAGTAAAGCGACATGGGTCGAATGCACCCCAGTCGTTGCTCCAATCGCCATCGTTTCCTCCTCCGTCGCCATTGAAAAGGGTTTCGGTTGAACGGCCATGAATATCGTGGCGGGAGACGCCCGCGCCAAATGGCGTTTCATGAGGGATGAAAAGAAAGTCACCGGTGTCGTCGTAGGCCATCATATCAAACATCGAGGAAGAATTTCCTGCAGGCACACGCACGATGGATTGAAGAGGACTAAGAACCTGGTCTTCAACTTCGTGGAGGCTGACGAGATTGACTTGCATCAAGCCGGAGGGAGCGATCCAAGGTTCCATGAGCTCAGCCACATCATTGGGAGACAATACGGTGGCTGATTCTGTGAGTGGTGTGAACCATACGTCTGATCCGCCAGCAAACGCAGGAGCTGCGAATGCCAAAGCGGAAGCTGCTGACGCATAGGCGAAAGCGCGCTTGGAAACTGAAACTTTTGAGGAGTTCATTATCGTTAGGTGTAGGTATTATTTTGGTTTAGGCTAATTCTACAAAGAGCCCGAAGGAAACGATGGGCTCACCTCAAAACAGTAGAAACGCAGATCTCCAATCAACGGGGAAATGCGTATCATAAGTTACAATATACTCACCAATTAAACGTAATTGTATCTATGATACTTTACCGCGCACTTTATCACAAACATGCGTCTTTTGTTACAGCTCAATGATCGCGTTTCCTATCTTTCACAATAAACGGCTCGTTCAGAACTCAAGCCATGCATAGGACACGCTTTTCCAACGCATAAGCCTGTAAAACTTTTTATCAAAATGCGAAAAGCCCTAGTTCTCCCCGCTGCTTGCCTGATTTCAGCCAATGCCTATTTTCTTATAGCGAATAGCCCAAAAGATAGGTCAGAAGCAGATTCGAAACGCCCCACTCACGAAACGGTGCTCGCCCTACTATCGGCCAACGAATCAGTAATCCCACCCGCTCCTGACGCACACCCAGTTTCAACCGTGTACAACAGAGAGGCAGTCGTGCCACCCCAGTGCTACACACGCACCGAAGGCTACTTCAACCCCTGTTACGTTTGCCATCAGAACGAGATTCCGGGTCGGGAAAACTCAATGAACGACCAAGACCTTCAAGTGGAGTACAGCTTCAGCGACTTGGGGACCCATAATCACTGGAAAAACCTCTTCGAAGATCGCTCCGAAAGGGTCGGCCAGATCAGCGATTCCGAAATCCTGGAGTATGTAAACCAAGAGAATTACTCGGAGCTATCAAACCGCTTGGAAGTGGCGGAATTCAATGGCTGGATCCCAGACCTTGAAAACCTCCACCTAGCTCGCGAGGCATTCGACTCCCAAGGTTTCGCTAAAGATGGCAGCCACTGGGTAGCCTTTAACTATAAGCCTGTTCCCAGCACATTCTGGCCAACTAACGGATCGACTGACGACGTCATGATCCGCCTGCCCAAAGCATTTAGAGAAGACGAATCCGGTTCGTATTCACGAGACATATACATGGCGAACCTCAGCATCTTGGAAGCGAAGATAAAAGGTCAAGACCAGATTCGTACGCTACCCATCGACGAAAAAACTGTCGGCATAGACCTAGACCAAGACGGGCAGCTAGGTGTGGCGAAGTACATTTCGAAAACGGACAATTACGTGGGCGCAGCTTCCGGTGAATTTATAGAGACACACCTTTATCCGAAAGGGACCGAATTTTTGCATACGATTCGATATTTGGGATTCGGATCCGATGGACACGTCGAACCATCTAGAAGAATCAAGGAAGTTCGCTATATGAAAAAGTGGCAGGAGTATTCGAAGCAAAACTACCATCGCCGCTACGATTTGGAAGGCTTCGAAAAGGAAGCTGGCAATCTGCCGGGCTACAAAAACCTAGGCCAATGGGGATTCGACAATGGAAACGGCTGGTCGGTGCAAGGCTTCATCGAAGACAAGCATGGCAGGCTGCGAGCCAATACCTTCGAAGAGAATTTCTTCTGTATGGGCTGTCATAATACAATAGGTTCCACTATTGATAAGACCTTTGCCTTCGCCCGTAAGCTGGATGGCCCACAGGGCTGGTCTTACATCGATTTGCACGGCATGCCCGACGCTCCAAACGTAGGTGAAAGCCAAGGTGAGATCCTCACCTACCTCGAACGCGTGGGTGGCGGCAGCGAGTTCCGCAACAACGAGGAAATGGAGCAACGCTGGTTCAAGGAGGACGGAACCGTTGACCACGAGAAAGTTGCCGCAGCAGAAGACGTTTACGAGCTGATAGCACCCTCAAAGGAACGGGCTCTGGTTCTCAATAAAGCCTACAAGGCAATCGTGGAGGATCAGGATTTCATCTATGGCAGAGACGCTACCGTACAACCTCCCGCAAACGTCTATAGCGAAATTGACAACCTACGAACTCCGACCCTCCCCGAAGATCGGGTATTCGAATGGGATATTCGCCTCGATTGGTCCCAGCTGGAAGAAAGTGGAACGAGGATAGCAGATTCACAATAGGCGGACAGCATAGCGGCGCATACGAATCCGCTTGCCGAAACTGAGGGTACTTTGATTCTGAGCATCAGGGCCAGCCACCACGGCTGTCCCTGAATTTGCTAATGAACGCTACAGTCACCCTTACCATCTGCATCATTACAGGTGTAATCACCCAAATCGCACTCATGAAACCGGAGGTCCTTCGCCGCCTCCTTTTCGTCCCCGATGCGATTCTCAAAGGACAACAATGGGATCGCCTCTTTTCCAGTGCGTTGATCCACGCTGACTGGATGCACGCGGGCTTCAATCTATTCGCCCTCTATTCATTTGGGAGTTCGATCGAATACCTCTATGGCTGGAAGTCGCTTGTCGTGATTTACGTATTCGCTGTGGCAGGAGGATCGTTGCTTTCCCTTTACTTACACCGGAACCAGAGCTACGCCGCGTTGGGAGCCTCGGGCGGAGTATCGGGAGTAATCTTCGCCACCATTTTCCTAGTACCAGGCACCGGAGTAAGCCTCTTCTTTATACCGATCGCCATTCCTGGAAACATTTTTGCCCTACTCTACCTTCTAGGTTCCTTCTACGGCTTGCGTAAAAAGAAGGGAAACATCGGGCACGACGCCCACTTTGGTGGAGCAATCGTCGGACTTGTATTTGCCTTTCTCATACGCCCAAGCTTCTGCTTCGAGGATCCCCTCTTCTTTTTTGGCTCCGCGTTCGCTGCGGTCGCCTGCCTCGTTATCCTATATCTCGACCCTCAGAATCTAAGCGGCAAATTGCTCCCGGACCTCAAAGGCTCCAACCGGCGAAACTAAGCTCGACAAGTTACCCTTGAAAGCGTCCGGCGAAGACTTCTGGCATCCTAATAGGCTTGCCAGAGCTGGGATCGAATGCCGCCATCTCCGATTTTGCCAAAAGAGTCAG